>JBPYFA010000599.1:0-7711 GCA_051986585.1 Vicinamibacterales bacterium | reverse complement strand
GTCGTCGGATCCCAGGCCGGTTGATTCCCATTGCGCATCACCTTGTAGCCAATGACCGCCGAGAGGCCAATGACGAGCAGAGCGGCCACCAACCCGAGGACGCGTGCGCTCGAGTACCAGGGCTTTTGATCGGTCACGGGTTTCGGCGTCGCCGCTTTCTGTGCTGGAGGCGGGATCGTCTTCTGCACCGGCGGCTGCTTCTGTGTCGGCGCGGCCGGCGCGTTCTCGACGATCGGCTTTGCCGCGGATGGTTTTTCAGCCGGCTTCGGCGACGGCACCTTCTCGGCTGCCGGTTTCGGCGAGAGCACCTTGTCCACCGGTGCATTGAGACTGTCGAGGTCCAACGGCGCAGCCGTGCGCGATGACAATTGCGTGAGCTCGGTCGCCGGATTCGACGGAAGAGCCGAAACGGTCGCAACCGCGCTCACCGGTGCGGGTGCCTGCATCATCAAGCGGAACGGACCGAGAGCTGCCGTCACGCCTGGTTGAAGAACGACGGAAGGGACCCTCGTGCCGGAAACCCAGATTCCGTTCTGGCTCTCCAGATCAACCAGCGTGTAACGACCACCCTCGAAGCGAATCTCCGCGTGATGCCGCGACACACCCTTGCCCGGATCCTCCAGCACGACGTCGTTCTGCGCGCCGCGTCCGATGCGCACGGTCTGTTCCTTCAGCTCGTGCTCCTGAACCTGCGTCTCGCCGCGAAAGATAATTAACTTGGCCACCTTTTCCGTCCTGTGTCACTGGTCAATAGCGAGGCCTGTATCTGTTGTCGGTTTTCGGTTTTCAGTTTTTGGTTTTCAGTTTTTGGTTTTCAGTTTTTGGTTTTTGGTTTTCGGTTCTGAGTTTCAGTTTTCGGTTTGTCCTTGTCGGTTGTATCGCCTGGACGAACGAAACCCACAAACCACAAACAGCCACCCGATCATTTGTTCGAGGTTCCCGATCCGGTCCATTTCCGGACCGCATCGGTCAACCTTTCCCACATCCCGACTGGTCGCGTCATCGATACCGTGTCGTCCGGATCCCCCTGCCGGGCGGTCTCGTTCGTGAGATCGACCGTGTCGTCGGCGCTCTGCGGATTCGCCTGTAACTGCGCGCGGGCGTCGCGCATGATCTGCTTGGCTTCGCTGCAATCAATGTCGACCGCGAGCGCATTCTCCGCGGTCCACGCCGCACGCTCGAAGTCGCCGTGCGCGAATTCGGCTCGCGCCCGTTCGAGCATCGGGGCCACGGCCTTGGCCCGCTGTCTCTCCAATCGCTGTCGTTCCGCCTCCGCGGCGACTCGTGCCTCTTCATCCTGAATACGCGACAGCATCCGCTTGTGCCGGTCATTGGCCGGGTTCAGATCCGCCGCGGCCGAGACGAGCTCGCGCGCCCTCTGGAACTTGCCGCGCCCGAGCTGATCCTTGGCTTCGTCGAGCAGCTGCGCCGCCTTGGCTTCGCGCACTTTGGCTTCCGCGCGCTGCTTCACTTCAGCGCCGGCCAGGCCGGATATCTTTCGGGCAAGCACGTGGCCTGGATCGATGGCGAGCGCGCGTCCGGCTAATTCGAGCGCCTGCTCGGGATGGCCCGCGGTGAGCGCGGCCTGAGCGGACTTGGCGTGTTCCGCTGTTTCGACGGCCCGCTGCTCCTCGACTGCGATTCGTTTGGCTTCCGTCTCGAGACGCGCGACCTCAGCCGCCGCCATGGCATGAGGCACCGTCGCATGAAACGACCGAAGTTCCGAGATCGCCTCCGCGCGACGTCCGGCGGCAAATGCGGTTCGCGCGGCGCTGATCGCCTCGGTCGCCTGCCGGCTTTGCAGCGCCTCGCGCTCGGCCTCGGCGATCGATGTTCTCAAACGGTCTTCCGCCGCATCGATCTCGCCGCTCGGATCCAGCTCCCTCGCTCGGGTAATTTCTGCCGTCGCTTCTTCGAACCGGCCTTTGCGCCGGAGCGTCTCGGCGCGGCCCAGCGCCCGCTCCGCCTCCAGCTTCCGTTCGCGGGTCTCGGCTTCAATCGCCGCGACCGCCGTGCGTTTCAATGCGGTCGCATCGGCTGCGCGGCTGTCGAGCAGCAGCGCGTCGTTGCACAGCACGATCGCCGCCTGCCATTGTTTCGCCTCCGCCGCTCGTTTCGCCTCTTCCAGCAACGCCTGTGCGCGCTCGTCGATCGCGCGCTGAGCCGCGATGGCACCGCGACACCGATCGGCCTCGGCGGCGGCCCGCCTCGACGCCGGCTCGATTTGGAGTGCCTGCTCGAAGTGAGCAACCGCCTCGCGCGTCGCGCCCGTCCCGGCGACGCGAACACCTTCCTCGACGCTCGCCAGCGCCTTCTGCCAGCGCTCGATTTCCTGCGCCACGTGCTCCTGCTGCCTCTTGATCTCGCCGAGGAGCTCCGACGTCGCCCGCTGGCGGTACGGCTCGGTCAACAGCGACAGCTTGCTGGCGAGATCGAGCCGAGCCTGCTCGAGATCCTGCGGTGGAGGGACGATGTCGAGCGCGGCGATGATAGTACGCCGCTGCCGTGTCAGCGCTTCGAGCGCCTGAATCCGCTGTCCGCACTCGTCGATCCACTGCTTCGTTTCGGTTTCCAGATCGCGCTTGATGTGCTCGAGCTCCGCAATCATCCGCGAACAGTTTTGATAACGATCAGCCGGGTCTTTCGCGAGCGCCTTCAAGACCAGCCGGGCGAGCGGCGCCGGCGCCTCGGTGTCGCGGATCGGCAACGGCGCTTCGGTCTGCACTTTCGCCAGCACCGAGATCGGATCCGACGCGGTGAACGGCTTGCGCCCGGTCAGCATCAAATAGAACACGGCACCGGCCGAGAAGATGTCGGAGCGTTGATCGACGTCCGGACCACGCGCCTGCTCGGGTGACATGTAGTCGGGCGTACCGACGATCAGTCCGCTGGCCGTCATGTTCGACGACGCCAGGCGAGCAATCCCGAAGTCGACGATCTTCAGCTCCCCGTTGGGACGAACGAGCAGGTTCCCGGGCTTGACGTCGCGATGAAAGATCCCGTGCGAGTGCGCCGCATGCAGGCCGGCGCAGATCTGAAGCATCAGCTCGATTTTGGTTTCGATGTCCGCCGCTTCCGGACGCTCCATGTACTTGTTGAGCGTCTGCCCGGCCAGCAGCTCCATGACGATGAAAGGGCGCCCGTCGTCCTCTCCCATGTCGAAGATCGTGATGATGTTCGGATGGACCAGTTGCCCGGCCGCGCGAGCCTCGCGATAAAAGCGCGTGCTCGTTTCCGGATCGTCTTCAAGGTCGGTCATCATCACCTTGATCGCAACCGACCGCTCCATGAGACTGTCGTGCGCGTTGTAGACGACCCCCATCGCCCCCTTGCCGAGACGGTCCACGATTCGATACCGGCCGATGCTGGTGGGAAGCCGGCGTCGTGGTGGTGGTTGTTCTGGATCCACGCCTAGGCTCCGTCGAACCGGGCAAACACGGCCGTGAGGTTGTCTCTGGCGCCCTGCGCCAGCGCCTTTTGAATCAGACGGGTCACGATTTCGGCCGCGGTATCACCGCCGACGACTACGGCTTCTATGGCGCGATCGTCGAGAACGCTGTGAAGGCCGTCCGAGCACAGGAGAATGGCGTCGCCCGCGGTCAGATCGTGTTCCGTCATCCGGACGTCGGTCTGTTCGCGAGCGCCGATCACGTTGGTCAGCACTCGCCGCATGGACTCAGGCGCCGCGGCAACTTCGGCGCTCCCTTTCGATGCCAGCACGGTCGCCGCCCAGGTGTCGTCCCGTGTGAGCTGGGTCAGCGTCCCGCCGCTCAACAGATACAGGCGGCTGTCGCCGGCGTTGGCGACCGCCATGCGGGTGCCAGATATCAGCGCGCCCACCACGGTCGTTCCCATCCCGGTGTATTCGTCGTACCGTTCCGCCGCTCGAAACACCCGCCGGTTGGCGAGGTGAACGGCGGTTCGCAACCGATTCCCAGAGAAGGACAGGCTCGGTTCGATGCCGTAGGGCCAGGAGAACTCGCCGTCTTCCTCGGTTCGTTGAATGAAACCGGCGATCGTTTCGACCGCAAGGTTCGAGGCCACTTCCCCGGCAGAGTGTCCCCCCATGCCGTCGGCGACAACGAACAACCGGAGCGCCGGATCGCTCACGAAGCAGTCTTCGTTGGACTTGCGGACAGGTCCGCGATCGCTCAAACCATGGGCTTCGAGCACGTGGGCTCCTCGATGTGGAGGCAGGAAGTCTAACGGCCAGCGCTGGATGCGGCCAATGCTACTTTGGTAGTACTGTCGTCATCAAGAGGCCGAACGTACCTTCGAATTTATTTCGCCTGACTAAGCCAGCCGGCTTACCAGCTGGGTGCGTGAATCGACGCCAATCTTGTCGAAGATCCGGGTCAAATGCCGCTTCGTCGTCGTCGGCGCGATTCCCAACGTGGTGGCGATCACGGGATTCGGGTAGCCTCGAAGCACCAGCTCGGCGACCTCCGCTTCGCGCGGCGAAAGGCCATAGCGCCTGGCGAACGCCTCTCGCTCGATCCCGAGTTCCCGGACGCTGACCGCGATGTCGGGATCGCGACCGTCCCCTACCGGTAGCACATGAACGTACAACGGCTCGCCGCGAGCGTCGGTGAGAAGCGTGACGGCCGGCGGAGTTGGCGCGGCCGGATCGAGTTCCAACATCCGTAAGAGGTGGTCGCGGAGCATGACGACGAGATCTGCCTGATATTCCTTTTGCAGCCTGGCATGCAGCTTCACCGCGGCTTCGTTCTGATAGAGAACTCGTGTCCGCCGAAAGACGAAGATGGCCAGGCGTAGCCCGTGCACGATGGCGCCAAAATCGAGAGCCGGGCCGTCTGCCATGGGTGGGCATCCTACCAAATGCCAATCGACCCGAATCAGTGCGCCTGCGGCAGAAATCCGAGCGGGTTGTCGAACGGAAATCCGAACAGTCGCGGGTTCTCTCCGATCACCGCCGCCGCGACGATGTAGAAGACGTACTCATAGGTCTGAAGCGGGACCTGTTCCCTGTGTTCCGCAAGCAGCTTCCAGAAATTGCGGTCTTTGGGGTTCTGCGGCATCTTCTTCAAGATATCGATCACCCTGACCTCTCCCCAGTTGTACGACGCCATCACGAGCAGCCCGGATGCCTGGGCATCGGTCGAGTAAATCTCCTTGATGTATCTCGCGGCCGCAGGCGTTGCTTTCTCCCAGTTGAACCGATCGTCGAACTGATCGACGCTCGGCTGGGCCGCGAGCGGTCCGATGTTGAGTCCGAAACGCCTTCCGGTGTCGGGAATGAATTGCCACATGCCCTTGGCGAAACCCCAGCGCGTCGGCGACCCAACTGCGTGCGGGTCAAATCCGCTCTCCCTCATTGCCAGATAGAAGTATTGCGGCGGAAGGTTCTGAGCCATAAACGCCGATGCAATTCTCTGCGCGTAACCCCCGGCCTGTGCGCGCTTCACAGCGTTGGCGAACTGCCCCGTTGACCGCCACTTCTCGACGTAGCGCATCACCTCACCGATGTAATCGGGGGGCGCAGCGGCGTCGCACTCACCAAACATGCGGGTCACTCGCAGAACGAGCTTCTCTTTGTCGTTGAGCTTTTTGTCGAAGAGACCCGCGACATACCGGTCATAGTCGTTCAGCATCCGCTGACGTTCGGCCATGTATGCCGCGACCTGCTGTTGGGCAGGCGCGTTGCCTGCCTCTCCAAGCTTCTGCTCGAGTTCCGCGAATAGAACGTCCTGCTGCTTCATTCCGTAGAAGATGGCCTGCGCCTGGTCCATCTGCTGCGCAATCACGCGATGCGCATAGAAAGCGTAGCCCGCTGCGGCGAGTGCAATCAGGGCAACCGCCGCAATCGTCAACCGCTGCGTGCGCCGTTGCTGCTGTTGCACCTTCTGATACGCCTTGCGGATCATCAACGTGCGCCCGCCGACCGACTCGTCGTCTTCATCGGAGCCGAAATAGCGTTCCGCGTACGCCTCGATCGAATCCTCTCCACCTTTGTCGTCGCGATCGTGCAACGGTTTGGCGCTGCGTTCCGGTTCGATATGAAGCGTCGGGCCCTCAGCTCCCAACGTGACCGCCACCCCGTCGCCGATTCGTGCGGAGTCGGTCCGCCGGCCATTGACGAACAGGCCGTTACTGCTTTGCAGATCGCGAACAATCCATTCGCCGTTGACGAGCGACACTTCGGCGTGCCGGCGGCTGACCTGCGCGTCGGCAAGTTCCACCTCGCAGCCGCGATCTCTGCCAATGTGGAATGACGAGGTGAATCGGAACGTCTGGCCGTCGGGTAAGCGGACGACGAGCGCCATGGCTGATGCTACTGAACGCGTGTCGTCGCGTGCAACGAACCGGGAAGGGTCAGGCCCTACGGAATCGCCGGCCGAACGGTGACCGGCTGAGACGATCGTGCCGTCGCGCCGGAATCGTCGGTGACCACGAGCGTGACCAGGTACACGCCAGAGACCGGATAATCGTGCGTCGTCTTCACGCCGGTCTTTGTCTCGCCGTCGCCGAAGTCCCAGGCGTAGCGGACGATGGTGCGCCCGGTGCCCGGCGTCGACAGCGATCCGTCAAAGTTCACCGCCTGCAGGACCTGCGGCGTCTGCGGCGAGAACGCAAACAACGACACCGTTGGATTGGGCACCGTCGTCGTCGTGGTGGTTGGCACCGACGTCGTGGTCTCCGTGATCTTGACCACGCCGGGACCGACGGGCGGTTCACTCTTGCATCCAGCGAGCAAGATTGCAGCAAACAACGGTAGGGCGAGAAGATGCTTCCGCATGGCTACTTGGTCAGGTTGAGGCCGGCAACCGGAGTGATCTCCGCGTGCAGACCATTGTTCGTCATGGTGACGATTGCATTCAGCGACAGCACCATCTTGCCAATCAGGTTCACTTTCATGCCCGGAATGAACGTGACCTTATTCAAGCTTCCATCGGCAAAGACCAGGGCTTGCGCCGCGGTCGCACCGGATCCGGCGATCGGCGTTACGGCGCCGAGCTCGACCGGGCCCGCGCCGAGCACTCGCTGTCCAATGAAATCGGCAAGGAACGTCAGCTTCGGCGCGGCGACCACTTCAACGCCGCCGTTGTACTGGAACTGATTCTTCAAGTGATCGTTCGGGACGTCGAGCGCTTTATTCCAATACTCGAAACTCACCGACCCATGTGGCTTCAATGGTCCCTTGCCAAACGAGGCCACCAGCGATCCCATCGTGCGCGTCACGCCGAGTCCGCGGAGGTTATCGCGATCGCCGGTCGGCAGACGCATGGCGACATTGACGGCAAGCCCACCCGGATCAGGAACGTCGGGCCCTTTGAACTGAAGAATCCGGAATTTCGCCATCGCCGCAATATCGCCGAGGCCTGAGAACACATTGTTGGTCTCGACCAGCCGGCCGACCACCCCGTTGCCGTTGACGAAGGCGGACGTCCCGGACAACTTCACCGTGACCAGCGGCACCACGACGCCGACATCAATTTTCGGAGTCACTCCAACGTTGCCTGACATTGCAACCGTCGTGCTCGAAATCTTCAGATTGCCGGTCGTAGTGCCCGCGACAATCGGCGAACTCGAGCTGACCGATCCCAGTGGAAGGTTGGAAAGCGAAAAATCCGAGAGCTTGTCGTAGTTGGTAGAGCTGAACGTTACGCCGACGCTCACTTTTCCCTCGCCGGCGGTCAGTGCCCGCTCGACGAACGACGGGCCGAACGACGTCGTCGTACGCGCCAGCAGC
>JBPYFA010000598.1:0-13946 GCA_051986585.1 Vicinamibacterales bacterium | reverse complement strand
CGCTTCTTGGACGGACGCGGATGATCCATATTACGGACTACGCGTGCTTCCACGAGCAGGGGTATTACACCCCTGGTGACACGGGCGCGCCGGTGTACCGAACGAAGGCGGGGGCCATCGGCGTTGCCATCTGTTACGACCGCCACTATCCGGAATATATGCGCGCCCTCAAGCTCAATGGTGCGGATCTGGTCGTCGTTCCACAGGCCGGCGCCGTCGATGAATGGCCCGAAGGACTCTATGAAGCCGAGATGCGAGTTGCGGCCTTCCAGAACGGCTACTTCGTGGCGCTGTGCAACCGGGTCGGCGCCGAGACATGTCTGACGTTCGGGGGAGAGTCGTTCGTGTGTGCGCCAGACGGCGCGGTGCTCTCGCGCGCGCCTCGTCTGGAGGACGCGATTCTTTTCGCCGATATCGATCTCCAGCAGGTCAGGTCGTCGCACGCCGATCGACTGTTCATGCAGCATCGACGACCCGCGTTGTACGCAGAATGGTTTGCGAGATCGTGAAACGATTTCGCCGCTCTGTTGTCGCGATCCTGGTTTTGCTCCTGGCGAGCTGTGCCGGCATCAAGTCGCAGACGACCTCATATGGCACGCTGGCGGAGGCACGCCAGGCTGGCGCGATCGCGAAAGGGTTTATTCCAGACGGGCTGCCCACGGGGTCGCACGATCTTCGCGAAGGGCACGTGCCCGGCACGCCGCAGCGATGGGGATTGTTCGAATTTCCGCCTGCCGAGCAAGGCATGTTGCGTGCGCTCCTGTCGGCGGATGAGATCCGCGCCGACGGGCTGCGCAGCGACATACCGGCCCGGATCGAGTGGTGGCCGCGAATGCTGCGCGAACCGATCGATGGCAGCCAGTTGGCGTCGACCGGGACTCGCCTGTATCGGAGCCGAGCCGGCGACTTGATCTTTGCTGTGAACTGGAACCAGGGCCGGGCGTACTACTGGAGTCAGTAGGCCTGTCGCCCCACCGAGCGAAGTTGAATATGGTGCCGAGGGGCAGAATTGAACTGCCGACACCACGCTTTTCAGGCGTGTGCTCTACCAACTGAGCTACCTCGGCCCGGAAGAACGTGCAGAACTGAACCCTCATCATAACAGCCCGCACGATCGCGGGACAAGCCGGCTCGATCTGTCTGTCCGCCTCATTGGTGCGGCGTCGCGCGGCGCTTTTTTGCTTGTACTTTTCACTACCATCTGGTACGTTCGCGGCCGATGACTGTTCCTGAGCGTCCAGCTGTGGTGAAAGCAGCGCAGCAGCAGCGGCGTGCGCGGCACATTCGACTCGCGCTCGTGTTCGTGGCGTGCGCACTCCTCGTGGAAGCGCTGGTCGGTGAACGCGGATTGTCGCAAACGCGCCTGGCCGGTCGAGAACTCGACAGTGCCGCACAGGCGCTCGATGCGTTGAAGCGCGAAAATGCGCGCATGCGAGCTGAGGTCCATCGCCTTCAGCAGGATCCCGTCACGTTAGAGTTTGTCGCTCGTCAAGACCTCGGCCTCGTCCGCCCGGGCGAGATCCTCGTCCTGCTCAAGACTGCGCAGTAAGTCCCGGCGCCCGCGCTCTTTTCTGCAACTTCGCGCCCCGTTGATCGTATTGGTCACAGGCGGGGAGTCGATCTTTCCGCGTCCGTCCTTCGTATCGTTTCTAGAGGAACGTGTCGTCCACCAGCCGCATGAATCCGCAGCCCGTCGCGTCGTCGAAGCGTCCTGCACGCGACCTCATCGATGCCGTTCTCGAAAACATGCGCAGCAACCTCGAGCCGTTGAAATACTCGACGCTCGCGCCCAACCGGTTTGTCGTGTATCTGCACCCCGAGGAATACGCGAGGATCGAAGGAATCCTTTCGGTGCTGCAGGAACAAACGGTGCGCGCGCTCGAGGACGAGTTGCGCAAGCTCAACAATCCTCCGGTCTATCGTCGATACATCGATCGGCTGACCGGCGGTCCGCTCCCAATCGAGAACGCCGCGCGTGAATGGCAAATTGAGTTTCATCCCGACGCGGATCAGGAGCTCTCCGTTGGCGACATCCTGATTCACTCCGAGCTCGTCCTGCCATCCTCGGGCGACGAACTCGGAGCCGGCCAGCGTACTCGGCGGATCACCACCGTCCACGTGGGCCAACGCACGACCAGACGGGAAGAAACCGTGAGTCCCACGGCTGCCGTGTCCTCGACGCCGCATGCCCGGCTGCAATACGAGGACAACAGCGGGACGCATGTGTTCGACGTGGTTCGCGACTCGACGGTGATCGGTCGCGGCGGCATCGCCTACAGAGCCGACGTGCGAATCGATTCGTCCGTCGATGTCTCCCGCGAGCACGTCCGAATCCGGCGGGACGCGCCGTCCGGCGCTTTCTTCATCATCGACCTCAGCACGCTCGGCACCACGCTCAACGGCCGCCGGCTGCCGAGAGGGTATGAGGAGGCGGATGGCACGAAGCGGGAGAATGGCGTCGAAACGCCGTTGCCTTCGGGGTCGCGCATCGGCCTTGCAGATACCGTTTACCTGCAATTCGACATCCGAGCGCGATGATGGCCTGGCTGCTGTCCGCGCGGTTTCTAATCCTCGGCCTCTTGATGGCGCTGGCGATTGCGGTCGCGTGGGCCGCCGCGGCCGATTACGAGTGATGCCTCTTACCCATGTCGGGACGACGTTGCGGGCTGCCGGCGACAGCCACCCCGGTCGGCTTCGCGCGATCAACGAGGATCGCTTTCACTGTGACGCGGCGCGAGGCGTTTTCATGGTGGTCGACGGCGTCGGAGGACAGGCCGCCGGCGAAAAGGCGGCCGAAACCGCGCTCGCCATCGTCCGGACCCGTCTCGAGCGCGAAACCGGGCCAGTGGAGGATCGCATTCGCGAAGCGATCGCGCTCGCCAACAACGAGATTCACCGCCTCGCGTCGCTTCGCGCCGAATGGCGCGGGATGGCCTGCGTGCTCACGGTCGCTGTCGTCAGCAACGGTGACGTCGTGGTGGGCCATGTCGGCGACACGAGGCTGTACAAACTTCGCGCTGGACGCATCGACAAGCTCACCCGCGATCAGTCACCGGTTGGCGAGCGTGAGGATGCGGGGGAGCTGAGCGAGCTCGAGGCGATGCAACACCCGCGTCGGAATGAGGTCTATCGCGACGTCGGGTCCGAGCCGCATGGCCCCGATGACCCGCAGTTCATCGAAGTCTTCCGCCAGCCGCTCGAGGCGGACGCGGCGCTGCTCTTGTGCAGCGATGGCCTCACCGATCAGGTTGGCTCGGCGACGATCACGACCGTGGTGGCCGACTTCGCAGGCCACCCTTTCGAAATCGTCCGCGGTTTGATCGATGCCGCCAATGCCGCTGGCGGCAAAGACAACGTCACCGTCGTTTATGCGGAGGGCCCCACCTTTGCGCATGGTGAAGACACTCGTGATCTTCGCCTGCGCCGCCAGGCGGCAGCGGAACCGTTCGAGCGCACACTCCCAGGTTCAGTTCCGGCACACATCGATGGTTCTAGTGGCCACCGACCAACACGCCGCTGGCGTGTTGCGACGCTGGTCGTGCTGTTGCTGGCGGTAGCGGTGGCCGCCGGCTATTACCAGCGCGATCGCCTGCCGATCCGGGAGCTGTCGCGACTGTGGAGTCGCGATTCTGGTTCGGTCGCGTCAAACGGATCCTCGGTCGTCCGTGTCGGGCCGGATCAATCGATCGGCGACGCTGTGGCTGCGGCGGTGGCAGGCACTGAAGTGCTGGTCGAACCGGGGGAGTACCGGGAACAGATCCGGCTCAAGACTGGCGTCCGCGTTACCAGCCGGGTGCTCCGTGGCGCGGTGCTGCGGCTACCGGGTGGCGCGTCGGAGGCTGACGCCGCTGTCGTCGCCTTCGAGGTGAGGGAGGCCGCATTCACCGGCTTTCGCATTGAAGGAGACGCCGCGACACCGCTCGGAACCGGGATCGGGCTCCGCAATTCGGACGTGGCCGTGAGCGATACGGAGATCAGCGGCGCCCGAAATGCCGCGATCGAATACAACGGAACCGGCGGTGGATCCGTCGTCGCCGCCGAACTTCACGACAACCCTGGCGCCGCGATCGTGGTTCGCGCTGGCGCATCTCCGCGCATCGCCCATTGCACCTTTGTCCGAAATGCCGGATCCGAGCGTGCGCCGGGGACGGTTCTCGTCGAGGCTACCGCGCGCCCCGTTTTTTCCAACAACACCTTCTACGGCGTCAGTCCGGACTCGCTGGTGATGCCGCCGAGTATCGGGCGCGGTGCGCTCTCGCGCGACAACTGGTTCGTCAATCCGCCGGCCGATCATCCAGTGCCGCCTTCGACGCGACAAGGCAAAGGCAGGCGATGACCACCGTCTTTCAGCGGGTCGGTCCGTACGAAATCGTGCGCGAGATCGGACGGGGTGGAATGGCCGCCGTCTTTCTGGCGGAAGACACGCGGCAGGCGAGACAGGTGGCATTGAAGCTCGTGCCGATGGGCGAGGATCGCGAGGCGCGCGAGATCCTCGAAGCAGAACGTTGGGGCGCACGCCTGCAGAGCAAACTGGCCGACGAGTGCGGGCTCGTGCCGCGCGTCTATGAAGAAGGGGATGAATCGCCGTACTACTTCATTGCGATGGAGTACGTGCACGGCGAAAACCTTTCCGACGTGATTGCCCGCGGGCCCGCGATCGCCACGGACGCGATCAGGATTGCAGCCGCGCTCTGCCGTTTCCTCGATACTGCCCATCGGTTCAGAACATCGATCGATGGTCGTGAATTCTGGTCGCTTGTTCACGGCGATCTGAAACCCAGAAACGTACGGCTCTCGGAGACGGGCGAGATCAAGGTCTTGGACTTCGGCATCGCGAAGGCGTTGTCGCTCAGCCGAAAGGTCACGCGCAACGATTTCGGCAGCATGCCGTATCTGTCGCCCGAACGACTGGAATCCACCGAGGTGGATGCTCGAGCGGACCTGTGGGCGCTCGGCGTCATCCTGTACGAACTGTTGAGTGGCGCTCCGCCGTTTCGCGGATCTGATACGCGTCGGCTGGAACAGGAAATCCGTGCGGGATATGGACGGCGTCCGCTTCCGGATACGTGTCCTGCCGGGTTGCGTGCGGTGGTTCGACGGCTGCTCGCTCCGAATGCCGCCGATCGGTATCCCTCGGCAGCCGCCGTCCTGACGGAACTCGAACGATGCGAGGCAGGCCAGGACCCGGAAGCATTGACGTTCGCATTTCAGTCGCTGCCCGACGAGGCGACGCGGCGCACGCGTCCACCTGCGCCCGATCCCGAAGCCACTCGCCGGACCGATCGGTCGAACGTCGGGGCGGCTGTTGTTCCGCCGACGAGGAGTGCGCCACGTCCGTCTCTCGTTCATGCGGTACTGAAAGGCCCGTCCTGGCTTTCGATCCGTTCGCGCCCGCTTCGAACCGCGCTGATGGTGATCGCGCTGTTGCTGGTCTCGAACGAATTGATCGTGGGCTTTCGTGCGGGCAGGCTTGCCGCCGCAGCTGCGACGCGCGATCTCGATGGCATGGACGACATCTGGTCGCAATACGACGAGCTGTCGCACCGCAGCTATCTGCGCGTCGGCGTGAACGGGCTCGAGCGGTCGCTGGCGAGTCGGACCCGCACGCTGTCGGATCAGGTCATCGCGAACTATCGCAGCACGACGCCAACGGTCCGTGAACGCCAATGGCAGACCGCACAGCGCAGCCTGCAGCACGCGCTCGTGCTCGCGCCAGGGAATGCGGCGCTCAAGGCCTCGCTTCGTTATTGCGATGGACAGCTTCATCGGATCGATGGAGAAGCGGACAAGCAGAGGCGCCATTCGGCGACAGCGAACCAGCATTTCACCGACGCGGTTGCGGCGTTTCGCGAAGCGGCGGAGCTGCGCCGAGACTGGCCAGATCCGTTTTTGGGCCTCGCACGCGTGTTTATCTACGGGCTCGAGGATGTCGATCGTGCCGCGGACGCGCTGAAGCAGGCCGAGAAGCTTGGTTACACGATGGGCGATCGCGAGACCGCGCAGCTCGCCGACGGGTATCGCACGAAGGGAGACAGCCTCTGGCAGACCGCGCGTCAGCTGGCCGACATGCCGCAGGAGGCCGAATACCTGCGGCGCGCCGCCGACGCGTATCACGAAGCGCAGACGCTGTACGAGCGCATTCCCGGATTTCCAGGTGTGGCGCTCAGCCTGCGACGGACCTTGCGCGGACTCGATCAGATCAACGAACGATCGAACGTCCGAGGAACTGAGCGCGATCCCGGCGATTCGGTCGCAACCGACCCGGCGGACCGGGATTCGCGAGGCTCGAAGGCGCCGGCGGTTGAACAAGATCGTTCGGACTCACAACCTTTGGCGATCGCTCGTTCACACGGTGACCTTCTGCCATGGCGGTAACCTACACAACAGCGGCGGATCGTGATGCGCTCCGTCGCGGGCGACCCCTCGCACGACGCGGAGCCATCGTCCAACCGCTCGAGCTACTGCTTGCCGCTGCATCGATCTTTACGGTCGTCCTGGTGCTAGCGACCTACGCTGGCATCGTTCGTGTACCCCGTGGCGAGTCGCCTGCTGTCACGATCGTGAATCTCAATGACGCTGTCGATCCGCAACGCCTCGACACGGTCTTGAGTCCGGCGTTTCCGTTGACCGCGGATCGGCACCTTGCCGCCCGGGCGGTGCTTGATTTCCTGACCAGCACCGACGGCAGCCGGGTTCGTCTTCTCAACGTCGGAGCAATCTCGAGAGCACGGGTGCCGGTCGCGAGGATCGAGCGGACCTCCGGCGCCGCTCAGTTTCGCGAGCGGCTCGCACAAGAGCGAGAACGCGCGAAGGCCTCGGGACATGACGCTCCTGAATCGGTTCCAGTCTTCACCGCCGCTCAACTCAGCAGCCTCAAGCCATCGTTCGTCGTTCGAACTCTCGCCGAAGTGCGCCAATCGCTGGTCCTGTCGACCATCTTGTACCTGGCGATGTTTCATGCGCTCTCGATCCTGTGGCGGGTGCGAGGAATTCGCGGCGACCGCGTGCTGCTCGTGGCGGCTCATCTGCTCACGGCCCTGGGACTTGCCGCGATGGTCAGCCGTCCCGACCCTCTCCGCGACATGCTCTTGTACCCGCGCTATCTCCAGGGGGTGATGGCAGGTCTCGCGGTCGCAGCGGCTCTCTCTTTTGTGAACCTTCGCACCAGCAGCCTGAAAGCGTTGAGTTACGTGCCGCTCGGTCTCGCCTTCGTGCTGTCGCTGCTGCTGCTGTCGCCGCTCGGCTCCGGTCCCGCAGGGAGTGGAGCGAAGGTCAATCTCGGTCCAATTCAGCCGATCGAGGCCATCCGCATCCTGCTCGCCCTCTTTCTGGCCGGCTACTTCTCTCGACACTGGGAGTTGCTGCGAGCGGTTCGAAGCGATCGAGTTGGAACGCTGCACGTGCCGTCGTGGCTCAATCTTCCTCGTGCGCGATATGTGCTGCCGGTCGTGTTCGGCGTGGGCGCTGCGCTCGCCTTGTTCTTTGGACAACGCGATCTTGGTCCCGCGCTGATGCTTGCCGTCGTATTCCTCGCTTCGTATAGCGTTGCCCGCGGCACGATCGGAATGGCAATTGCCGGCGTCGCCCTGCTTGCCGCCGGGTTCTATCTTGGCTACGAACTGCACATATCGTCGACGCTCGCCGATCGAGTTCGAATGTGGCAAGCGCCGTGGAACAACATGGCGCGTGGCGGCGACCAGATCGTCCAGGCACTCTGGGCGATGGCCACCGGCGCCCGGTTTGGCACCGGGCCCGGCCTGGGCGACACGCGATATCTCCCGGCCGGACATACCGACCTCGTGCTCGCGGCGCTGTTGGAGGAATTCGGATTTGCCGGCCTCGTCGCTATCGCCGTGCTCTACGGCGCGTTCATCGCTCGTGCGTTGGCGACCGCCCGAAAGGCATCAACGGAGTACGGGTTCTTTCTCGCCCTTACGCTGTCGTTGTTCATCATCGTTCCCGTGCTGCTGATGATGAGCGGGACGCTCGGCCTGATTCCGCTGACCGGCGTCGTGACGCCGTCTTTGAGCTTCGGCGGGTCGGCGATGGTAGCCAATTTTGCTGCGTTGGGGCTGCTCGCGGCGGTGCGGTCCGACACCGCCCCTGCCGCGGATCTCACCCCGTTCCGCGTGCCCGTGCGCTGGCTGAGCGCTGGACTCGCGATTGCCGCAACAGCGGTGGCCGTTGCTGCCGGTACGATTCAACTCCGACGCGCTGACGAGATCGTCGCCCGCCCGCATCTCGGCCTGCAGGCGGACGGGATCAGCCGGTTTCAATACAACCCTCGGCTCCTCGATGTTGTCCGGCGGATTCCGCGCGGCACGATCGTCGACCGAAACGGCCTGGCGTTGGCGACCGACGATCCAGAGATCGTACGGCTGGCTGCGCCTGCGTATGCCAGGCTTGGAGTGTCGATTGGCGAGGCCTGCCACGATACCAGCGCCCGATGTTATCCGCTCGGCGGCCGAGCCTTTCATCTGCTCGGAAACGCAGAAACCAAACGAAACTGGGGTGCGCCGAACACCTCCTATGTCGAGCGCGACGCGGAGTCGAGGCTGCGAGGCTTCGATGACAACGCGGCGGTTGTGGCCGTGCTCGATCGCGACGGCGCGAAGACAACGGCGGTTCGCCGCGACTATCGCGACCTTGTGCCCGTGCTACGCCATCGCTTCGATCCCGACGATCCTGCGGTGAAAGCGGCGATGAATCCACATCGGGAGTTGAAGCTGACGCTCGATGCCCGCTTGCAGTCGCAAACCGCCGCAATCCTCTCTTCGTACGCACGGCGCTCCGCGAGCGGCCGCGCGGCAGCCGTGGTGATCGACCCGGCGACCGGTGATCTCCTCGCCAGCGTCAGCTATCCATGGCCTGCACAAACGGCGCGCGAGGAAGAAACCAGTGGTGGAGACGACGCCGACGGCGAGGCGCTGCTCGATCGTGCGCGTTACGGGCTCTACCCGCCAGGGTCCACCTTCAAGCTGCTCACGGCGGCTGCCGCCTTGCGACGCGATCCCGGGCTCTCGTCGCAGACATTCACGTGCAGCCGCTTACCCGACAATCGCGTCGGCGTGCGGCTGCCCGGCTTCACCCGCCCGATTCGCGACGACGTGATGGACAAACAGCCGCATGGCACGATCGATTTGCATCGGGCGCTGGTCGTCTCGTGCAACGCGTACTTCGCGCAGCTCGCAGTCAAGCTTGGCCCGCAGGCGCTGCTCGCGGTGGCGCAGCCGGCCGAGATCTCGCTCTCGCGAAACAATGCGGTCGCTCGTATTCGCGATACCTTGCCGCAGGTTGGATACGGTCAGGGTGAAGTACTGGCATCGCCGCTTCGCATGGCCGCCATCGCTGCGGCAATCGCATCCGACGGCAGCCTCCGCGAGGTGCGCGTTCGCGAATCGGAGGCCCCCGAACCGGCGCACCCGTTTCTTTCCGCCGACATCGCGAGGACGCTCGGCAGCTACATGCGCGACGTCGTGCTCGACGGCACCGGCCGAAGTCTGCGCTCGAATCCCGTGCCGATCGCGGGAAAAACCGGAACCGCCGAACTGACCGGAGCACCGTCTCATTCGTGGTTCATCGGATTCGCGCCATATGGCGCGGCGACGCGCCGTGTGGCAGTGGCGGTGATTCTGGAGAATGCCGGATATGGTGGCGCGGCCGCGTCGCCGGCTGCGGGCGAGATCATTACCGCGGCGGCCAAACTGGGACTTCTACAGTAGACGCTCGTAGCGCGGAGCTTTAGCTTCGCGTCAGCGACGCGGCACTAAAGTGCCGCGCAACGGGCGAGTCTGAGGAGAAGGGAATGGACATCGTCGGCAAAGCACGGCAGCTCGAACGTCGGATCACCCGGACGGTCGACGCCGCCGTGGGGGAGTTTGTCGGTCAGAGTCCGACCTCACCAATCGAGGTCGTGCACGGCGTGCTCGAGCGCGCCGAGGCAGAGATTCAGGACCTCGGCCGCGGACGGCGGCTGTTTCCATACAACGTGGTGCGACTCCAACTCGTTGCTGCCCCGGGCGACAAAGGTGCGCGGGCGCGGTTGACGGCTGTTGTTGATGGTCCGCCGTCACTGTCCGATCGGTTGGCCGATCGGCTGAAGACCGATGGTTGCTCGATCGATCGCATCGAGACCGTCGTTACCTACGTCCGCCGTCGGGGACCGTCGTGGACGCATCCCGCCTTTCATGTCGAGTTCGATCGGACCGATGCTGCGACGGCGCCCGTCGTCGCCGCTGAGTCCGGGCACGGCGCGGCACGACTGAAGCTGACGATCGTGAAGGGAGTGGCAGAGCGGCGCAGCTACCTGTTCACCGGCGGGCACGTCGATATCGGCCGACGGTCGGACATCGTCGACCACCGCCAGCGGCTGATTCGCACGAATCACGTCGCGTTCGCCGAGGACGGACCGGAGGAGAACCGCACCGTATCGCGGCGCCATGCGCACATCGAGTTCGTCGCCGGCGATCGGTGCTATCGCATCTGGGACGATCGCAGCGTGCACGGCACGATGATTGTCCGCAACGGCCGAACGATCAGGGTGCCGGCGGGATCGCGCGGGACGAAACTCGAGTCCGACGACGAAATCGTGCTGGGGCAGGCGAGGGTGAGGGTGGTGGTGGAGAAGAAATGAGCTCCTGAAAAGGCTGAATGATGAATGATGAATGCTGAATTTCTGATTGCTGATTGCTGATTGCTGATTGCTGATTGCCGAATGCTGATTGCCGAATGCTGAAATTGCTGATTGCTGACCTTGCAATAATCAGCAATCAGCAATTGACAATCAGCGCTTACCCCATCAGACCGCAGCGACTTCCATGTCCTTCGCGTCCTTGACGAGTCCCAGCTCGCGTCGAACGCGATCTTCGATCGTCCGTGTAATCTCGGGGTTCTCCTTCATGAACTGCTTGACGTTCTCTCGGCCCTGACCGAGGCGTTCGCCGCCAAAGGCGAACCAGGTGCCGCTCTTCTCGACAATCTTGCGATCGACCGCGAGGTCGAGTAGATCCCCTTCCTTCGAGATCCCCTCGCCATACATCACGTCGAATTCCGCCTCGCGGAACGGCGGCGCCACCTTGTTCTTGACCACTTTCACACGGGTCCGGCCGCCGACGACCACGTCGCCGTCCTTGATCGAGGCGATGCGCCGGATATCCAGGCGCACGGACGCGTAGAACTTCAGCGCGCGTCCGCCGGTCGTCGTTTCAGGGTTGCCGAACATGACGCCGATCTTCTCGCGGAGCTGGTTGATGAAAATCAGGCTGGTCTTGGATTTCGAAACAATGCCGGTGAGCTTCCGGAGCGCCTGCGACATGAGGCGCGCCTGGAGGCCCATCTGCGCCTCTCCCATTTCCCCTTCGATTTCCGCGCGCGGCACCAGCGCCGCGACCGAGTCGACCACGACGACGTCGACGGCGCCGGAGCGGACGAGCACTTCAACGATCTCGAGCGCCTGTTCGCCGTTGTCCGGCTGCGACACCAGCAGGTTGTCGAGCTCGACCCCGAGCTTGACCGCGTACTGTGAATCGAGCGCGTGCTCCGCATCGACAAACGCCGCCATGCCGCCAAGCTTCTGTGCCTGAGCAATGATCTGCAGGGCGAGCGTCGTCTTGCCCGACGATTCAGGCCCGAAGATCTCGACGACCCGTCCTCGCGGCACGCCGCCGATGCCGAGCGCGTAATCGAGGCTGACCGCGCCGGTCGAAATCGCGGGAATGATGAAGGCGGCGTCCTTCTGGCCGAGCCGCATGATCGAGCCTTTGCCGAACTGTTTCTCGATCTGGCCAACGGCCATTTCAATGGCCTTGAGACGCTCGCGGTCGTTCCGATCTTCTGCTGGGGGCATACGGTGGCGCTCCTGACGTGAATGCAGTTGTCTATCGGACCATCTTGCGGGGTGTTGGTGACAGGGAAGGTCACGCCGCAAAATGATGGAACGACAGCGGGTGCATTCTAGGTTCGTGCCGGGGAGAAAGTCAAGCGAAAATCTGTAAACATGCATAGGCTAGATGGCCCAAAATCAGCAGCTTACGGGTATCATCGACTTTCGCCTCGTGAGATGCCTGGCTGCAGATTCTGCGCGCTCACGTCGCCTTGCGGCGCGCAGAAACGGCGCTGCCGGGGCCGCGATTCGCATTTCGCGATTCGCAGTTCGCAGTTCGCAATTCGCAGTTCGCGGTTCGCGGTTCGCGATTCGCAGTTCGCGGTTCGGAGTTCGCAGTTCGCGATTCACGATTAGACAATATGGAATGACCGGCCCGCTATCGTAGCGTCGTAGTGCTGTTCGCACTCGACAAGGTGGTTTGTGCCACCGAAATCGCGGGTTAACGCCTTGCGGCGCCAGAGCCGCATCGATAGGAGCCGGTCATGAAACAGGTTACTACGTACGTGGGGATTGATGCGCACAAGAAGGACCTCTTCATCGCAATGGCGATCGGCGATCAGCCGACGCCGGTGACCTGGCAGCTCGCCAACGAACCGAATGCGGTGCGTCGCTTGGTACGAAAGCTCGAGCGCGAAGCCCCCGGCCCGGTGCGCGTCGTCTATGAAGCCGGCGCGTGTGGCTACGCGTTGCAGCGGCAAATGACGACCTCGCGGGTAAGTTGCGAGGTGGTCGCGCCGGCGCTGATCCCCCGGAAACCTGGGGAGCGGGTGAAAACCAATCGGCGCGATGCGCGGAAACTGATGGAGCTCGGGCGGGCGGGGTTACTGACAGCCGTCCAGCCGCCCACCCCAGCAGACGAGGCCGTGCGCGACTTGGCGCGGGCGCGGGACGATGCGCGGGAAGACCTGCAGCGGTGCCGGCATCGGTTGGGCAAATTGCTGCTGCGGCGCGGGCTGCACTACGCGGGCCGCACCTGGACGCGCGCGCACCGCGCGTGGATCGCGACGCGGCAGTGGACCCACGATGCCGAGCGCGCGGTGATCGACGATTATCTGTTGGCGATCGATCACACCGACGCGCGGCTGCGGGCGTTGGACGCGCGGCTGGCCGAGGTCGCCCAGACCGAGCCGTATCGGGCGGCGGTCGGGTGGTTGCGGTGTTTTCGGGGTATCGATACCTTGACCGCGATGCTGATTCTTGCGGAGCTGCATACCTTCCGACGGTTTGCCTCGGCCCCGGCGTTGATGGCGTATCTCGGCCTGGTGCCCGGCGAAGACTCGAGCGGGGAGCACCATCGGCGCGGCCGCATCACGCGTACCGGCAACGCCCTGGTCCGGCGGCTGCTGGTGGAAACGGCGTGGCATTACCAGCACCGGCCCGCGATTGGCGTGGCGCTCGCCCGGCGGCGGAAAGGACAACCGGCACAGGTAATTGCGATTGCGGACAAGGCACAGCAGCGTCTGTGTCGGCGCTTCCGGAAGTTGGCCGCGGAACACAAGCCGGCCCCGAAGATTGCTGTGGCCATCGCGCGCGAGCTGGCCGGGTTTCTCTGGGCAGCACTGCAGCCCGTCGCGGCGGAGGCACAGTAGAGATCCCGAGCCGCGGACGGAACGCGGTGACGAGCAGTGATGCGGCGCGATAACGGACCGCGAAGACGGCGGATGATCAGAGGCACGATTGCGAGGACCCGCGGAATCGCTATGCGCTACGGACGCTCGTCCCAACTCGCGCGATTAGACTGCACGTCCTCCCGACGAAGCACTGTCATGTGTGCGCTGCCGCGAGCGATCGCGGTAATCACCGTATATCAGCGTGACTCGTCGTCGAAGCGCCCTCGAGCATCCGTCGTCTTCGCGGCCCGGCACCGACGCGTCGGCGTGCCACGTGGCGGACACGGCGTCCAGGGCTGCGCGCCCCCTGGGCGGCGCCTTCGGCGCCCCTGGACCCCGCGCCCGCCACGTCGGTGGTCGCACTTATGCCAGCAAGCTGACGCTTGCTGGCGAGCGCCAAGCCACCATCGCAAGATCGAGGCTTGACAAAGGGTCATTCCATATCAGCGATT
>JBPYFA010000597.1:0-9942 GCA_051986585.1 Vicinamibacterales bacterium | reverse complement strand
CGCCGGTGAGATCCGAGACGGGCGGCAGAGGTGGAGCAGCGGCGCCCACGGATCCATACTGTGCTGACGACATCCGATAGAGGAGAAGGACAGACGATGAAGCCGAAAAACACGATCTGCCTGTGGTTTGACAAAGATGCGCTGGAAGCGGCTCGGTTCTACGCCGCCACCTTCCCAAATAGCGAAGTGACCGCTGTTCACAACGCGCCCGCGGATTACCCGGGAGGCAAGAAGGGTGATGTGCTGACGGTGGAGTTCACGGTTGTGGGCATCCCTTGTCTCGGCCTCAACGGTGGCCCGGTGTTCAAGCACAGTGAGGCGTTTTCCTTCCAGATCGCGACCGACACTCAGGAGGAAACGGACCGCTACTGGAACGCGATCGTCGGCAATGGCGGCAAGGAGAGTGCGTGTGGTTGGTGCAAAGACCGCTGGGGCCTGTCGTGGCAAATCACGCCGCGCGCGCTGACCGATGCGCTTGCAGCCGGCGGCGACGAATCAAAGCGTGCCTTTGCGGCAATGATGACGATGCAGAAGATCGATATCGCCACGATCGAAGCCGCACGTCGAACTGCGGTCGTGTAAGCCACATCAGAAGCGCGATAACCCGCCCCGGAAGTGGTCCCCTGATCACGCGCGCAGGTTAGTGAATTGGTGAATTGGGAACAGGTCCAATTCACCGATTCACCGATTCACCAATTCACGTAGACTCTCGGGCATGACCCGCAAAGAGTTTCTTCACGCGGCAGTCAGTTCGACTGTTCTCGGCTCGATCGGACTGAGAGCATCCGGCGATGCAGGGGAGGCCGGATCGGCTGCGCCCGCAGCGCAGCCGCCACAGGCCAGGAATCTCCCGGCCGGAACGACGAAGGCAGTCGTCGACTTCATCTCGAAGACGTCGTTCGACCGCATACCGCAAAAGGCTGTCGAGGAAGGGAAGCGGTGTCTGATCGATGGCTTTGGCGTTGTGCTCGCCGGCGCCACGGTGCGCGGCAGCGAGATCGTGCGCGCGTACGTCAAGTGGTCAGACGCGTTGAGCGGCTCGACGATTCTGGGACCGGAAAAGATTGTCGCGACCCCGGCGCACGCCGCGCTCGCCAACGGCGCGAGCGGCCATGCGATGGACTACGACGACACGCAGCTGTCGACCACGCCCGACCGGGTGTTTGGTCTGCTCACGCACCCGACGGTACCGGCGCTGGCCGCAGCGCTTGCGGTGGCCGAGCGGCTCAACGTGTCGGGTCGCGCGTTTCTTGAAGCGTTTCTCATTGGGTTCGAAGTCGAGTGCAAGATAGCCGAGGCGATCAAGCCCGAACACTATCTCCGCGGATTTCACAGCACCGGCACAATTGGCACGTTCGGGGCGGTCGCCGGCGCCGCCAGGCTGCTGAAGCTGTCGGCGACGCAACTCACGCACGCGCTTGGCATCGCCGCCAGCATGAGCAGCGGCATCCGCGTCAACTTCGGATCGATGACCAAGCCGCTCCACGCCGGGCGAGCGGCCGAAAACGGCGTCACCGCTGCGGAGCTCGCGTTACGAGGATTCACGGCCGGCGACGAACCGCTCGACGGCGAATGGGGATTCTTCCAGGTGTTTGGCGGCGGCGCCGATCTGCCGCGCATCGTGCCGGCGCTCGGGAACCCGTTTTCGATCGTCGACCCCGGCGTCTCGGTAAAGCCATATCCGTGCGGGTCGCTCGGTCATCCGACGATGGATGCGATGTTGAAGCTGGTGACAGATCACGACGTGAAGCCGGAGCAGATCGCGCGCATACGCGTACGTGCCGGGTCCAACATCCTCAATCCATTACGTTACAAGACCGCGAAAACCGAGCTCGAAGCAAAGTTCTGTCTGCCATTCATGATGTCGAGCATTGCGCTCAAGCGACGCGCCGGCATTCGCGAGTTCACCGACGAATTCGTTGCGTCGGGTCCGGTGCAAGCGATGATGGCCAAGGTCGACACTGTCTTCGATCAGCAGATCGAGGCCCGTGGCTTCGACAAAATGCGCAGCATCGTCGAAGTCGATCTAGTGGATGGACGGAAATTCTCGCAGCCGTCGGACGAGCGCTACCGCGGCGGGCCGGAGAAGCCATTCACACGCGAGGAGCTCCACGACAAATTCACCGACTGCGCGAGCCTCGTGCTGTCGCCCGAGCGCATCAAACGCGCGCTCGAGGCGATTGAGTCGGTCGATCGGCTCCGGAACGTCCGCGAGTTGGTGGCAGCGCTGAGCTGAACGCCCTCGCAGGAAACGTCATGCGATCACCCGGCGTGGGCGCCTGGCGTTGGCGACGGTCGTAGCCATCGCGAGCAGCACGAAGGTGACTGCGGCCGAACTGATTTCCCCGCGAGTGAGATGAAAGATGGTCGCCGACACCATGACGATCATCAGACCGCCGGCAGCCCATGAAACCAGCCACGGTTGGATTCCGGTGATCGCCGGCAGGATTAGTCCGGCGGCCGCGAGGATCTCGGCGAACCCGATGAAGAGCGAGAACCAGCGCGGCAGGGTCGCATTCATTTGCGCTGCGACCTCAGCTGGTGGGAACAGCATCATTGCGCCATGCGCAAGGAACGCCAAGGTCAGCAGGATCTGCAGCGTCCAGACGAACCTGTTTTTCCACACACCCTGAGGAACGGTAGAGATGTGGACGTTGGAAGTCGAAGGCATGACATAGCTCCTTGTTCCAGCCCCGGTGCCGGTCGCAGCCAACCGCAGTCGGCCGCTTTCTGGCTAGTCGAACGGAGCCATACCCTTTCGACAGCTTCATTCACTTCTTGGATCCTGAGTTTCTTTCGAGGTCCGGAGTGCGCAGCGGCGGTGGGATCTTCAGGTCTTTCGCTCTTCTGCCGGTCCGCGGCCGGCCGCCAGGTTCCGCGCCGTGTTGATCAACATGACATGGGTGAAAGCCTGCGGAAAATTGCCAAGCTGACGCTTCTGTTCCGGATCGTATTGTTCCGCCAGCAGTCCCAGGTCGTTGCGCAGGCTCAGAAGCCGCTCGAAGATTCGAACCGCATCGTCGTGCCGGCCCTGCAATGCGTAGTTATCGGCGAGCCAGAACGTGCACGCGAGGAACACCCCCTCACCCGGCGGCAGACCGTCGATGTGTTCCTTCGTTTCGTACCGCTGAACGAAGCCATTCCACATCAGCTCGCGCTCGATGGCCGCGACGGTGCCGACGATGCGCGGATCGGTAGCTGGTAAGAACCCGACCAGCGGGACCATCAACAGGCTCGCATCGAGCTCTGTCGAACCGTAGTATTGCGTGAACGTGTTTCGCTTCGCATCAAACCCGTCGCGCAAGACCTCGGCGTGGACCTCATCGCGGAGCTGATGCCAGCGATCGACGGGTCCGGGCGCGCCATGCCGTTCAACCGCTTTGACCGCGCGATCGAACGCAACCCAGGCCATCACTTTCGAGTGCGTGAAGTGGCGGCGCGGCCCGCGAACTTCCCAGATTCCTTCGTCCGGTTCGCGCCATGCCTGCTCGAGATGGCTGAGGAGCGCTTGCTGCAACGCCCACGCATCCGCATCGTCCGGGAGGCCCGCTCGACGTGCGAGGTGCAACGCGTCCATCACCTCACCGTAGACATCGAGCTGGAGCTGGTTGGACGCGGCGTTTCCCAAACGCACGGGCCGCGAGTTTTCATAGCCGGGCAGCCACGATAACTCCAATTCGGTCAACCGCCGCTCACCGTGCATGCCATACATGATTTGCAGCGTCGACGGATCGCCGGCGACCGCGCGCAGCAGCCAATTGCGCCATGCCGCCGCTTCGCCCGTGTAGCCACCGATCGTGAGCGCATACAGCGTGTAGGTGGCGTCTCGCAGCCAGCAGAAGCGGTAGTCCCAGTTGCGAACGCCGCCAATGTACTCGGGCAGCGACGTCGTCGGCGCGGCAACGATTCCCCCTGTGGGCTCGAACGTCAACGCTTTCAACGTGATGAGGGATCGCGTGACGTGCTCCCGCCACGGTCCTTTGTAGGCGCACCGCTCGCACCATGTCTTCCACCAGGCGGCCGTGTCCTCCAGGGACTGATTCGGATCGACTGGCTTCGGCGACGTCACCTGCGATGGATGCCACATCAACACAAACGGGACGCGCTCGCCAGCACGTACTGTGAACTCGGCCTGCGTCGTGAAGCCACGGCCTTCGGTCGGGACGTCGGTCCAGAGCGACAGCGCGTCCGGTCCGGCGATCGCACGGATGTGAGTGTCGATCTTTCTGACCCACGGCACGATCGATCCGTAGTCGAAGCGGATGATCAGTTCCAGATGCATCCGCACCTCGCCGCGGAGCCCTTCGACGATGCGGATGAGATCCGGCTCGGTGTCGCGCGGTGTCATGAAGTCGATGACGCGCACCTCGCCGCCATCGGTAGTGAAGTCGGTCTCGAGGATCAGCGAGTTGGGCTGATAGCGCCGGCTGATCGAATTGACCTTCCCCTCTGGACGAATCAACCAGCGGCCGTGCTCAGGAGCGCCGAGCAGCGCGGCGAAACACGCGCCGGAGTCGAAGTGCGGCAGGCACAACCAGTCGATCGAGCCATCTCGACCGACGAGCGCCCCGGTTTGAGTGTCGCCGATGAGCCCGTAGTCTTCTATGCGGAGCGGCATGAGGCGATTCGAGGATTCAACGATTCACGATTGGTGATTATGGATTCTCAAATGCCGAAGTTTGTCCGTATTCCGCACTACGTATAGCGCGCGAACGACGTCGCCGTCGATCTCGAACGCGGCGGTCTGCACCGGCCCGTCAGGTGCCTCGACGATGACACCGGGGAGGTCGTTGATCGTGGCAAAGCGCAGAGTGAAATCGTCGCGCCATCCTTTGCGCGCCGCTCCGATGAGGAACCGGGCCGCCCGGTCGGCACCCTCGAGCACGTTCAGTGACGCGAGCACCTTGCCACCGCCATCGGTAACGACCCGAACGTCGCTCGCGAGCAGCTGCGTCAGCGCGTTCAGATCTCCTGACTGGGTTGCGGCCACGAACGCGGACATCAGCTGCGCGTGCTTCGCATCGATCTCGCCGGGACGGACCGGCGGCATTGTCGCGCCGCGTGGCCGCAGGGCGCGGACGTGCGTGCGTGCGCGAGCAGCAAGCTGCCGGCACGCCGCCTCGTTGCGCTCGAGCGCCTTGGCCACTTCGCTGAACGAGAAATCGAAGACATCGTGCAGGATGAACGCGGCGCGCTCGAGTGGTGAGAGCCGATCCAGCGTCAGCAGCAGGGCCACCGACAGATCTTCCGCGAGCTCGGTCTGGCTGTCGGGTGCGAGCGCGGCCGTGTCGACCACCGGTTCTGGCAGCCAGGGGCCCACGTACTCCTCACGCTGCGCGCGTGCTGACGTCATGTCGAGACAGATCCGCGTCGTCGTGGTCATGAGAAACGCTCTCGGGTTTGACACGCTGTCCCGGTCACTTTTATGCCAGCGCAAGTATGTCTCTTGAACCGCGTCCTCCGCATCCGCCATCGACCCGAGCATGCGGTAGGCAAGACCGAGCAGTCGCCGGCGGTACGGTTCAAAGCTCGCCGCGGGATTCGGCAACGCGCTCGCCGAATTCATGCGGTGCGCACTGCTGCGCCGTCGCTGCTGCGCAGCTTCGGCCCGGCTGCTGCCGGTACGCGGCCGTGATCGAAGGCCATCGGCGTGTCGCCTACGACGACGCGCATGCAGGCTTTGCCGTGCCCGAGCGCGTACTTGACGGTTGGATAGATCCGCGCTGCGGTGATCGCAAACGCAAGACTGACAAGGGCAACCCGGCCCCATCGCTGCACGATCGCTTCGCGATACTCATCCGCGGCGGCATCGTGCGCGAGCGTGGCACGCGTGAATCTCCACACGAGGGCGACGTCCGGCGGCATCACCTCCGGGTTGTCGGCGAGCATGGCGCGCAGAACCGCCGGGCTGACCCCGGCGCGCTCCGCCATGGTGACGGCGAGTTGCGTGCATGGCCCGCAGTCCTCATGTCGCACCGCGGTAATGCCCGCCGTGCACCATGCCTCGATTGGAATGTCACGCCGGAATCGCCCAAGGGCGCTCACCCGAGCAAAGAGCCACGCAGCGCGCGGGCTCGCATCGATCATGTCGCGCATATAGCTGGCGTCGTAATTCCAGTCCCGCTCGAATTTATCAATCGCTCTACGCAATGCCCATTTGATCATGTCACGTCTCCTGTTTCTAACGGTGAGACGGGACGGGGGGCTGGAATGTGACATGCCGAGGCCGTTGAGCTGGCCGACTCGACTGTCGACGGGGCCCTCGCGACATGAGATAGTAGCGGTCAGTTCCCGGTACCAGTTTCCAGTTTCCAGTTTCCAGTTGCCAGTTCCAGTTGCCAGCACGGCCCCGATGGGCGAAATCTCGCTTGGGAGCCCTACCGGCAATTGGGTACGGACTGCCGGGAACTGGCCACAGGAGTCTACCGCCACCATGCAAGTCATCGCTCAACCGAAGGTCTATCCCGTCATCATCATCGGCAGTGGCGCATCCGGCGGCATGGCGGCGTGGAACCTCACGCGCCAGGGTATCGAGGTCGTCCTTTTGGACGCCGGCGACAAGTTCGATCGATCGAAATACTGGACGCACGTGACGCCGTGGGAATCGCAGGCGCGGCTCGCGCGCGGCGAGAAGCCGGAAACGTTCTTCCTCGACACGAAAGAGCAGCCGTATCTCACGCCAAACGAGCGGCCGTTCGAGCTCACGCGGGTGTGGGGACACGGCGGCAAAACCAACGTGTGGGGGCGCGTGAGCCTCCGGTATTCGGATATTGATTTCAAGGCGGCCGACCGGGACGGCTGGGAGATTCCCTGGCCGATCTCGTACAAGGACATCGCGCCGTACTATGACCAGGTCGAGCAGCTGATCGGCGTCAATGGCGGCACAGACGACTCAGACGTGCTCCCTGGCAGCAAGTACCTGCAACCACCGCCGGCACCGCGCTGCGGCGAACGGCTGCTGCAGAAGGCGATGGGGAAGCTGAACATTCCTGTGGTCGCCGGACGGCGCGCGAATATGACGCGGCCGACGCGCGGGTTTCCTCCCTGTCATTACTGCGGCAACTGCGGCAACGGCTGCGATACGGCGTCGTTCTTCTGCTCGGCCGATCATCTGCTGCCGTTTGCGCTTCAGACGGGTAAGCTGGAGCTGCGATCCAACGCGGTGGCGGCGCGAATCCTGACCGATGAGAACGGGCGGGCCACAGGCGTCCAGTACTTCGATCGGCGCACAGGCGCCGAGCAGCAGGTGCGCGGCAAGGTCGTCGTTCTCGGCGCGAGCTGCGTCGATTCGACGCGCATTCTCCTGAACTCGAAATCGTCGCGGCATCCGAACGGCCTTGGCAATGGATCTGACGTCATCGGCCGTTACCTCTGCGAACAGATCCGGCTGAACGCGCGCGGATATCTGCCGGCACTCGAGGGCACGCCGACACGGAACGATCGCGGGATCGGCGGCGAGCATATCTACATGCCACGCTTCAACCATCGGCAGGGCCGCGGCCGTGACTACATGCGCGGGTTTGGCGCACAGTTCTGGAACACGTGGTCCAACTGGAACGGGCCGCAGGAGGGATCGGACCAGATTCCTGGCTTCGGCGCGTCGCTGAAGAAGCAGATCAAACGGCGCCACCCGGCCTGGTTTGAGATCCATCCTTTTGGTGAGGCGCTGCCATACGCGCATAACCGGATCACCGTTGATCCGAAGCGCGTCGATCGATACGGGGTGCCGCTGCTGCATATCGACTATCACGTCGGCGACAACGAGCGAAAGATGACCGAGCACATGGCCGACACGATCGAAGAGATCGTCAAGGCCGCCGGCGGCGTGCTCGTCAACTACAAGCGCGGCAATCTCGATGCCATGGGGTCGGCGATTCACGAGCACGGCACGTGCCGCATGGGCACCGATCCGAAGCGATCGGCGCTGACGGCGTTCAACCAGATGCACGAGGTCAAGAACGTGTTCGTGGTTGACGGATCCGCGTTTCCGACCGCAACTGAAAAGAACCCGACGCTCACGATTCTGTCGCTCTCGTGGCGCGCAACCGATTACCTCGCACAGGAGATGAAACGTGGGAACCTCGGATCCTGAACTCACTCGCCGTCGGATCCTGACCCAGCTCGTTGCCGGCGCCGCCGGCGTGGTGTCGATGCCGCTGTGGGTCGAATCACTCTGCGCGCAGGCGCGGGTCGAGGCGCACACACAGGCAGCGCAGGCCGCGGTCACGGTGCCGACCTGGTCGCCATCGGTGCTGACGCCGCGTCAGAACGAAGCCGTCATTGCGCTGACCGAGTTGATCATCCCCGCGACCGACACCCCAGGTGCGAAGGCCGCGCTCGTCAACCGATTCGTCGACCACGTCCTCTCGACGGCAGATGCAAAGGAGCGCTCAGAATTCATTCGCGGGCTGACCTGGCTGGACGAGCGCTGTCGGGCGCGTGCCAGCAAGGACATCGCCGGCGCAACCGCAGCGGAGCTGACGGCCGTGCTGACGCCTCTTGCCGCAGACGGGACAACATCCACCGAAGACGCACCCGGGGTCGCATTCTTCCGCGCGATCAAATCCATGACCATCACCGGCTATTACACGTCGGAGATCGGACTGCGGCAGGAGCTTGGCGACGATGGGCGGATGATGCTGGGGGCGTTCGAGGGGTGCACGCATCCGGAGCACCAATAGAGTCTTCCTGTAAATGCTGAAGGGTGAATGTTGAATGCTGAATGAACGGAGGAACGAGCAGTCAGTCAATCGACAATCAGCAATCGTACAAATTCAGCATTCACCATTCAAACTTCAGAATTTACCGTTTCTCTACCGCAGTCCATTGACCAGAGTCGGTCCTGTAAATGCTGAAGGGTGAATGTTGAATGCTGAATCGTGAATGCTGAATGTCGATTGCCGATTGGTGAATGTCGATTGCTGAATGCTGAATGACGGAGGAACGAGCAGTCAGCAATCGACAATCAGCAATCGAACAAATTCAGCATTCACCATTCAAACTTCAGAATTTACCGTTGCTCTACCGCAGTCCATTGACCAGGTAGAGTTCCCCCAACTCCCGCGTGTAGGAATACGCATACGACTTCTCGTCGGCGCTGATGTGCAGGCCGGAGAGCCTCAAGACACCGGCGAGATCGGCTGGCGCGATCGTCTTCCACGGAACCCGCGCTCCGGTTTTCAGGTTGACTCTAGAGACCAGCCTCGACTGATCTCGGTTCCGGGTGACGAATACGAACTGCCCGTCGGCGGACCATGTGACCGGTATCTCGCCGTCCTCTATCGCACTTACGGCCTGCGGTTCGCCGCCATCGACGCTAAGCATGAACGGCTTGCCATTGATCGAGGCCAGAACTCGTTGACCGTCGGGAGAAACGATTTCACCGGATACCAGGCCGGGAGGCGAAATGGCGCGAAGTTCGCCGCCGATCTTCTGCACGTAGAGGCGGGGATCGTTCCCCCGTTCGATTGCCCCGACAAGCAGCCGGCCGTCCGGCAGCCAGCGGGCGCCTTCGTAGCGGTCGAAGTTTTTCGGCAGCGTTATCGTGCGCGGCTCGCCGACCCCAACCGGGAGCACACGCAGTTCCTGACGCGACCGTGACATCGTCAACGCCAGCTTTCCGTCCGTCGATAGGCCGAGCGCGCCGCCGGCTCCCAGCCGTACTGCCGGCGAGCCATCCGTCTTGCGGAGGTACACGGCTCCTTCCGATCCTGCCGCTGCACCAAACTCGCTGAACAGCATCCATTGGCCATCGCGTGACAGGTCGGCGACCACGGACGAGTCGAGCCACGACAGATCCGTTTCCTGAGGAGCGCCCGGCGCGAGATATCGGATCCCGGTTTGTGAGCTGAAAAAATTGACCAGCAGGCGCCGGTCCGGCGCCAGGTCTTCGAGGAGCAGCGGTCCCGGGAATCTCATGACCAGACGAACAGGTCCCGACAG
>JBPYFA010000596.1:0-5205 GCA_051986585.1 Vicinamibacterales bacterium | reverse complement strand
CTGCCGCGGCTGCTCTGGTCAGCGGGAACTACTTCCGAGGCGCGGGCGTCGCGATCGCCCGCGGGCGCTCACTCACCGACGACGACGATCGGCCCGGCGCTTCAGCCGCAGTGATCAGCCATCGCTTCTGGAGAGCGGCACTCGGTGGTGACGAGGGCGTCCTCGGAAAATCGATCCGCGTCAACGGTGTTCCATTCACGATTGTCGGCGTGAGCGGACCGGGATTCGTCGGCATGTCGCGAGGCGGGTTCTTCCCGCCCATGGACGTCACACTGCCCTTGCACGCACAGCCGGCCGTACGCCGCGCATGGGGTCCGCCTGGCGAATCCCTGTTCACGAGCGACCTCGTCTTCTGGATTCATTCGATGGCCCGCATTCGCGACGGAACGTCGATCGCGGCACTCCAGGCGAGACTCGAGGCCGCATTTTCTGACTGGATGAAAGCGTCGAGCGTCCCGTCGTACCACGCTGCGACAAACGTCGAAGTGCACTTGCTGCCCGGTGGGCTCGGCATCGACGAACTGTCGCGACGCGCGCGACAGCCCGTGCGGATCCTGACCGGAGTGGTCGCCATCGTGCTCCTGCTGGCCTGCGTCAACCTGGCCAACCTGATGCTCGCACGCGGTGTCGCGCGGACAAGAGAAATATCGATCCGGCTGGCGCTCGGATCCGGGCGAAGACGGCTCGTGCAGCAAGCGCTGATCGAGAGTCTCCTCCTGGCGTCAGCGGGGGCCGCCATTGGCGTGTGGATCGGCGTGTTCGGAGGGCGGGCGCTGCTGCGCATGTTGACGGTCAGTTCGGGGCCGATCGCAATGACCGTGGATGTGAGCTGGCGCCTGCTTGTCGTCACCGCCACAATCGCATGCCTCGCCACCGTGGGTTTTGGCGTCGTCCCCGCGCTCCGACTGGTTCGGCGCGACATCGTACCGATGATGAAGTCCGCTTCCGGCCGTGCCCCGCGTCTGCGGCCGGCAACGGTCCTGATGGCCGTGCAGGTCGCCGTATCAATCCCCCTCGTTGCGGGTGCGGCGATCTTCTTGCAGACAATCCACAATCTTGGACGAGTGGATCTCGGCTTCAACCCAGAACGCCTCGTGACGTTCCGAATCGATCCATCGCTGAGCAGCTACGAATCCGCGCATGTCGAACAGGTCTACGAACGTGTTCTCGATCGGCTGCGCGCCACACCCGGCGTGTTGTCGGCGACGCTCGTGACCGATCCGCTGCTGGCCGGCACCCATTCGAATACAACGATCACGCTCGCCGATGGCAGCAAGCGCGACATCTATTTCAATCGGATTGGGCCTGACTTTTTCACGACCATGGGCATCCCCCTGGTCGCAGGCCGCGCCGTCGATGCACGCGATCGAAATGCGTCAACGCCGGTGATCGTGATCAATGAAGCAGGGGCAACGGCGCTGTTCGGCAATCAGCCGCCGCTCGGTCGGCGGCTGACGATCTTCAACATCGAGACGGAAGTCGTCGGCGTCGTCGGCGACACCAAATACGACAGTATCCGCAGGGAGATGGCGCCGACCATGTTCCTGCCGTTCATGCAGACGCCGGCTCCGTTGACACTCGGTGCGACCTACGTCGTTGTGCGTACGAATGTGGCGCCCACGGTCGTGACGGCGGCACTGCGCGGCGCGGTTGCGGACGTCGATCGCGACGTGCCGGTCAGCCGGATGAAAACGCAGACCGACCAGATCCACGAAACGCTCTCAACCGAATTCGCGTTCACGCGGCTGCTCCTCGGTTTCGCTCTGTTCGCGTTGTTCCTCGCGTGCATCGGTCTGCACGGTCTGACCGCGTACGCCGTCACTCGCCGCACCAGCGAAATCGGGTTACGTATTGCGCTGGGTGCACAGCGCACCGACGTGCTCTGGCTGATTCTGAGGCAGGTCGGCGTCGTGGTCCTGGTTGGACTCGCGGCCGGTATTCCCATTGCGATCGCCGGAGGGAAAGCCGTCGCCTCGCTCTTATACGGCGTCACGCCGATCGATCCCGCAAGTCTCATTCTCGCAACCGTCATCATGACGGCGGTCTCCGGGCTGGCCGCGTATGTTCCGGCACGCCGAGCCGCGCAGCTCGAGCCGCTTATTGCACTGCGAGTCGAGTAAGGACGCCGCTGGTTATCTTCGGACAACGGAGGGCGCGGAGAGATCTCCGACGACGAGCGACCAGCGGTGCCGTGTTCACCGACTCCTCCGACGAGAGCCATGAAGAAGGTGAATGCGGTATCGTAAGGATCCGCCTGGACTGAACATGCCTCTTGGAGGAACCATGATTGCTCGCGTGGTATTCGGCACCGCGTTGATACTGACGGCCGCAGGATACACAGGGACGCTCGCTCAGTCGCCCGCGGCATCGGACGCGCTGCTCGGACGCTGGGATCTCGTCGTCAAAGGCAACACGCAGACATCGCCGTCATGGCTCGAGGTGGAACGATCGGGCACGGCAACCCTGGTCGGACAATTCGTCGGATCCGGCGGCAGCGCGCGGCCGATCGCGAAAATCGAATTCACCGACGGCACGTTCCGCTTCGCCATTCCGCCGCAGTGGGAAAGCAATCCACACGACATCACGGTCGAGGGGCGGATCGACGGCGATCGAATCAGTGGTTCGACCACCATGGGCGATGGACAGAAGCTGACGTGGACGGGCACGCGGGCGCCATCGCTGCGGCGGACGAGCAAGCCGATCTGGGGCCAGCCGATCACCCTCTTCAATGGCAAATCGCTCGATGCCTGGCAGCCGGTCGGACGCCGCGACAGCAAGTGGAGCGCGGTCAACGGCGTTCTCCAGAACGCGAACAGCGGCGCCAACCTCGTGACGACTCAGAAATTCGACGACTTCAAACTCCACCTCGAGTTCCGCGTGCCCAAAGATTCCAACAGCGGCGTGTACCTTCGCGGCCGCTACGAGCTGCAGGTCGACGACGCCGCCGGTCTCGAGCCATCGTCGCATCATCTCGGCGGTCTTTACGGCTTTATTGCCCCCAGCGAGAACGTCGCCAAGGCTGCCAACGAATGGCAATCGATGGACGTCACGCTGGTCGGCCGGATGCTCACGTTCGATCTGAACGGCACCAACGTGATCTGCAACCGTGAGATTCCCGGAATTACTGGCGGCGCGATCGACAGCGTCGAAGCCGATCCCGGCCCGATACTGCTGCAGGGGGATCACGGTCCGGTCGACTACCGCAACATCGTCATCACGCCGGCGAAGAGCGCCCGTTAGCTCGCGCGGAGCGCGCAAGAGATCTCACGCGAGACTAATAGGACAAGCGGGAAGACGACGACAAGCAAAAAAACGGGCACGCCCTGAAGCGTGCCCGTTGACCACGACTCGCGATTGAAACGCTCGCGGCTAAACGCCAACTATGCGCCGCCGCGCCCTCCGGTCGGCGCGCCCGGCGCGGCCGGTCCCGGAAGCAGCGACACCAGCTTGTCGTCATGGAGCGACACCGACTGGCTCACGGTGTCGAACACCATCGCCTGTGGATCCTCCTTGGTGTAGGGCTTCCAGTCGAGTCCTGGCTGGCTTGGATTCCCCGTCTTCGCGAAGTTGATCCACGCCTGCGACACCTTGTCCTGCAGCGCCAGCGCCACCGGGCCGCCGCCGGTTGCCGTCTTGATTTGCGGCACGCTCAGCGCGTGGAAGCAGAACGCAAGCTCGGAACAATGGAACGACGTGATGCCGCCGTTGATCGGATATTCCCACGCGAACAGGTAATTGTAGACCGGCGCCTTCGTCTTCTCGAGCTTCCGGTTCAAGAGATTCTTGACGCCGGGACGTGACCCGCCGGCGTAATACAGCACGTCCTGGACCTTCTTTCGCGGGAACGCCTGCTTGAATTCCGCGACGACGTCGTTCTTCTTGGCACCGAACGCGGCGGTCAGGTGCTCATCGATTTCCTGCGGCGTCCACTCGTTCTTCCGTCCGTCACCGCGTGTCAGCGTGCCCTGCATCTCGCTGAACACGGCTCCCGCCATGAGCGGAATGCCGTCCGCCCAGTCGCAGAACTCACGCATGACGTACTGGTCGTCGGCGATGACTTCCCAATTGAGATTGGTCCGGCCAACTTCCTGAGCGGCAGAGCGCAGCGCCGCGGCACCCGCGGTGATCAGCGCCGAGTACGGCACGCTCTTCAGTTTGTCGATCTGATCGCCGGTGAGGTTCAGATTCTTCAGCGTGTGCGCCGCGATCGTCTGCTGCGCTTTGATGCTCGCCGCAACATCGGCGGTGCGGTAGGTATTGTTGCCGCCGCTCTGCGCGGAAACCTTGTGGAACAAGCCCTTCGCAACCGGCATGTGCATCATGCGGACGACCTTGCCACCGCCGCCCGACTGTCCGAAGATCATCACGTTCTTGGGATCGCCGCCAAAGGCCTCGATGTTCTCCTGCACCCACTGCAGCGCCACAACGAGGTCAGCCGTCCCGCTGTAGCGGGAGTTCGCATACTGCGGGCCGTAGGCCGACAGATCCAGCGTGCCGAGGATGTTCAGCCTGTGGTTCATGCTGACGACCACGACATCGCCGAATTCGCTCAGGCTACGTCCGTCGTACGCGTACGACTCCATCGAGGAGCCGTTGGTGAACCCACCGCCGTGCATCCAGACCATGACTGGCTTCTTCGCCGCCGGTGTGAGGTTTTGCGTCCACACGTTCAGGTACTGGCAGTTCTCGTTGGCGATGAAGTAGCGATGCGGGAACACCAACTCGTCGGAACTCACCGCGGTTTGTTCCGGAGCCGGGCAAACCGGTCCCCAGACCTGCGCGTTCTTGATGCCTTCCCACGGCTGCACCGGCTTGGGCAGACCGAAACGTTCGGCTTCCCCATAACGAACGCCCAGGAAGGAGAGAGTCTTCCCTTCTCTGAGGCCGCGGAGCTTCCCGCACTTCGTGTCCACGATCGGGGGCGCCAGGTTTGGACCGGTCAGCCCGGCGGCTGTTGATCCCGCGGGCGCTGGAGCTTTCGCTTTCTCCTGCGCGAAAACCTCTCCGCCCACACCCGCGGCGATCCCACCGAGCAGGGCCGTCCCGGTTCCGAGCATCGTCCGGCGAGTGATGTGACCTGACGGCGAATTCGACCGTTCATCTGCCATATGGCCTCCTCAGAGCCTGGGCGTTCACGCGGGTCCAATCGATACCGTACCGCGATCGGATGGACTTTGAAAACAGCGATTCCAATCCTAGCGCACG
>JBPYFA010000595.1:0-39167 GCA_051986585.1 Vicinamibacterales bacterium | reverse complement strand
CCGAGCCAATCATTCACCATTGAGCATTCAGCATTCACGTTGCCGGTGCGAGGACAGGATCGTCCTCCCACACGATTCCGTCCATAGGACTTTGGGAACGCTGTGCTAACGTTTCCAGCTCACGCCAGCATCGCCGTGTGATCCGCTCGGTTCATGCGCCGGCCTCAACGAGCGCGATCTTAAACGATTGAATGTCGAACGTCTGAGAGCACTGATTGGTTCGCACGCCGCCGCACCGCTTCCGACAATCGAAACACAGGTCTTCGACGCTGTTCGTGCGCACGGTATGCAACTGGACGATCAGACTTTGTTGCTGATTCGTGTGCAACGCGAGCGTGCTGAGGCCTGATCTCAACGAACTGAGGAATCCTGGCGCGCGCGAATCAGCGTAAGCGCCGCGGACACGTCTCCCCATCCGAGAACGCGCACATCCTTGCCCTCGAGCGCCGTCGCCATGATCGCGAACTGCTCCAATTCTTCCCGAATCCGCGACGGCAGCGCGTCAACGCTGCCAGTCGACTGCTCGCGGCGAGCCTCGACCGGCAGACCCATGATTCGGTCGTTGCGAATGCGCTCAGACGGATCGTGATTCCGTCGATTCTGTTCGACTTGAAGAATGCCGAGTGCTCGGCAGGGAACGACGACGCCCGGGTACGACGCGACATCCCACAGCAACATCGCATCAAGCGGGTCGCCGTCCGGGCCCTGGGTCGAGGGGATGAATCCCCAGTCGAAGGGAAACGAGATCCCCAGCGGCAGCGGCCGCGAAATCGACATCGCGTTCAGATCGGGATCGAACTTCAACTTCAGCGTCGATCCGCGAGGGCTCTCGACGACGACATGGAAGATGTCGTCGTGCGCAAACGTTGGAAGCTCGGTCAGGCCCATGCGGTTGTCGCTCCTCGGCTTTGTCTCGCCGCTCTCGCCGCGCCGATGTGGTCGATCGACTCTGCCGAGGCGCACTCAGCCGCTCGAGCGTGCCGCCGACCAACCCTCGGGATCAGTCTGCAATTCTGTGGCCGCGTCGCGTCATCGACGACGGCGGCGTGGCGATGTTTTGAAATCGCGTTTCCGTCGGCTCACAATCGAGCCATCATTGGGGATGACGCAGGGCGCCTGCGTCTGGCGGAGAGGTCGATGCTACTGTCACGGAATCTGCGACGAATAGGCAGGCGCATTCGGCAGGCACAGATGTTTGTCGCGGCGCTCAAGTCTCCGTGCCGGCCGGTGCTCGCGCATATCATTCCCATCCGCCGGTGCAATCTCTCCTGCACTTATTGCAACGAGTTTGACGATCACTCGGCGCCGGTGCCGAGCTCGGCTCTCTTTCGGCGCATCGATCGACTCGCAGAGCTGGGAACCGGCATCGTCACGCTGAGTGGCGGCGAGCCGCTGCTGCACCCGGATGCCGATGGACTGATCAGCCGCATCCGCGAACGCGGGATGATCGCGACGCTCATCACCAATGGATATTTATTGAGCCGCGATCGAATCGGACGACTGAATCGAGCGGGACTCGATCACCTGCAAATCAGCATCGACAACGTTATACCTGACGAGGTCTCGAAGAAGAGCCTCAAGGTGCTCGATCAGAAACTGCGCTGGCTTGCCGAGCTCGCCGAGTTCGACGTCACCGTAAACTCGGTGGTCGGCGGAGGCATTCGCAATCCGGACGACGCCGTTGTGATTACCAAGCGCGCCCGCTCTCTCGGCTTTTCCACGACCGTCGGGCTTATCCACGACAACCAAGGGGAACTGCGCGCTCTCGATGAACCGCAGCGGGCGATTCTGGACGAGCTCGTCGCGCTTGGCGGCTCGACGTTTGATGTGGCGACTTATAACCGGTTTCAAAACAACCTCGCAAACGGACGGCCGAACGACTGGCATTGCGGCGCCGGTGGCCGGTATCTCTACGTGTGCGAAGACGGACTCGTCCACTGGTGTTCGCAGCAGCGTGGACATCCCGCGATTCCACTGGAGCAGTACGGGCCTGAGGATCTCGAGCGCGAATACCGGCAAAAGAAAGCCTGCGCGCCGTTCTGCACGGTTGGGTGCGTTCACCGCGTAGCTCAGGTGGACGAGTTACGGCGGGATCCTCAGGCCGTTCTGACGCAGTGGTTCCCGGCCACTGAGGGCAATGGGAGAGCTGCACCGTTCGTGATCAGCGTCCTCCGCTGGGCCTTCGTCACGAGTTCACATCGCGATCTCTTCCGGGACGCAGCAACAACGCTGTTTGGGATCAGACGACGAGAGCACCAGCGGCCCGATTCCGCAGCGAATGAGCGTACCTAGCGCGCGTCACTCAACGCCTGAGCCGAAATACGAATCCCTCGTCGCCTGGGTTAGTCATGGGAGAGTCACGCTCCAGATGCCGAGCGACGTGAACGGCCGCGCCGGACACGCGACCTGGCCACTGACGATGGCGTCCACAAACTGACGCGAGCTCCCGGCCGTCGTCGAGAGTCCGAAGCCGCTCCGCAGGAAGTAGTCGCTCGTCGTGCCGCCGAGTGTGATTCGCACACGGCTGCCGGCGTCGCGACCAGAGCCGCTGTCGGTCGCGAGGCCATCGAACCATTCCCGTACCGTGCCCGAATTGCGTCCATTGCTGGCACAGGTTCGGCGTGCACCGATCTCGACGGAGAGTTGCGCGCCGGCCGGAACGTCGACACTGCCAGCAAGCGAGAGCGCGATGATTTGCAGGATCGCGTTGTTGAAGCCGCTGCTTCCCCCGGAGGCATTGTTCAGCACACCGCTGGCGACCACGGCACCATTCACCAGCACCTGCCCGCGGAGATCGAGCCGCAGGCCGGTATCGTCGCTGTTCTTCAGCCCGATCCACACCGTCGCCGGACCGATCGCTGTCAACGTGCGCTTCACTTCGTAATTCACCGTGACGCTCGCGGTGTTCCCGGCGGCGTCTGTGGCGTCGATCACGAACGTCTTCGCGCCCGGCGACGACGTGTCGATTGGGTGTCCGTTGACGACGGTGCCGAGACACGAGGCCAGGCCCGACCCTGTCTCCGGACAGCTGTACGCCGCATTAACGACATCGTTCATCTGGTAGACGGCACCGTTGGACGGCGTCGTGACGACAATGCTCGGCGCCTTGCGATCGATCTTGTTTCCTGCGACCGGGCCCGCGATCGTGCAGTTCCCCGCGACGTCGCAGATTGTGCGGGTTCCGGTGCTCGCGTTGCCGTCTTCGGTACCTTGCGAAACGTTCGTGACAAGTGAGAACGAAGCCTCGGTAGGATTGGCCAGCCCCGACGCGCCGTCGCTCGCCGTGCACGCCAGGGCCACGTTGTCAGCGTGCCATGCGCCGTCAGGTGCGGCGCACGACACGATCGGGGCCGTCGTATCGGGTGGAGGGTTCGCCCCGTTCGTTCCAGCCTCGACGCAGTATTGAACGGAGGGCGGAAGATTTGAGTAGAGATCGTATCCAGTCAGTGCTTCGACCGCATCCACCGTCGTCAGATAATTTTGCCAGGGGTCGTTCCGGATGCCTTGGACGTTCGGCATGATCACGGCGATCGATCGCGTGGAGCAACTCACGCGCGAGATTGGATCCGATGCGTCCTTCGGGAGCACCAGCGCCACTTTCCACGTCCACGCCGGCACCGTCACGTGGCCGTTGGCGACGGTCGTGGTCGTCGTCGCGGGAATGTTGCTTCCGACGCCACCGGCGCCAGCCGGCCCGGCCACGATGAAGATCTCCTGGCTGCCGTCGTCGGTGAGGCTGCGCAGGTAAGCCTCGAAGGCGGCCCACGGACCCTGGTTGTTGTCCGGAGCCTGCGCCACCATATTGGACATCAGAAAGGTCGCCTGATTAATCGGGATCGACGTCTCCTTGTCGCGGTCGGCGTTTGGCGTCATGTGACCGCGATCGAAGCCGCTGCCGGAGAAGTCGAAGGACTGCACGCGATACCAGTCGGGCGGCACCTGAGGATCGGGCCGGAAGGTGTCGACGCGCTCCAGCGTCCCGGTCCATTCGTTTGACAGGTGCCAGCTCACCCAGTTCGGCCGTCCGAGGTCGCGGTTGTACGACAGCGCGAACTCCGGTTTGTCCATCAAGTAGTTGTTCGGCTCACCAAGGTCAGCCGCCGTCGGGTTCCCGAGCGCCAGATGAATGCTCGACGGGAATGGCGGTGGCGTACCGTTCGCAACGGTGAAGGACCAGACATAGTTCGCCAGCAGCGTGTCCGTATTCGGTCCCGCGTCGTCCAGATCCTGATCGTGGATCTGATCCTTGAAGATCGTGACGGTGCACTGCTCGCCCGGCTCGAAATTGACGTTCGGCGTGATGTAGTGGTCACGGCCATTTGTGGCGAACGTGGCGTCGTTGTGATGGCCGGTCACCGCGCAGTTGATGTCGAACCAGGAATCCACGACATCGACCGGCTCGGTAAAGGTGACCAGAATCGTGGCGTCGCGCGGCGCGTTGATCGCATTGGCTGCCGGATCGGTGAGCAGCACGAACGGTCCGATCTCGACGATCGCCGCGGTTTGACGCGGATTCGGTGCTCCCACGACGATGTCGCTGTGGTTGACGTTCGTGTCGACGGCGCCGTTTCCCTGACGGAATCCGGCGGTGCTGTTGCTGAGCGTCGGCGCCGTGGTCGCTCCTTCGCCGCAATCGGCACTTCCATAGCCGATGAAGTCGCGGACGTGCACGCTTGCGAGAGGACAATTGCCGGTCAGCGGATCGAATGTGTCGGACAGGGCGACTTTGCCGCTCGTGCCGCTCATGTTGATCTGTCCGTTGATGTTCGCGGCTGGCAGAGGGCTTCCGTTCGCCCCTCCCGAGGCGAGCGCGATCAGGTAGTACTCGCCGGGACCGATCGTTCCTCCGAGCGGCTGCAAGTTTGTACTCCAACCGCTGCCGGACGCCGAGGCATACTGGATCGACCAGCCGGTAAGGTCGACAGACACCGTCCCGCGATTAAAGAGCTCGACGTAGTCGTTGTGGTAGGTGGCGCCCGCATTCCCGCCGCCGCCGTAGATCTGGCTGATGACGACGTCGCTTGGCGGAAGTTGAGAGGGGCAGTTGTTCGCGGCGCCGGGTGTGGGCGTCGCTTGTCGGTAAGCGTTGCTGGTGCGCACGCCGCCCATGCCGTTCGGACAGCGCTGGCTCGAATCGAGCGTAGCCGCACCGTTGGCGTCCTCATTGACGATGAGCTGTCCTGACGTGATCAGGGGCAGCAGGTTCGACGGGCTCGGATCGTCAGTGCCGTAGACGATCGCATCCAGAAGATTCGCCGTGGTCACATTCGTACCGACCGGGAAGTCAGCAGCGTCACCGGCATAGAGAGCCACCGCATCCGGGCCGTTCTGGAGTAAGCCGAACGCACCGGGATCGAAGATCAGGCCGGCCGACGCAACTCCTGGATTGCCGAGGACGAAGTACCCGTTGGCGTCGGTGCTGTATCCATCCAGATCGAAGGACACGTACGACTGCTTTCCTGTGAACGGACTGAGCCCGCCGTCGTAGAACACGACGACCAATCCGTCGAGCGGCGTGTGACCGACGCCGCCGTCATACAGCTCGACGAACTCCGCCTGGTCGGGATTCCCCGGCGTGTCCGCGTCGATCTCGTTGATGACGACTTTCCCGGCCCCCGCTGGAGATGTCTTGAACGAAAAGGTGAAGTCGGTTGCCATCTGATCCGGCGGATCGTCAGCATCGGTGTCGGAGATCTGCGCGGCGGCGACGGTGACCGTGCAGCTGGTATTGAATGGAAGGGGCGCCGTCGGGTGAAGTGTGAATGTCCTCGCTGGCGATGCGGTCTCAGTGAAGATCAGCGGCGATCCAGACGGACACTGGATCGAGAACGCACTGGCGCCGGCGTTCACGCTCTCGGTGAAGTTGACGACAATATCCGCATCGACAGCCACGTTGGCCGACCCGTTGGCGGGCATCGTCGTCGCGACCGCCGGCGCTGCGTCGGTTGGGGGATCTGCTGTCGTGAAGGAGAACGTGAAGTCCGATGCCATCGTATCCGGTGGATCGGTCGTGTCCGTATCGACGATTTGATTGGCAATCACCTTCGCCGTGCAGACGGTGCTGTAGGGCAGAGCCGAGGTTGGATCCAACGTGAAGCTGCTGCCCGGTGATGCACTCAGGCTGAACGCCTGTGGGGACCCCGACGGGCACTCCAGGCTGAACGAACTTGCTGCCGCCTCGACGCTTTCGCTGAAGTTGACGGCGATGTTCGAGGTGACCGGGACGTTGACGGCGCCGTTTGTCGGTGTCGTGGTCTGCACCGCTGGCGCCGCATCGCCGTCCTCGCCGATACCAGCAATCGAGATGTCATCGATCGCCAGCGCCTGACCGTTCGTTGTCATCGTGCCTGAGGCGACCGAATAGTTCCAGGCCAGGTAGAACTGACCGCCGTTTGGAATGGCGATGTTCAACGGAGCACTGACGTTGACAGTCGCCCCGGGAGCGGTTGCGAATCCGGCGTTCGCCGCATCCGCCGCAAACGATGTCAAAAATGCGGAGCCCGCACTCGTCCAGGCCGTGCCGTCGACCGAATAGAACAGTTGAATCCTGAATCCGGCAGCATTCGATCCGCCTCGGTACTTTTCCACCGCATACGCAATCTGCAGACCCGATAACGACGCCCCCGTCGTATTGGTCAGCTGCACGTACAGGTTGCCGCTCTGTGTGGCCGTGCCGGACGAAAGAAACCCGATCGCGCGGTCAGGGCCGGTTGTCGTCGTTCCTGAACCGAAGTTGTAGATGCCGTTAGCCGCCGACGACGATAAATTCGCGCCGCCGACCTGTGTCGTGGCACTGAGCGCCGCGGCAAACGTTCCGACGGTGCGCACAGTCGACGGCCTGTCGACACGGAAGTCCGCCGGCAGCGTCGCCGTGGCTGATGTGCCGATTCCATCGAACGACTGCGTGGCCGGTATGCTGGTCGAGAGCGTCAGCGCTGCAAGTGCAGCTCCGGTGACGGCAATTGCGGCGAGTGCGAACGAGATTCCATTGCGTGGCGCGTTTCGGTGCATCGGGGGTCAACCTCGTGAAGGGGAATGGCCCGCGAGTCTAGTGCGGCAACCGCGATCGAATCAATTCAATTGGATGTAACGATTTGAAACTCCATGTTCTGATGGACTTTCACGCAGGCGGGGACCGCGCAAAAGAGGGAAGCCCGCCATCAACATCTGTTCAACGCGGCGTGTCCTTCCGACTATGATGCGCTCGTGGGACTCGCCACCGGTGCGCGCCTGGGTTCCTATGAGGTTGGCGGCCCTCTCGGCAAGGGCGGAATGGGCGAGGTCTACCGTGCGCGCGACACTCGTCTTGGCCGCGATGTCGCACTGAAGGTTCTCCCTGACGCGTTTGCACACGACGCCGAGCCGCTCGCACGCTTCGAACGGGAGGCTCACACCCTCGCGGCGCTGAACCACCCGCACATCGCGCACATCTACGGCGTGGAAGGGCGCGCGCTGGTGATGGAGCTGGTCGAGGGGCCGACGCTGGCCGAAATCATCGAGCGCGGCCCGCTCTCGATCGCCGATGCACGTGTCGTAGCGCGGCAGATCGCGGATGCGCTCGAAGCCGCGCACGAGCTCGGCATCGTCCATCGGGACTTGAAACCCTCCAACGTCAAGGTGCGACCGGACGGCACCGTCAAGGTCCTGGATTTCGGCCTGGCCAAAGCGCTCACTGGCGATCCGGCCGCGGACTTCAGCGGAGCCTCCAGCTCGCCGACGATCACGTCGCCGGTCCGTCTTCGCCAAGGCTACCAGGGAGGAACCGAAATTGGCGTCATTCTCGGCACTGCGTCGTACATGGCACCGGAACAGGCGAGGGGGCTACCGGTCGATCGCCGCGCCGACATTTGGGCGTTCGGCTGCGTGCTGTTCGAAATGCTCACGGGCCGCCGACCGTTCGAAGGTCGTGACGTGACCGAGACTCTCGCCGCGGTACTCAAGACCGACCCCGACTGGAACCGCCTCCCCGTCGATCTGCCAGCGTCGCTGCGGCGTGTGCTGCGACGGTGTCTCGAGAAAGATCCGCGCAAACGGTTAAGTGCCATTGCCGACGCGCGGCTCGACCTCGAGGAGGATGACGACACCGGTCCGTCTGTCGGTTCTCGCCTCTCTTTTTGGGAACGTCTCGCCTGGCTGGCGGCGCTTCTGATCGCGGTCGCGTTAGCCGTATGGATCACGCGCTATTTCGCACCCGCCGCAGCGCCATCCGCGATGACGCGCTTCGAGATCGACATCCCCGCGACGCGCACGGAGCTCGGATGGCCTGAGATCTCTCCGGACGGCACGCACCTCGCCGGCGTTGCGACTGGTGACGATGGAGTTCGTCGGATTTGGGTTCGATCGATGGATTCCCTCGACGTTACGATCCTGGCTGGTACCGACGGAGCCAGTTATCCGTTCTGGAAATCGGATGGGTTGTCGATCGCCTTTTTCGCTGACGACCAGCTGAAACGCGTGGCGATCGCGGGTACGCCACCTCAGGTTCTCTGCCCCGCCGCACGAGGCCGCGGCGGTTCGTGGCACGGCAACGGCAAAGTACTCTTTGCGAGTACGTTCGACGGCCACGAGCAGCTGCAGTGGGTGCCGGACTCCGGCGGGGCGCCGACAGTTGTGCCGGTACTTCAGGGGCCGGCCACGAACCACCGGTGGCCTCACTTTCTCCCAGACGGCCGCCACTTCCTCTTTTTCTACAGCAAGCGCGATCCGGCAACCGACGGCGTCTATTTCAGCAGCCTCGATGGCGCGACCGCGACGAGAGTTGTCCCCGGTTTTGTCGAGGCGAGATACCACAATGGCTATTTGTTCTACGTGCGAGAGGAGGCCCTCGTTGCGCAGGGCTTCGACGCCGATCGGGGCACGCTTGCCGCCGGCGAGCCGTTTCTCGTCGCGTCATCGGTAGAGGCGCGTCCGAACGAGGCAGGCAAGGCTTTTTCAGTATCTGAGACCGGGACGGTGGTGTTCGTGCCAGCGGCGTCGCGTGCCGTGCACCGCTTGCGCTGGCTTGGAGCGAAAGGGGAATTGATTCAGGAGGTCGGGGAGTCCGACGCGTTCGGCGATCCGCGAATCTCTCCGGATGGCGCTCGCATCGTGAGCGTGAGTGATTCCGGCGCGAGTCGCATGGACGGCGCCATCTGGATCACTGATGTGGCAACGGGCCGTCCCGCGCGGTTCACGTTCGCGCCCGGCAGATATGCGACGGCGATCTGGTCCAGCACTGGTCAGCAGATTTTTGTCGCGCATGAGCCCGCAGGCTCGGGCTGGTTTGATCTGTTCGTTCACCCGGTGTCCGGCGCTGCCGCCGGTCAACCGTTCCTCGGCGGGGACCGGATGCAGCGGTTCATCCAGGATGTGTCGCGCGACGGCAAGTACCTCCTCTATGGCGAGCTGCCGACGCAGGCCATTGGCAACCTGATGCTGTGGTCGTTGACCGACGGCAAGAAGTCGCCGTACATCGCGACCGGACGGCTGCTGGACAACGCGCGCATTTCCCCCGATGGTCGCTGGACGGCGTACGAGAGCAACGAAAGCGGGCCGACGCGGGTCTACATTCAGAGTTTCCCTGTGCCGGGCGCCAAATACGAAGTCTCCGCGCCTGGAGGAAGCCAGCCGATCTGGAATGGCTCCGGCTCCGAACTGTTCCTTGTGTCTGAGGGCAAGCTCACGGCTGTCGCGATCGCCACGTCAGGCACGACGCTGAAAATTGGTCCGCCGCGGCAGATGTTCCCGTTTCCGGCCGACAGCACCTATGACGTGGCGCCAAAGACTGGCCGGTTCCTCCTCAGCGTTCCCGCCAATCGGCCGGAGCCGGCGACCGTCGTATTGAATTGGAGACCGCCGGCGAGGAAATAGTGGCGCTTGAATGACCGACTCGCGTCGAGATGCGCGACGAGCTGCAAATCGACGGACGCGTGAAACGATCAGCGCTCGTGGCTGTTGAGCGCGTCTTCAAATGCGCGGGCGATAAACGCATAACACTCGCACGAGGACGATTCCAATCCGTTGCGATTGACGATCGTGATCTTCCCACGGCTGTAACGGATCAACCCGGCGTTCTGGAGTGCGAGACCCGCCGTGTTGACGCTTGGCCGTCGCACGCCGAGCATTTGCGCAAGAAATTCTTGCGTCAACGGAAATTCATCACCGTCAACTCGGTCGTGCGTCATCAAGAGCCACCGGGCCATGCGCTCCTCGACCGGGTGCGCCCGGTTGCAGGCGGCCGTCTGCGCCAGCATGGACATCGTGGCGTTGGCGTTGCGAAGAATCAAATGCGCGAGTGGAGTATTGCGTTCACGTTCGAGCAGCATTCGTTTCGTGCTGACCCGACTGGCGGCGCCGGGAATCTGGCAGAATGCACGACTGGTGGCGATCGGCGATCCAAGAAACGCCGCCAGGCCGATCAAACCTTCATTGCCGATGGTTCCGGTCTCGACGGTGCCGCCGGCTTCAAGATCTGTCACCAGCGAAATGACACCGCTTTCGATGAAGTACATGTGGCGAATTGGCTGCCCTTGTTCGTAGCAGGTCTCCTTGAAGTTCAGCGAGACTGGCTCCAATTCGGATGCAATCGCCTCGAAGTCTGGGCGGCGGAGCTGCTGAAGGAGACGGTTGCGTTTGCCGTTCCTGTAAGCGGGCGCTGCGTTCGAGGTCATTTCACACGCTCTTGTGTCTTCGCCATGACATAATGCGATCGTTATGTCCGGTAGCGGTCACAAGGACGATCGAAGCAATTGTGCCGCCTCTTCGACGCATCTTCGGCGGATCCGGACGGACGCGCGAAACCAGCGGGAAATCGCCGCGTCATTGCTTCAAAGAGCGGGCAAGGCTCAGGTGTGGGCCACTGCGTTGACCGAATCGGATACGCTGCACGGCCGCGCTGCTACACCGACGCCGTGTCTCGTCGAGGCAGAGGCCGCGCCGGCCGTCGTTGCGTTTGCGGGATCAGCTGGCAGCCTGCGGCCGCTGATCACGATCCTCCAAGCACTCCCTCGCAACTTGCGTGCGGCCGTGCTGGTCGCCGTGCACACGGGCGAAGGAAGCACGCTGCTGTCGCTGCTTCGAATGCGCTGCCATCTGGATGTGAGCCTCGCCGAGACCGGTGGCGTGATTCAGCGCGGAATCGTGTACGTCGCGCCGCCGCTTCTGCATCTCATCGTGAATGCGAACCGCACCTTCACCGTCATCGACAAGGGACGGCTGCAGTTCGCACGGCCATCGGCGGACTGGTTGTTCGATACCATTGCCGCGAGCTATTCAGAGTACGCAACCGGGATTGTGCTGAGCGGTTATCGACGCGACGGCGCCCGCGGCATCACTCGTATCCGCGAGACCGGCGGCGCGACCATCGTACAAGATCCGGATACGTGCGAAGCCAAGGGCATGCCGAATGCGGCGATTGGCACTGGATCCGTGTCGTTGGTGCTGCGGCCAGAGTTGATCGCGCATGCGATCGTGGATCGCGTCCAGGCGATCGACGTCGATCGAAACGACCGCGACTTCCAGAACCCATTCGCCGCGATGGCGTAGCCGTCCCCGACGCTCCCGGACGCGACCGGAAGGCGGCGATGATTGCACTCCTGCTGCGTGTCGCCACATAATCCGTCATTCTCGATACGGCGGCGGACTTGGCAAACCATCCGGGGGAACGATGAATCGACGGAGATTTCTCTCAAGCGCGGCGGCAGGTGCGGCAGCGATGAGCGCCCTTAGTAGCTCGGTGTTCGGGCAAGGCCAGGCACCGGCGACGACCACACCGGCGCAGGGGCGAGGCCGGCAAGGCGGGGGTGGCCGCGGTGCCGGGTCGCCGGCCAACGTCCCGGCAGCCAAGCTGGCGCGCGTCTCCCTCATGACCCTGAACTTCAGGAACATGCTGAAGTTCCCATGGACGCAGAATCCAAACGAGAACCAGACGCTTGACGTGTTCGATCTACCGAAGATGTATCAGGACGTCTACGGCGTCAGCCATATCGAGTTCCAACACGATCATTTGGTCAGCAGCGAGCAAACGCCGCCCGACGCGGCGTTCTTCCGCGAGATGCGGGCCAGACTCGATGCCGCCAGGGTCACGGCGACGCAGGTCAACATCGAGATCGGCGAGATTCCGAACCTGGCCGGCGAGGCGCGCGAGAAGTGGATGGCGCTCGGCAGGCAGTGGGTCGATGCGGCGCCGATTATCGGCGTCACCCGCCTGATGCTGAATCAGACGGGGCTCAACGAAGAGAACAAGGCCAACTGCACGTCGGTGTGGAAGGAAATTCAAGATTACGCGAAGCCGAAGGGGATCAAGATCTCCGCCGAGACGAGGGGCACTGGCGGTGGACGTGGCCGCGCCCAGGCCGGCGGACAGCCCCCGGCGACGCCGCCCGATCCCCGTGCCGCGGCGAGCGCAGCGTTTCTCCTGCTGCAGCAGGTGATCGAGGCGGCCGGCGCCTACTCCAACGTGGACATCGGCAATGTCGGCGCGCCCGATCAGCAGACGCTCCACGACGCGATCAAGGCTCTCTACCCGACCTCGTCGGGCAATATGCATATCAAGTCGAGCCCAAACTGGGACATCGGCGCGGCCGTGCGGTTCACCGAGTCGCTGGGATATCGAGGGCTGTACTCGATCGAAGTCAACGGCCATCCCGCCGTTCGGCAGGTGTACGCCATCATCCTGGCGAACGTCACGAACCAGCTCGCGTAGAACGAATCGGGAGGCGACCCATGAACCGACGGGATTTCTTGACCACGGCCGCAGCTGCCGGCATCAGCGCGAGGGCTCTTGCACAAGCACCGGCACCACCTCCGGCCCAGGGGCGCGAAGGGGGACGCGGCGGCCGCGGCGGCCGCGGACGTGGCGGTCCAGCCAACGTGTCGGCTGAAAAACTGGCGCGCATAGAAATCATGACCCTCAACCACAGCAGCATGATCAAGCTGCCGTGGCAGGAGGCGACGCCGGAGCGCACGCTCGATATCTTCGACCTGCCGCAATACTACGTCGACACGTACGGCGTCCGGAACGTGCAGTTCCAGAGCAACCATGTTGCGCAGAACAACGACAATCCGGATCTGTCGTACATCCGAGAGCTCCGGGCGAAGCTCGATGCCGCCGGCGCGAAGGCGCATCAGATCAATATCGAGATCGGCGTGATGGCGCAGATGGGGCCGGACGGCAAGGCGGCGGCGCTCTCGGGTGATGCGCGCGCAGCGTGGCTCGAGCGCGCCAAGAAGTGGGTGGATCTGTCGCCCGTCCTCGGCGTGACGCGGCTGATGCACAACCAGGGAGCGCTCACCGACGACAGCAAGGCTGGCGTCACCTCGCTGTGGAAGGATCTGCAGGACTACGCCACCCCGAAGGGGATCAAGATCTCCGGGGAGACGCGTGGTGCGGGCGTTCCGACGCCGGGCAGGGGCGGCAGTCAAGCGGCCGCGCCCGCTACGCCGCCGAACATGCCGGAGCCGGAGCGCCTCCGCTACGTGTGGGGCATCCTGTGGGAGTGCACCGTCGGGAGCGGCGGGTACACCAACCTCGACTTTGGCGGCGAGACCCGCTTCTACAACCAGCAGGAGCTGCACGATGCGATCAAGGGCCTGCTCCCTCGTAACGCCGGCGGCATGCATACGCGCGTCAGTCCCACTTGGGATCTGGGTACGGCGATCAAGTACGCCGAGTCGCTTGGCTACAAGGGGATGTATACCATCGAGGTGAACGAGGACGCTGCGGTTCGGATCATCTACAACGCGATCCTCGCAAATCTGGCATAAGCGATCGATCAGTACGCGGAGGCGGCCGCGGATCCGTGCGCCTGCGGCATGGTTTTCAAGACTGACGCAGCGCCCTGGCCGCATCGCGACGGGGACCTGACCTGCGCAAGCATCGGCGCCCGATCCGATCAGCGCACAAGTGTTGGCACCCACGGTGCCGCGGCGATGGGGTTGCGTCGCCGCGACCTTTGAGCGACGCGACACGCGATAGCGCTAAATCAGCTTCGTAGGTGTCCCCATCCGGCGCCTCGGCCTTCGGCGGAAACCATGCCTCCGGCGCCTGGCGCCCCTTCCACCTTCGCCGTCCACCCAAAGCATGCGGGTGCAGCTACTGGAAATGCTTTATTGACCCCGTGCCTTCGGCCGGAGAAATATGACGGTTCGGAGGTGGACAGAGGCACATGGCTGAGCTCGCCAAGGCTTTGACGTCGTCAGGGCCATCTGTCGGAACGATGCCAGTGAACGCAGGGAGACCGCTGTCGCATCGGGAGCGCGCCGTGAACCGGATCCGGAACCAGGTGCGGATGGCCATTACGCTCTTCATCCTGGTGTTGTTGGGCACCGTAGTTCTGGGATGGATGTGGACCAACACACATCAACCGCCGCCGCTGCGGACGGCGAGCCACACGGTCCTCGGCATTGCTGCGCTCGCCGGGTTTTTCGCGGTGGCGAAAATCTGGCGGCGGTCGTAGCTGGAGGACGTCGCACGTGTCTACCACATTCATCGAACGGTTGAACAACGATCGCCACGAGTTGGCGCTGCGCGTCTTCATGGTCATTGTGCTTGGGCACTGGGTCGAACATCTGTTGCAGGGGCTTCAGATATACGTCCTCGGGTGGCCGGTTCCGGAAGCACGTGGCGCCTTGGGACTACTCTTCCCCTCGCTCATCAAGTCCGAGGCGCTGCACTATGGGTATGCCGTGGTCATGCTGATCGGCCTCTGGACTTTGCGCAGCGGCTTCAACGGGAAGATCGATCATTTCTGGTGGATGCTGGCCTTCTGGATCCAGTTCTTCCATCACATCGAGCATGGGCTGTTGCAGGCGCAGGTGATCCTCGGCCATAACCTGATGGGCCGGCCAGTCCCGACCAGCATCGTGCAGCTGTGGGTCCCGCGGGTGGAGTTACACCTGTTCTACAACACGATCGTCTTCGTTCCGATGGTCATCGCGATGTACTACCATCTGTTCCCGCCAGCGGAAGAGATCTCGCAGCCGCGATGCTCGTGCGCAGTGCATGTGGCGGGTACTGCGACGGCTGCGTGAATCAGCCGTGGCGGCTGGCGTTGCTGCTCGTGGTGGCCAGCCTGTCCCAGGGTGGATGCAGCCGCGGCGAGCGCACCGCGCGCCCTGACCCACGCATCGATTTCACATGGACGCTGCGCCCGGCACCCGCCGTCGTCGGGCCGGCGGCGCTGACCCTCTCTCTCCGTGCTCCGTCGGGAGGGCGGATAGCCGGAGCCCGTGTCCGAATCGAAGGCCACATGACGCACGCCGGGATGGCGCCAGTGACCGCAGCAGCGGCCGAGCGTGCTCCCGGTGTTTACGAAGCGACCTTCGCGTTTACGATGGAAGGTGATTGGGTTCTACTCGTGTCCGTCGACCTGCCGGACGGGGCTCGCGTCGAGCGGCGCATTGACGTCGCCAACGTCCAGCCGTCCGGATGACAGTGGGACCGCCTCGCAAGAGCCGTCGATGATCCTCCCTGCCGCTCCGTCGCCCGCCTCCGCCCGACCCTCTCCTACAGACTTGCTCCGCTGGCCGATTCTCGGAGCGCTGCTCCGCTGGCGCCACATTCGCACGGCATTGCAGCTCGTGCTGCTGCTTGTCGCGATCGTGATCGTGCTTCACGGCCTGCTCGGGCCACAGCTTGCGCCGAAGAATCTGTCCACGGTTCTGACCTGGATCCACTATCGCGGGCTGCTCATCGGTGCGCTGCTGGCGGTCGGCAACGTGTTCTGCGGTGCGTGTCCGATGATCCTCGTGCGCGATCTCGCGCGACGAGTGCATCATCCGGTTCGCCATTGGCCGCCATGGTTACGCGGCAAGTGGGTGGCGCTCGCCGGACTTGCGGCGGTGCTCTTCCTGTACGAGCTGTTCGACCTGTGGGCGCTGCCAGCAGCAACGGCCTGGCTGGTCCTCGGGTATTTCGGTGCGGCGGCGCTGGTGGACGTGACGTTCACGGGCGCGGCATTTTGCAAGCATGTCTGCCCGGTCGGCCAGTTCAACTTCATCGCGTCGACGCTCTCCCCACTAGAAGTAGGTGTGCGGGAGCACGCAGTGTGTCGTGATTGCGAGACCGTGGACTGCATCAAGGGTCGCCGCGACCCCGTGAATCCCGCGATCGTCATCCAGCGCGGCTGTGAGCTGGCCCTCTTCCTGCCGTCCAAGGTCGGCAATCTCGATTGCACGTTCTGCCTTGACTGCGTCCAGGCGTGTCCGCACGACAACGTGGCGATCGATGTCCGCGTCCCCGGCGAGGAACTCGCCGACGATCGTCTCCGCTCGGCCGTTGGACGCCTGTCGCGCCGCCCCGATCTCGCCGCGCTCGCGCTGCTCTTCACGTTTGGCGCGCTCCTGAACGCATTCGCCATGATCGGCCCGGTCTACACGGTCGAACATGCGATCGCGCAGGCGATGCATACGAAATCGGAAGCGCTCGTGCTCGGGCTGATCTTCGCAATTGGGCTGGCCGTCATTCCGCTCGCGCTGTGCACCACCGCGGCGTGGCTCACGCGTCAGTGCGCCGCGACCTCCGCGCCTGCGACCGACATCGTCGTCTGCTACGCGTATGCGATGGTGCCGTTCGGCGTCGGCGTGTGGCTCGCGCACTACGGCTTTCACTTTCTCACTGGCATCTGGACGATTGTGCCGGTCGCGCAGAGCGCAATGATGGATGTGGCGGGTCCGGCTCTCCTCGGTCAGCCGAACTGGCGATGGTTCGGGATGCGGCCCGGTGCGGTGTTTCCCTTGCAGATCGGCGCGGTGCTTCTTGGCATGCTTGGCTCGCTCGTGCTCTCCTATCGAATCTCGGAGCGCGAATATCCAGATCGCTCACTGCGCGCGGCCATGCCGTGGATCGTCGCGATCGCGGGTCTCGCGCTGCTCGCGCTCTGGATTCTGTCGCGCCCGATGGAAATGCGCGGAACGGGGCTCGGCGGCTGATGCAACGCCTCGTGATAATTACCCTTGCGGCGCTGCTCGCGCGCGAGATGCCTGTGCACGCGCACAGCGGCCCACCATTTCCAATCGTTTCCGACCGCATTGCCGGCGCGTATCGCATCTCGATTTGGACCGATCCAGACACCACCGACGATGGGAAGCCCGCGGGACGGTTCTGGGTGACGATCGATCCGGCGAGCGGCACGGGCGCGGTACCGGCAGCCACGCGCGCGACGGTCGCTATTCGGCCGCTGGATCGCGATGGCCAGACGCGTACCGGCCGAACAGATCCGGTCGACAGCTCGACCGCGCGACAATTCATCGCTCTGCTGATGGACCACGAGGGGCCTTTCGCCGTGCGCGTCACGGTCGATGGTCCTCTGGGTCGCGCCGAGGTCGAGAGTCAGGTGGACGCGACCTACGATCTCCGTCCCCCACCGGCAATGCTCGCGGTGTACCTGTTCCCGTTCGTGGCCCTCGGTGCGCTCTGGGTGAAGGTGCTGTTGCGTCGCCGGCAGCCGCGGCGTTCCAATCAATCCGGGTGACTTACAATGCGCGCTATGCGACGTCCCGTCGATCGTCTCATCGATCTGCTCGACCCCTGTCTGAATCAATTCCACAACGTCGAGGAGGCTGAAGCTCGTCGGCGGGTGCTCAGCGGCGATGCGGCGGCGGTCCGCGACATCGACGGTTCCTTCGCGATCGTCGTCGTCGACGGCATCACCGTCCGGATGGCGCGATCGCTGGATCGCCCGATGCGGTACTTCCTCGCGAAGCGGCACGAAGGGCCGGCGCTCTTTGTCGCCGATCGGATCGACACGCTCCAGCGGGCGCTTCGAGACGCCGGTCTCGACAAACAGTTTCATCCGAGCTACACGCGCATGGTGCCGGCGCACTACATCGTCGAGCTCGCGCTGGTGGGGTGCCCTGACCCGGACCCGCTGTACACGCGCTTTTTCACGCCGACGCGCGGTACCTTGCCTGCGGACCCGGACGAGATCGGCCGTCGCTATATCGGCGCGCTCGCCGACGAAGTCGCGAAGTGGTTGCTGAAGATCGAACGGGTCGGCGGTGCAGAGCCAATCGGCGTAAGCTTTTCGGGCGGCATCGACAGCGGCGCCGTGTTTCTCGTGATCTATCACACCATGCTGCGGCTCGGCCTCTCGCCGGCGCGGCTCAAGGCCTTCGTGCTGGATCTGGGTGACGGTCCCGACGTGAAACAGGCACGCGAGTTCCTGTCGAGTCTGGGTCTCTCGTTGTTCCTCGAAGAGATTGCCGGATGCGCCGACGATCTGAAGATCGAGGAGACGCTGTGCGTACTCGAAGACTACAAGCCGCTCGACGTGGAATGCGCGGCGATGGGCCTGCGGCTCTGCCAGGGCATTCGCGCCCGATACCCGGAGTGGCGTCACCTCGCGGACGGCGATGGCGGGGACGAGAACCTCAAGGACTATCCGATCGAAGAGAATCCCGAGCTTACGATTCGCAGCGTCGTCGACAACCTGATGCTCTACCAGGAAGGCTGGGGCGTCGGCCGCATCAAACACTCGTTGACCTACAGCGGCGGTCTCAGCCGCGCTTACGTGCGGACGTACGCGCCGGCCACGCGGTACGGCTTCGCGGGCTTCAGTCCTTACACGCGGCCGTCGGTAATCGAGGTGGCCGAAGCGATTCCGTTCGCCGAGTTGACGGGCTACGATGTGCCAACACTGTACGCGCTGAAGGGCGAGATCGTCGCGCGCGGGGTAAAGGCGATCACGGGCTTCGACATGCCCGTCTTTTCCAAGCGCCGTTTCCAGCATGGCGCCGCGTCGGTTGAGACGATGCGCCAGCGTCTCGGCCAATCGGAGCGCGATTATCGGCACGCCTTCGAAAGGCTGTATGCCTGACGGCGCGATTGCGGGTTACCCGGCCACCGCGGCCGCACGCGATCGCTTCGTGCTCGGACGGCGCGGTCCGCGCACGCCCCACGATCCATGGCAGGCCCACGGCGTGATCGTCGAGGACGAGCGGGCTGCCGATGGTCGGCCGACGACGTTTGCGACCGTGTTGCTCACCGGCCGCGAGTGCCCATGGCGTTGCACCATGTGCGATCTGTGGCGCGACACGATCGAAACAGACACGCCGCGCGGCGCGATTGCGGTGCAGATCGCCACCGCGCGTGCGGCTGTCCGCGATGGCGGCACGCCCGTGAAGGGCATGAAGCTGTATAACGCCGGCAGCTTTTTCGATCCGCGCGCCATTCCCGAATGCGACTACGACGATATCGCCGCCGCCCTTACCGGTCTGTCGGACGTCATCGTGGAATCGCACCCCGCGCTGGTGGGCGCACGTCTTGATCGCTGGCTTGCTGCCTTGGCCCGTCACTCGGGAGCCGCGGTACCACGGCTCGAAGTGGCGATGGGATTGGAAACGGCGCATCCGGAAGCGCTGCATCGTCTGAACAAACGGTTCACGCTCGCGGACTTCGCCGCCGCAGCTCAGGCGCTCGCGGATCGCCGGGTGGCGCTGCGCGTGTTTCTGTTGATCTCGCCGCCGTTCGTGCCAGCGGCCGAGCAGGACATGTGGCTGGTGCGTTCAGTCGACGCGGCTGTGGCGTGCGGCGCAACGGTCGTGTCGCTCGTGCCAACGCGGCCGGGCAATGGTGCGCTCGATGACCTCGCCGCGGCGGGATGGTTCCGCGCGCCGGATCTCGACGACATTGAACGCAGCTTTGCCATCGCGCTCGCACAGGCGGATGGACGCGCCCGCGTGTTCGTGGATGTTTGGGACCTGGAGCGGTTCGCGCCGTGCGTCCACTGCTTCGCGGCGAGACGCGACCGACTGGTTGGCATGAACCTGGCGCAGTGCGTGTTGCCGCCTGTCGCGTGTGACGCGCGTCATGGCGAGGCCATGCGCTGATGGCCATCGCGCCCCTCGTTCGCGTCGATGCCGAGGTTGCGATCGTTGGATCGGGCTTCAGCGGCTCGCTGACGGCGCTGGCACTGCGCGCGCGCGGCTATCGAGTCGCGCTGATCGAGCGCGGTCGTCATCCCCGTTTCGCGATCGGTGAATCCTCGACGCCGCTTGCCAATCTCCTGATCGAGGAACTGGCCGATCGCTACGATTTGCCTGCCGTTCGCGCCTTCTCGAAGTGGGGCACCTGGCAACGCGCACGGCCCGATGTCGCGTGCGGATTGAAGCGTGGGTTCACGTTCTTTTTCCATCAGTTCGGCGCCGCGTTTGCCGATGATGCGCTTCACCAGCGGCAGCTGCTCGTCGCCGCGAGCCCGAACGACGAGATCGCCGACATGCATTGGTACCGGCCTCAGTTCGACCAGGCACTCGCGCAGGCCGCGGAAACGGCGGGCGCGATCTATCTGGACGTGACGAGGCTCGATCACATCCGTCACGAAGGGGACGTGACCCTTCTGGAAGGCGAACGCGAAGGTCGATCGGTGCGCATCAGCGCCCGATTCGTCATCGATGCAACGGGGCCACGCGGGTTTCTCCATCGAGCGCTCGGCCTCGAGGAGATCGCGCCGGCGCGACGATGGTTGCCAGCCACTCAGGGCTTGTACGCACACTTCGAAGGGGTCGATCGCTGGGATCGATTGCGGCCGGAGAAGGACTTTGCGGCCCCGCCGTACCCGATCGACGACGCGGCTGTGCATCATGTCTTTCCCGACGGATGGATCTGGGTGCTGCGGTTCAACAACGGCATCACGAGTGCCGGCACGGCGCTGACCGACGCCGCCGCGGCATCGATCGGCGCCGGGGATGGCGAACCGGCCTGGCGTCGTTTGCTCGCGATGTTGCCGTCGGTTGCGGATCAATTTCGACCGGCGCGCGCCGTCATGCCGTTCGTGCATGCGCCTCGTTTGTCATTCCGCAGCTCGCGGGTCACTGGTTCGACCTGGGCCTTGCTGCCGTCGGCGGCCGGCGTGATCGATCCGATGCTCTCGACCGGATTTCCGCTGACGCTGCTTGGCATCCAGCGTCTGGTCGATCTGCTCGAGCGCACGTCGACCGGAAATCAGCGTGATCGGGCACTCCAGGACTACGAGCGCACGACGCTCGATGAGCTCGACGCCACCGAACGTCTGGTGGCGGCGCTATACGCGACCATGACGGATCCGCCGCTGTTCAAGCGGCTCGGCCTGCTCTATTTCGCCGCCGCCAGCTTCAGTGAAGCGGCACGCCGACTTGGACGGCCGGAGCTGGCGCCGGGATTCCTGCTCTCGGCGCATCCGACATTCGGCCCGGAGCTCACAGCATGCGCGTCGCTGGCGATCTCGGCTCGGGACGGCGCAGCGCGGCAGGCGCTCCAGGATCGCCTCGACCGCGCGATCGAGCCGTTCGACATCGCAGGTCTCGGCGATCGCGGACGGCGCGATTGGTATCCGGTTCTTGCGGCGGATCTCCTCGCATCAGGCGCGAAGCTGAAGGCGACGCCCGACCAGCTCCGTCAGTTGTTGGAACGCAGTGGATTCACAGCGCCGCTACAGGCGGACCGGAGTTGAGCGAACCGCGACGAGCGAGAATGTGATCGGCGTGCGCTGCCGCAGCACGTCGAGGATATTGAGCAGCGCGTTTGTGGGACAAGATTTTTGGGGTGTTCTTCCGGCTAAAGCCGGAAGCCACAAGAGAATGTGTACGATTTTTACGGTGTTCTTCCGGCTAAAGCCGGAAGCCACAAGAGAATCTGTACGAGCCAAAGCCGGGAGCCACAAGAGAACGTGTACGGCTAAAGCCAGAAGCCACAAGACCTCAAGAAAATTTGTAGCTTCCGCCTTCAGGCGGAAGATCAAGCGTTCTTCCGGCTGAAGCCGGAAGCCACAAGATAATGTGTGGGGCTAAAGCCGGAAGCCAGAAGAGAATGTGTACGGCTAAAGCCGGAAGCTACAAGAAAAGGTGTACGGCTAAAGCCCGAGCCACAAAAAATCTGTACCCTCAAGAAACTCTGTACCCTCAAGAAGATCTGTAGCTTCCGCCTTCAGGCGGAAGATCGAGTCTCCCGTACGCTGTGAGCTGCCTTCGCTGTCAAAGCGATCTCGACGAAGTTGGCGATGGGACCGATGATGAACAGAGAGTAGAACGGCGCATAGACCCACTGCATCAGTCGAAAGACGGTCTCGAGCGCAGCGATGAGCACGGCGACGAGCGACTGCGCCCACTTCGGTCCCACGGTCGTCTTCGGATCCGTGATCATGAAGAAGATGAACAGCTGATACATCGGTCCGGTGATGGGCGCAATCTCGCTCAGAATCGGATGGCCGGTGAGGTTGGCCCGCAGGGCGGCGAAGACGAGAAACGACGCGACATACGTCAGCGTGATATGGAGCCGGCCGACGCTTCGCAGAATCAGCGTGCCCAGCACCCACACGATGACCATCGGCAGCAGGTTGTTCCCCCACTGAACGCTGAGCCCCGCCACCGCATCGGGCGCCAGTAGCAGCATCGCGACGATCCCGAAGTTCGTCGGGTTCCAGAGGTGTCGCCCGCGAAGCCGCAGGACGTATTTCGAGGTGATCGAGATCGCCGAGCACAACGCGTACGGCCAGAATGCCGGCGAGCGGACCAGAATGCCAACGCTGATGCCCGAGACGTACGCGCTTGCGAGGTGCGGCCACTTGCCGTACAGCGCCCGCACCACCACGAGCTCGACGACGATGGCGGTGACGATCGCGAGCAACGTGCGCGACCAGCTTTCGAGGAAGCCAAAGGTGATCTGGCCGACGAGCAGGATGCTGGTGATGAGCAGCGGCGCGAGGTAGCGCGAATCGATGCCGAATCGCCGCGGCGCGCTCGGCACCACCGACGGCGGCGGCGTCGACGGCGTGTCGGGCGGCCGTGCGGCGATCGTCTCGCTCGTCATGCCGGCTCCTCAATCTTGTGCACGCGGTTCGACGCCGGGTGCGACAACTCCTGTGACTTGCCCGACGGCCAGCGTACGATGACCTTGTCGACTGCGCCGTTCGTGCCCAGGCCGAAGTGGAGACGCCGCTGGTTCTGCGCGCAGAACCCCGATCCGCCTGATACCTCCTGCACTTGCTGCTGGCCGTTCCAGAACACCGTCACCTGCGCGCCGATGGCGCTGCGATTGGTGCAGCTGCGGGTGTCCTCGTCCGAGCGGCAGCGGCCTTCGAGATCGAAGCCGATCCACGCGCGATCGGGCGCGACCTCGTTTCGGTAGAGCAGCAGCGGCCCGCGCTGGTTCGCGACGATGACGTCGAGCGCGCCGTGACCGGAGAGGTCGGCGACTGCAACGGAGCGCGCATCATAACGATCGGTAGCCCCAACCATCTGCGAAACGTCGACGAACCGGCCGGCGCCATCGCTGAGCCAGACCTTCTTCTGTTGATAGCCGCCAAGGCTTCGATCGCCCATCGCCGGCCAGTTCTTCGCATCCGAGATGACGAGCTGATTGCCGCCCGCGATCTTCGAATAGTCGTACCAGTAGCTCGCCTGCTTCGAAGCCGAGACGTAGCCGTTGACCACGTACAGGTCGAGGAAGCCGTCGTTATTCAGATCGGCGAACTGCGCGCCGAAGCTCCAGCCGCCCAGCTCCACGCCCATCGACCGCGCCAGGTTCTCGTAATGAGGGATCCCGTTTTCGATGCCCGATGGCACCCAGAGGTTGTTGCCCTGCAGGAGGATGCCCTCTTCGGAAATGTTCGAGACATAGATTGCGAATCGTCCCTGGTTGAGAATGTCGCCAACCGACGCGTTCATGCCGCTCTTCGGTGAGTAGCCGACGCCCGCCTCGCGACCGATCTCGCGGAACTCTCCGTGATCGTTGGCGAACAGCTCCGATACGCCGTAGTCGTTGGCAATGAACAGATCCGGATACCCGGTACCGCGGAGATCGGCGGCCACGGCGGCGAGCGCCCAGCGGCGCGACGTCAGCCCGGCCTGCGCGCTCACTTCTTCAAAGCGGCCACCGCCAAGATTGCGAAAGAGATACTTGCGGCCGCCGTTGTTGGCGTACTCGAAGCTCTCCGGCATCATGCGCGTGTCGGCCAGCTTCCAGAGATTCACCGACTCCGGGTAGTAGCCACCGACGAAGAGGTCGAGCCGCCCATCGCGATCGAAATCCAGCCACACGGCGGTGTTGACGTTCGCCCACGCAGGTAGTCCTGCCGTTTCGGTAACGCGCGAGAAGCCCTGGCCGCGATCGTTGTGGAAGAGCTCGGGTCGGCCCCAGCGGTACAGGAAGAGATCCTCGTAGCCGTCATTGTCGTAGTCGCCCCAGACTGCGCCCATCGACACGCCTGTTTCAGCGTGATTGAGGTCCGCCAATCCCAGACGCTCGGCCACGTCTTCGAACGTGCCATCGCCGCGATTCCGGTACAACCGGTTTTTCGAGCCCTCCTTGCTATTCGTGACGTAAAGGTCCGGCAGGCCATCGCGATCGACGTCGACGACTGAGACCGCGGCCCCCATCGAGGCCACCTGCGGCATGATGTGCGCGAGCTTGGGGTCGAGCGTCGGCGCGCCGTGCACGAAGTCCAGGCCCGCTGCTTTTGCCGATTCCGTCAGACGGAATCCATAAGGGGACAGCGCGGTTGCCGAGGCGCCGGTCGGCGGCGTCACGGTCTGCTGACTGAAGCGGCGGATCAGGAATGGCGTGAGCAAGAGGCCGGCGAAAACGATCGCCAGCACGGCTCGGGCGTAACGGTTCATGGTCTCAGAACGTCGCGGATCGTCTCGGGTGTCACGTACCTCGTATGGTACTCGGCGAAGTCGCGCGCGTGCGCCCGATACACGGGATCATCCTCGAGCGCGTGCGGTGACGCGTCATAGCGGCCGGTCCGGTGCGTCGGCAGCGGCAGGACGGTGCGGGAGAACGACGTATTGTAGTCGCCGTCTTTCACCCAGCCGTCGCCAGCGACGATGAAGTCCCGGATCATTCCCGCTGTCGGCGGCGCCGAGGCGGGAAACCGCAGGCGCAGTTCGTCACCAGCGTTCATGATCACGTAGCGATCGTCCACGGCTTGCAGCAGAGGTCGGACGTCGCCAAAGCGTGTGTAGTAGCCCTCGAGGTCGCGCCAGCGCTGCGAAGTGCCTTCGAGCGCGTAGCGCGGCCGCTCGGGCGCACTGACCGATGCCTGCTCGGTGACGGAGTACCCACGATAGACCAGATCGGCGCTCGACAACTCGAGACGACGCGGCTGCACGTGCACATCGGGCCGACCGATCGCCCAGCCCAGCTGGTCCCAGTAGATCTCGAGATTCGTGGCGAGTCGTAGGCGGCGTGCGCCGGTCGGGCCGAAAAGGCCGGTCAGATCGAGAAGGATGGTCTTGTCCTTTCCCGAGGGGAATCCGAGGCCGCCCCGAACCTGGCGGAAGTGGCCGGCCGCATCCGCAACATGCAGCGACAAGCCTTCGGGCGCGTCATGCCTGCCTTGACTGATCGCCACGTTGATCGAGCTGTCGGTCGGATGGACCCATCCGCGGGCGACGAGCCACAGCGGCCCTGTGCGTGGCGCTTCGTCCGGCAGTTCCATCTCCACGAAATGCGGCCGCGTGATGCCCTGATAGGCGCCGCGACCGGCGAAATCCAGGAAGCGTGAGTCGGCCGCCGCCGCGACGCTGGAGACATCTTCCCCACGATCGTCGCGTACCGAGGCGAACTGCTGCACCCGCCCTGTCGGAATCACTTGCAGCTTGGGGGGCGGTACGGCGAACCGCTCGTCGACGAAGATCTCCGTGTCAGCGGGGTGATCGATCACCATCAGCGAGACGAGATCGAAGAAGTGTGTTTCCCACAGCTCGGCCGTGATGCGCAGATCGTAAGTGCCATCGTGCGGCGCGAGTTGGTCACCGCGGACCTTGACCCAGTCTTCCGTCATCAGCGTATCGGCCGTCCTCTGCGCATTGATTCGGAGTCCCAGCGGCGATCGCCAGATGAGATCGGTCACGAAGGAGAAATCGCGTCCGTTCCAGGTGAACAGCCACGGGCACGATCCCTTTAGCCGCTGCGTCGCCGTTACGACCTGATCGGCTTTCGTGTCGTACTCTGCTTGCAGCACCCCGTTCGGCCAGGTGATGCGCACGATGTCGGCACCGGTTGCCTCGCCAAGACCGACGTGCACGATCGGCGACGTGATGAGCTGTTTCTGAAGATGCAGCCCCGAGCGGACCTCGATCTCGCCGCCAATTCCGAACGAGTTGATTCGCTGATCGCCGGTTGCGGTCGCCGCGCGCGGCCGAACCGCTTGCCAGCGGTACGATTTCGCGCCGTGGCTGATGGCGCGTGCGGCCTGACCATTAGGGCCGAGCCCAATCAGCGCGAGCCGACCGTGGCCATCGAGATCTGTCGCGGCCTGCACGCCAAGAGGCAGCGTTGTTGGCAACGCCTTGTACGAGCCATCCGATGTGGCGAGCAGGATGCGCGCGCTCGTCGGTCCGGCGACGATCAAATCGGCGGCTCCGTTATTGTCGAGATCTGCGGTCAGCAGACGGGCCGCTCCTGGCTCGAGGCCAGATGGCGGCTCGACTCGCGCCAGGGCCGTCGCCTTCCATGTCTCATCGGCGGTGCCGCGTGAGACCCGGGTGATGGAGCCGTCGCGCTTCAACACGAGCAGATCGAACAGCGAGCTGTCCGCGGCCGTCGCCGCCGCGATTGCCACCGTAGGTCCGGACCCGGTCGGCAGCGTTTCGGTCCGAAAGCTTCCGCCGCGCAGGTTGAGGAAGACGTGGACGCTGCCCGCCTCGTCGAGGAATGCGGCGTCAGGCACGCCTTCGCCGTCGAGGTCGGCCCAGACGAATCCGCGAGCACCACTGACGGTGCCGAATAGATCCCGCGGCGTGAACGTCCCGTCGCCGTTGTTGCGCAGGACAAATGGACGGCCGCTGTGCGCGGCGATCACCAGATCGAGATCACCGTCGGTGTCGATGTCCGCCGGCCAGATGGCGTCGGCGGCAGTGCGCAATGCGGCTGTCGGCAGCTTCGCTGCCGCGGTCACGTCGGTGAACTGGCCGTCGCCGGATTGTCGCAGCAGACACAGACCACCAGTGCCGGCGAGCGCCAGATCCGTCCGGAAGTCGTAGTTGAGATCGGCAGCGGCCACCGACACCGGGCCTGCAGCGCTGTTCCAGCCTCGACACGTCGAGGCACGGTTGCTTGACAGATAGATGCCCGACGGGCTCGCGACTCCCACTACTGGATTGCCGTCGCCGGTAAGGTGTACCGCACCGCTCCACGACGCGCCGGCGGGCGCGAGCGGAAGATTTTCGATCGTGAACGCGAGCGCATCGTCGGCGGGCGCGGGTTGCGGGTCCGGGTTTTTGAGCCGCAGAAAGCGCGTCAGCGGCTGGCCCAGCTCCGCCCGCGGCGTGCTGATCTCTGCCAGCGCTGCACGATACGTTGGCTCTCGCAGCAAGACGTTCTTCAGGAATGCGATGCGCACTGCCGCCGTGCGCGGGTTTTCTGCAGCCGCCGCCTGGACCGTCCTCAGTTGTTCCTGCGCCGCTGCTGACCATCCGTGTGACGCCTCCACCAACGGGAGAATTGCGGTGGTCAGGACGGTCTGGTCGCCACGCTTGGCGGCCAGGCGAAGATACTCGACGCGCGCCGCGAGATTCTCTCGCCGTGCGATCATCTCGCCCAATATCCGCTGCGCCGCGGCGTCATTGTCGGCGCCGCCCTGCCGCTCGACCTCCAGCGCCAGTGCGTATGCGGCTTCTCGATCGTTGGGATCCAGCTCCAGCGCCCGTCGCCAGTGCGCGATCGCTTCGGTCAGATTGCCGCGGCGGCTCTCGGCCAGAGCCAGCAGCCGCTGAATGGCCCCGCTCTCGGGCGCCAGCGATGCGGCTCGCGTCAGCTGCTGCGCGCCTTGTTGCAGATCCTGCTGTCGCAACAACAACAGACCGAGATTCGCCCATCCCGCCGGTTCCTGCGGCACGATCGCGACCACGCGATCGAACTTCTCTCGCGCCAGCACCTCCTGCGTCGTCTGCATCGCCGACAGGCCAACGTAGAAGGCGGTGACCGCCTCGCGGTAAACCGTCGGCGGAATCTCAGCCTGCCGCGCGGAAGAGCACGCGATCGTCACCAACACCAAGAAGGCGGAGAGCACGGCACGAGTAGACATCGAGGACGGTCTTACTCGCGCCCGACGCCAAGCGCGTCCGCCGCGCGATTGATGTAGTTGAACCAGCATGCGATGAGCGTGATCTGCAGGATTCCGCGATCGTCGAAGCCCACGGCTCGGAGACGGTCGTGGAACTCGGGCGTGATGCGAGTCGCATCACGCGTGATCTGCTCCGCGTACTCGAGCATGACGCGATCCTGATCGGATATCGGCGCGGTCCGAAAATCCGCAGCGAGCGCGTCGACGAATGGCTTATCCAGTGTGACCCTACGCAGAAACTCTGCGTGCGAGTCCAGTCAATACTTGCACCGGTTCGCGGCTGACACGACGGTTGTAATCATTTCGTGTTGCCGCCGCGTCAGTGGCAGGTCAGGCGCCATGAGCGCCCCGAACGCCGCGAAGGCGTGGTACATCACGTTGGGAAGCAACGAGTGCGACCCGACGATTCCCTCGTGATCCTTGTACTGCGGGTGCGTCGGTTCGGCGTACTCGATCGGATAGAGTTTGCGTTGCGCGTCACGCGCCTGCCGAAGCGCTTCGTCCTCGTCGAACGGAATCACGCGAATCCAGGTCATATCGACGACTCCTTGAAAGTTGTGGCCGCGGGTTCCGCCCGAATGGTGAAGTGGTATGCCGGCAGACCAAGCGCCACGATTGCCATACCGAGCACGGCTTGAAGCGGGTTGTTCAGCGCGAGGAGGAGGAGCAACAGGCTCACCGTGACGAGAAAGATCACCGCCGTCCACGGATGGCCAGGGACAGTGAACGCTGGATCGCGCCGCCGGACGAGAAATGTGGCGGCGACGGTGAGCGCGATGAACAGCACCGTGATGAAGACAAAATACGCAACGATGGTGTCGAACGTGCCCAACAGCACGAGCACCGACGCGAGTGCCGCCTGGATGGCGATCGCGCGCGCCGGTGTGCCGAATCTGGGGTGAAGCGCCGCGGCGGCAACGGGGAACACGCCATCCTGCGCCATCGCGAAATACAGCCGTGGCGCGAACATCATGATCGCGCCAAGGCTGCCAAGAATACAGATCAACACCACGCACGCGAGCGCGATGCCGCCGCCGCGACCAACGAGCGCGCCGCCAAGCTGTGCGACGAACGCATTACCGCCTTCGATCTGTTCGATTGGAATCGCGTAGATGAACGCCACGGTCGCGGCGATGTAGAGCAGCGTGATGCAGGTCAGGCCAATCCAGAGCGCCTTTGGCAGGGTCCGGGCCGGATCGCGTATTTCCCCAGCCAGCTTGGTCATTTCCCACCACCCGCCGAACGAAAAGAACGCGCCCACGTAGGCTCCGGCGAGGGCCGGCGCTATCGCCGGGGCACCGGCGCGTCGCGCGATGAATGGCACGAAGTGCCGCCAACCGTCAGTGACGCTCGCAAATGCGAGAACGATGAGTCCGGCAATCAGCGCAATCTTCAGCGCGGTCAGCAGCATCAGCACGCGCGTCCCGGGTCCGACGCCGACGATGTGAATCGCAGCGAACATGAGAATGAGGGCGATCGCCACCGCGCGCGTGCCGAAAGCATCGAGCGGCACGAGATAGCTGACGTATGCGGCGGCACCGGCTGCGAGCGCGGCCGTGATGCCCGGATCCATGATCAGGAGGCACTTCCAGCCGTACAGGAACGCCACGCGAGGGCCGTACACCTCGCGGAGATAGACGTAGCCGCCGCCAGCGTGTGGATATCGTGCGGCGAGCGCACCGAAACACAGCCCTCCGCAGATCGCCATCGTCCCCATCACCATCCACACGGCAAAGACCCAGGCGGGGGAGGCAAGGGTTCGGAGCATTGCGCCCGGCGTAAGGAAAATGCCGACGGCGATCACCTCGCCGACGACGAGAGCCGTCGCCGCCGGAAGGGTGAGTTGCCGTGTGAGCGTCGATCCCGCCATCAGAACGTCACCCGGAGCGCGATCTGAAGCGCACGTGGTCCTCCAGAACCGAAGACTCCACCGGCAGTGGTGACTGGCTGACCAAAGCTCGAAGACTTCAAGTAGCCAGGATTGGTCGGATCGTTGCTGTCGCGCACCAGCACATTCGCATAGCCGGAGTAATTCTTCACGCTGACGCCGAGGATGTTGGTCACATTGAAGACGTTGAACAGCTCCATCATCGGCTCGAATCGAAACTGCCGCCACGCAAATGGACGCGATACGCGAAGGTCGAGTGAGTTGAATGAATCGCTGAAGCGCACGTCATCGTTGACCAGTGGCAGCAGCTGTCCGTCGATGCCGCCACCGGCATTGATGCCTCTAATCGCCTGATTCAACTCCGCGCCGGTCTTGAACTGCCTTCCGCCTGCGTTGCGCTGAAACACTGGAATGCGAGATTGCGCGTCCGGCATGAGGATGTCCATCGGCACGCCCGAAGCAATCGTCCACAGCGGCGCGACGAGAAACCCGCCCGGCGCATGCGTCCACCCGGCCAGCGTGAATCGATGCCGCTGATCGTTGGGCGTCGGCCCGTACTCGAGCCGGAGATTGTTCGGATCGATTGGGCCGTTCGAAAAAGGAATTTGGTCGTCGTTCGCGTAGTTCAACGCCTTCGACAGCGTGTATGACGTCCGGAATCCATATCGGGTGGTTCTCGTTTCGGCGCTCACCAGCAGTCCGTCGTAGTGCGTGTTGACGCTGGATTCCAGATTGACGACCCGGTCTGGCCCGCCGACGACCGGATTGAAGACGGTCCCAATCGTTCGGCCGATGATGAAATGCGTTCCCAGGTTGTGCAGGCCGTCAACTCGAACGAGAACGTTGTGCGGGAGCTCGCGCTGAACGCCAAGGTTGAACTGCTGGACCGATGGATTCTGCAGCGTGTTGTCGATGATGTTGATCCCGAGGCTCCAGCGCCCGGCAGGATGAAACCAGTGAACGGATTGCTGTAGGACGGCGCGAACGGCGGGAATTGTCCGGTGGCCGGATCGAGGAAGAACACATTGCCCGCCCGGACCTCGATCGGCAATGCGCGCCCATCGAGGCCGCGCTCGAGCGATTCGAGCTCGAGCGTCACGCGATCGTAGTAGATGCCATAGCCGCCGTGAACACTGGTCTTGCCGGAGGCCGGAGCCCAGTTGAAACCGATTCGAGGCCCGAAGTTGTTGCCGTCGCGTTTGCGGTCGCCTTTGAGGAACGGCGTCACCAGCGGGTTGAGCTCATCGTAGCGGCTGATGTTCTTGACGTCTGTGTCGAGCTCATATCGAAGGCCGACGTTCAAGGTGAGCGTCCGATGGATGCGCCAGTCGTCCTGCACGAATCCGGCGATGTAGTTGTTATCCGCGTCCGGGAGCACCAGCGACTGATCGGGCTTGCCGCTCCTCAGCGTGACCGCGAACAGCAGATCGTTGTCGTCGATCCGGCCGTCCCCGTTGTGATCGAAGGTTGGAAAGTCTTCGACGAATTCGATCCGCCCGTCGCGAAACACGCCAAGATCGAAGTCGGCATCGATCCGGTGCCACTCGCCGCCGGCGCGAACCGTGTGGGCTCCCCGAACGATCGTGGCGGAATCGACGAATTGCCACCGCCTCTGATCGGTCCCTTGAGGCACGCGGAAGGATGTGCCGGCCTGCAGGCTGGGAAACGTGAGTTGCGGGCCGCTCACAACGGGGGTGATGTTGTTGTGGAACGTGCTGAGCGATACAGAGGCAACATTAACCAGAGAAGGGGACAACACGCGCGTCCAGGAGCCGACGATCGATTGATACCGGTTCCGGCTGCGCTGACGCTGCGACGCCGTGCCGATGGCACGATCGAGCGCGCTGGCTGCGGTGTCGTCCGCATGTTCCCCCGCATACCGAAACGTGACGGTGTCGGACGCTTTCGGCCGGTAATCGAATCGAGCTGAACCCAGCACATCGTCGAGTGGAGCTGCCGCGAAGGCATGTCGAATCGTGCGAGATGCCGTGTCGCGTACGCCGACGAGCACCGCCCCGTCCTGGTTCCGGTACTCCAGCGCACCGAACCAGAACGCTTTCTGGGGGGCGACCGGTCCGCCGACCGCTGCCGCGTACTGCTCACGATCGAAAGGGGGCTTCTCTCCAAACGAGCGATCGTACGTGGCCGGCAGGGCCTGCCATGAGCTGTTTCGACCAAAAATCGATAGCGACCCACGAAGCTGATCGGATCCCGTCTTCGTCACGACGTTGATCATCGACGACGCGGAGCGGCCCGACTCAGCGGTGAAACGATTGGTGGCAATCTGAAACTCCTGGACCGACTCCTGGGTCACGTTTTGTAGCGGTCCGCCAACCACGTCGTCGTTGTTATCGGCGCCGTCAATCGTGATATTCCCACCTCGGCCGAGCTGACCGGCGGACGAGATCGTGACCGTGTTCGATTTGGTCGGATCGAAGTTCGGCGCCGGCGCATTACCAGGAACCAGCAGCGACAGTTCGAGAAAGTTACGGCCGTTGAGCGGCAGCGCATCGATGAATTGCGACGGGATCACCGCATCGACCACCGACCGACTCGTATCAACACTGACTGGCCCTGCCGCCACGTTGACGGTTTCTTTGACGGGCCCGACTGCGAGTTCGATGTCGAGCGACACAATCTGACCCACTTCCAGCACGACTCCGGGGCGAGTGACGTCAGTAAATCCTTTCGCCGAGACCGCCAAGTCGACGACGCCAGGCGGCAGATTGGATGCGGTGTAGTCTCCGTTTGCGTCCGTCGACACCGTGCGCGCAATTCCGTTCGCGCGTCCGGTGATCGTGATCGTTGCGGCTGGCACTCCGGCGTGTTGAGGATCCTGCACGCGACCACGCAGCGTGGCCGACGGTGTTTGGGCCGACGCGGGCAGCGAATGGATGATCACCCACGCGAACGTCGCCCCGATGAGGCACCGAGATCGCATCATTCCCCCTTCGGCAGTCGCGTCCATCGACTGCCGGCAATCCGGCATCATCGGTTTGAAGGCCGTGCGAGCGCCATCATCTGAAACTACTAGAGGGTTTCAAGAGCCCCTTTCGCTGAAATTGCGATTGCTGAATTCTGAACGCTGGTTGCCCGAACGCCCCCCGTTCACGTCTCTTCAATCACCACTCAACATTCAGCGCTCTCCGCGTGGGTCGTGAATTTCTAACCACTCATCACTGATCGCGAATGAAGAATCGCAAATCACCCTCATCGCCAGTCGGAACCCCGCATCGCCGATCTTGGATTATGGGATCCGCGATTAGAGATTCGTGATTCCAGATTCGTGATTCCAGATTCGTGATTCCGGATTCGCGATTCAAGGATTGGCGATTCAAGGATTAGCGATTCGCGATTAGCGATTCAGGATGAGCGATGAGCGATTAGCGATTAAACCCGTGCAGCAACGGCCCGACGACGTTGGAGTAGCGGTACTCTTCGCGCCGATCGGCATCGATCGTCCAGAACATGGCGCCGGAGAACGTCGGATAGCCCCCTGGTTGCATCAACTTGTACGTTGTCGGCAGGTTCGACCGGCCGGTCACGAGCATGCGCATCGACTCAGCGACGATCTGCGGCGTGGTATCGCTGTTCAAGTAGCCGATGATGACCTTGTCGGGCGGCAGCGGGTTGAAGTGATGCCGCGGGTTGCGGCCAACATCGAATCCGTGGAGGAAGAGCTCGGTGGCGGCCGCATGGTAATCGACCGAGCCAGGCATGTAGTACTCGCCGTCCAGTCCCTGGATCGGCGGGCAGTTGTAGTCCTGCGTATCGACGAACGAGAGGATGTCGCGAATGCCTTCGAGCAGCGGCAGATACGATCCGAACTGGCCGCCGTAGCCGGGATACCCGGCCGGTGTCTGCGATCCTTCAGGAACCAGGCTCACCATGAACTGCGGGCCGAAGTGATCGTGGATTTCGCGGATCGCCGCAATCAGGTTGACTGTCGAGCGCGTCGTCGGACGGCTCGGGTCGGTGTCGCCGCGCTGGAGTTCGAGTGACGGTGTCTCGAAGTCGATGTCGATGCCGTCGAAGCCGAACTCCGTGCAGATCGCTTCGACCGAGGTGACGAACCGCTGTTTGTCGGCGTCGGTCTCGAGCGCAAAAACCTGACCGCCGCCGCCGAGCGAAATCATCACCTTTTTGCCCTGGCTCTGTTTGAGCTTGATGTCCGCCTTGAACTCCTCGGGCGTCATGCTGCCGTTGACCCGATACTGCATCTGCCCTTCGCCCGCGGCGTGATCGGGCGTCGCGAATGCCACGAGGATGACGTCCCATTGCGGCGAGACATCCCGGATCGGGCCGTAGCCGGACCAGTAGCCAATCAGCTTGTGGTCGTTGGGGCCACCGGTCACCGCGACCGGCTTGACCGTGTCCGCAGCCGCCTGCGTCGGGGCACCGAACGCCCCGCCGCCCCGTCTGCCGACGGGCGCCGGACGCGCTGGCTCAGGAAGCGCACTCACGTCAGGAAAGCTGTAGGCGCGCTGCAGCGACGATGGCGCAGCGTTCTGGTTGTACCACTGGAGCAGCGCGACGTTCTGCAGGTGATATGACAGACCGGATAAAGTCGCGACGAACGGCTTCGACGCCTGCACCGTGTTCTTCCAGTTCACGTCGGTCGGATCGTTTCCGAGGCTGGCGATGCCGCTTCCGCCGGATGCACTGTTCTGTCGCGGCTGCTCCGTGTCGGTCTTCGCCGGAACCTTCAGCCACGGGGGGAAGGTATTGCCGGGAGAGGGCGCGCCGCGCGCCGCACGGTACAGCGGATCGTGCAACGGATCGCGGAAGAGCCGTGCGAGCTGCTGGGTGATTGGCTGCACGTCGGAGTCGACGGCCACCACGTCCGGATCCAGATAGGTGCCCAGCACGAACGGCTGCCGTGCGCCAGCCGAGGTGTCGACGCCGTACGTGCCCCAATGGCAGCACTGGGTTGCATCCGAATTGACGTAGTACGTCGTGTCACGCACGACGGCCAGCAGCAGTGTGCCGGGCGCGACCGCGTCCTTCGGCAGCTGATTGAAAATCTCCTGCTGCATGAAGCGCAGGTCCACCATCGCGAGCATGCGGCCGGTCTTCTTCGACGTCAGCACATACCCGCGGCCGATCGGGACTTCGATCTTGAGAGGGACGACCTTCGGTTGACCGAGGCGCGTGTGCCAATCGCCCTTGCCGCCTTGCTCGTAAAAGTCAGTGCGCATCACCGCGTCGGCATACTGCGTTGTCCCCGATGCAAACGGATAATCCGCGAAGATCGGCGAACGGATCACCTGTCGTGCAATCGGGGTGGCATCGAGCACCGCTTTTCGACCGGCGCCGTCCATCGGCGCCTCGATCGTCAGGGTGATAGCGGCCAGCACGGTGGGGATGGTCGTCGTGCCGCCCTTGGCCGGATCATGGCCGACGAGCGTGTAGGTGTAGTTCGCTCCGCCGACGCTGGCCGTCGACGTGAACGTCGGCAGCGAGATCGTCTGGGGCGGTAGAGGGGGCGGCGCAGCCGGCGGCGCGCTCTGGCCCACGAGCAGCACGGCAGCCGACAGCAAAAGCAAGGAACAGAGAACGATACCCTTCGGTCGCATGCACGCTCCAGCACCACCGCGGTTATTGTCTGGAAAAGATGATCTGCGCGATTTCTTTCAGCTGGGCCTCGGTCAGCACCGGCTTGAGGTTCTCGCCGACTCCTGCATAGTAGGTGCTCACCGAGATCGCATTGTTGCCCTTCCGCGCGTAGAGCACGTATTGAACTTTCCCGGGAGGAGACGCGAAGGCCTCGTCGCCGACACCGCTCACCGCATGCGCGAACAGTTCCATCGGGTAGGTCTTGTCGCCGACTTTGATTTCCTTCTGGTTCCGCGCTTTGGTGAAGAGCTGCTGGTCTCCGAAGTTGATCATCAACACCAGCTTGCCATTCGGTCCGGCGAAATTCAGGTCGCCGCCTGCACCGGTTTGTGATCCGCGCGCAACTGTTTTCACACCCGACAGGCCAGTGACCTTTTCGACATCGGTCGTAGTCAAACGTTTATCGCTCGTCTGCGCCGCGACGACCGCACCGACCAGCAGAACATACAACACCGCAGTCTTCGTCATCTTGCGCCTCTCTGAAAGGTCCCCGTCATGACGGCGTGTGATCCCCTATCGAATCCGGCCGCCAGCATCGTCTCCAGTGCGGCATCAGTATGTTCCGATTGAGGCGCTGATTGGCCAGTGGAATGGCAGAGAAGACTGAGAGCACGGAAGACGTGGACTCCGGTCGGGCACGTTGCCTACCCCGACGTCAGATCACCGATACTCCTTGTATCCCTGCTCACCCGACGGTACGCAAAATGCTTTTCGACCGAACTGATGGTCGCCAAGAGTCCGTACGACCAACACGGTCGTGGTAGGTGCCGAAACCGATTAGCTCGCCGGTGCGGTTGCGGAGACATCCCGAAACGCGAATCGGCGCCGAATGAAATCAACGCACGGATGGATGGCATCGACGTTGTCGAGCGTGTATGGTCCTGATTCAGCTGCTGTTGCCGACGCCGAAGGCCGCCGCGAGTGACGCCATGGCGTCGCTTGCCAACACACGGCGCGAGCTGGCGAACACCTTTACGGGCGTCACGGCATATGTGCGATCACCAGCCAAAGGCCTGTGGACCGCGCCCGACGGTCACACCGAGGCGGATGACGTGATTATGGTCGAAGTCGTGACCCAAACATTTGATCGCGAATGGTGGCGCGGCTATGCCGCGACCCTCGCCACTCGTTTCCAACAAGCCACCATTCACGTCCGGGCGCTGCCCGTAGAGGTGCTGGATCAGGAGGCCGTTTGACCACACCGCGTTGAGCGGAAGACGCGGTCGCCGCAGGAGCTGCATGATGGACGACGCACGAGATTCAGGTCGCATCAGATCACCGCGACAAAATGTGAGCATTGCGCCGGTCGCGGCGGCGGGAGTCGTCGCCGTCGGTGCAGTGCTCGCCGCCTATCTGGCTCGGCCCGAGAGGCGCTTGGACATGGCCGCCGAGAAGCGCCGATCGCTGATCGCGTATCTTCGAGATCATCTCAGCGGCGCTGACGTTGCCATTCACGTCGTGCGCCGTCTCGCTTCGACCAACGGATACACGCGAGATGGAGATCTGTTCCGTCAGCTGTTGCCCGAACTCGAACAGGATCGCGCGACGGTCGGATCGCTCTTGAGCAGAATGGGTGCGTCCTCCCGATCGATAAAACGGACCGCTGCATCAGTGACGGGGTTGGCTCTGAGTCTCCCGGCGGGAGGCGCGTCCGGTGATCTCTCGCTGCTACGCACGCTCGAGGCCCTGGCCACCGGCATACAAGGCAAGCGGTGTCTGTGGCGAGCGCTGCAAGAGCTTGCCACCGTTTCGGCTGACCGTGAGGCCTTCTCGGAACTGGAATCGAGGGCACTTCGGCAATGGGAGCGGGTTGAACAGCGGCGACGCTCGCTGGCGGCAACAACGTTCCTGAGACTTGGATAGCCACACAGTCGCTTCGCCGTGAAGTGAAATCGATCCGTGAGCATCGGCCGAATTGAACCGCGATGGCGATGGCTGTGGACATTCGGATCGGGACGGCGGGTTGGTCCATTCCGCGGGCGTCAGCATTCCGCTTTGGCTCGGCTGGAACCCATCTCCACCGTTATTCGCGGTGCCTCCGTTGCGCTGAGATCAACTCGTCGTTCCATCGTCCGCACGCCGCGAGCACTTATGCGAAATGGCGCGACAGCACGCCTGCAGATTTTCTCTTCGCGGTCAAGATGCCTCGACAGATCACCCACGAACTGAAATTGCAGGACGCGCGCGAGCCACTCCTCGCATTTCTGAGTCAGACCGACGGGTTGGCTCAGAAACGAGGTCCGATACTGATGCAACTACCGCCATCGCTACCGTTTGACGCCCCGCTCGTCAGGAAATTTCTGCATCTTGTCCGCAACCTCTACGACGGGATCGTCGTCTGCGAGCCGAGACATGCGACATGGTTCTCATCGTCGGCGGCCTCGCTGTTCGTTGACTACCGAATCGCACGGGTCGCCGCTGATCCGTCGCCGGTACCGGAGGGCGGGGTTCCCGCTGGCTGGCCCGGCGTCGCATATTTCCGGCTGCACGGATCTCCCCGGAAGTACTGGTCGAGATATGACGGCAACTGCATCGCCACACTTGCACAGACCGTGCAGAACACCCCGAGCGCGCATACCGTCTGGTGTGTGTTCGACAACACGGCAGCCGGTGGCGCGCTCGAGAATGCCGGTGAGCTCCGCGCGCTTCTGACGAAATCCAATCGAACAAACAGGCGGCGAACAAAGGCCGCCGCCGATCAAATCTGAGAGTACGCCGCGGGTCGTAGAAAGACCGTGGTGATGTTCGACACGATCTCGGGATCGGTGTAGCCGGGCGTGGCCGAAAGTTTCTTCCAATCGGCGTTGTTGCGGAAGTTGTCCCAGCTCTTTTCTCGTGCCGCCATGTTCTCGTGCACCAGCATGTACATCAGACTGGGCATCCGTGGCCCCGCGAATGTCCGCGCGAAGAACACCGGTGTCAGGCCGGACGCGCGGAAGATGTCGACCTCGCCCATCTCGGCGAACATCCGCACTTTGGCGCGGTGCGCGCGCTCGTTGTGGCTCTCGTAGGTGCGAAGCTCGAACAGCCGAGGAGCTTGTGCCGACGTTGCTTTCGGCACTTCGATGCTCGGAACGTTCGCAAACGCGGTCAGCAGTGAAACCTCCTGCCGTACGTACACCGGATCGGTCGACGCGGCGTTGAGGTAACCTTCCGCCGCTTTCATGAACGCCTGGTCGTGCTCGAGGCCCGCCTCGATGGCGATCAGCTTCTCGAGTGACGGCGATGGCGTCACCACGAACACCGTGGGTGTTGGCAGACCGAACGTCGCTTCGAACACGCCGATCGGCGAATGGCCCAACCGGTTGAGGGCTGGGATTGCCGCGTTCTGCAGATAGTCGGCGAGCCGTCCGAGCTGTGAGGTGCGAAGGGCGTACTGACGCCAGAGGTAGAAGTTTGGCGTTTTCGCCGTGGTTGCCTGTGCTTGTGCACTCGACGCGTTGTTACTCGCCGCCATCAACGTCGCGCCGAGCGTCGAGACAATGAAATGACGTCTCTCCATGTTTCTCCCGGATGTTGTGGCGGAACCCCGCCTCGGTATCGAGCATAAGGGACTAGGCGCTGCCTCCGCATCAAGTATGGTCCGATTTGTCCGGCCCGGCGCGCTGCAGTTCAGCCGCCTTTCAAGCCCGCGATCACCG
>JBPYFA010000594.1:0-3389 GCA_051986585.1 Vicinamibacterales bacterium | reverse complement strand
GCGCTCTGGTACTTTTTCGGGTTCTACGCGGCGCTTCGCACGAGCATCATCCCGGTGTTTTTCGTCTTTCCAATCGCCTTTACCCTCAACCGGCTCGGCCAGCACTACGATATCGATCCAACCGATCCGGCCAAGTGGGGCACCCTGATGAAGGGCCACTGGTTCTGGGATTTTGCGTTCCTCAATTCCAACTATCACCTGGAGCACCACTACTTCCCGGGGGTGCCCCTTTACCGCCTTCCGGCTCTTCAGCGCGCACTGGTTCCGTTCTACGAACGGCATCACATGCGGTGGCAGACATATGGCCGCCTGGTTTACGGCTGGCTGGTGGAGAACCACGCGCCGCACACCGATTGGAGCCGGGCAGAGGGTGCAGAGCCGGCGGAATCCCTCATCACGAATCACTAATCGCGACTCACTTGGCTTGGATAATGCACCTGAGTCGGTTGCATGCTCGGGAGGATTCTGTCCGGGGCAGAAGATGAGCTAGTGCGCGAGGAACGGCGCGTGCTGGCGCGGTTGCGTACGGCATTGGTCCGCTTCGACGCAGCGCCAGAGCATCAGGACGCGCTCGCTCGCTCGATTGAGCAGCTCGATGAGTTATTCCTGCTGGTCATCGTTGGCGAATTCAATTCCGGAAAGAGCGCGTTCATCAACGCGCTCCTCGGCACTACCGTTGCTCCCGAAGGCGTGACGCCTACCACCGCGCAGATCAACATTCTGGAATACGGCGACACGCCCGGCCGAAACGTCCGCGAACCTCATGTGCATGTGCTCTCGGCGCCGGCCGAGATCCTTCGCGAAATTCACATCGTGGATACCCCGGGCACCAACGCCATCATCCGGGAACACGAGGCCATCACCGCCGAGTTCGTTCCGCGTTCCGATCTGGTGCTGTTCGTGACGTCGGCCGATCGCCCGTTCACCGAAACGGAGCGCGCGTTTCTCGAACAGGTGCGCGGGTGGGGCAAGAAGATCGTCATCGTCATCAACAAGATCGACATTCTGGTCGAGCCACAGGTCGAGGAAATTCGCGCGTTCGTTTCCGACAACGCGCGCAATCTGCTCGGCTTCAGTCCGGAGATCTTCCCGGTCAGCGCGCGTCTCGCGCTTCGCGCGAAACAAGGCGATCCCGCCGTCTGGTCCGCCAGCCGGTTTGAAGCGCTCGAGCGATACATTCGCGAAACGCTTGATTCGCCGGGACGCATTCGGTTGAAGCTTCTGAATCCGCTCGGCGTTGGCGCGGCGTTGACCGACCGCCACGTGGCCGCCGTGAAGGACCGCGCCGTCCTGCTCAAGGAGGACTTCGCTACCCTCGACGAGGTCGATCGGCAGCTCTCTGTCTATCAGGCGGATCTGCTTCGCGACTTCGGATTCCGCATCTCCGATCTCGATCGAATCCTTCTTGAAATGGAGCGCCGTGGGCAGGAGTTCTTCGATGACACCATGCGGGTCGGCCGAGTGTTCGACCTGCTGAACCGCAGCCGCATCCAGCAAGGATTCGAGCAGCAGGTGGTGGCCGACGCGCCACAGCAGATTGAGCGGAAGGTGAGTGAACTCGTCGACTGGCTGGTCGATGCCGACCTGCGCCAGTGGCAGGACGTGACAAAGCACCTGGCGGAGCGCCGTCGCCAATATCGCGATCGGATCGTAGGCGACGCTGACGCCGGCCGGTTCAACGCCGATCGCAGCCGGCTGATCGAATCGGTCAACCGCGAGTCCCAGAAAGTCATCGACTCGTTCGATCGACGCAAGGAGGCCCGCGCGCTTGCCGATGATGCGAGAAACGCGGTTGCGGCGGCTGCAGCCGTGAGCGCAGGCGGCGTCGGGCTTGGAGCGATCGTGACCATTGCTGCCACTACGGCCGCCGCCGATGTGACCGGGATCATCATGGCATCGGTGATCGCCGCGATCGGCTTCTTCATTCTGCCCGCGAAACGCGAACAGGCGAAGGAACAGATGCGCCGCAAGATCGCCGACGTCCGTCAGCGGCTATCGAACGCGTTGCACGAGCAGTTTGCCAAAGAGATCAGCAGGAGCGGCGATCGAATCCGGGAAAGCATTGCCCCCTACAGCCGCTTCGTCAGGGCCGAGCGGGAAAAGCTCGAGACCACGGAAGCAGAACTCCGAGGGATCGGCGCGGAACTCGCGTCACTGCGAGCGAGAATCGAGAAGCAGGCCGCGTAATTGCTCTTCGGCGATCGTAAGATGTCGAAGTGAATCGCGTTGCCACTGAATCGCTGAACGGATTCCTGATCGTGCTGGCCATCTTCTCGGCCGGCATGGGGATCAAGGGTTTTCTCTTTTCCAGCCACTTCATCGACGGCGGCGGCACCGGCATTTCGATGCTGATTTCGATGGTGACCGCCACACCGCTCGCGATCTGGATCGTCGTCATCAACCTGCCGTTCGTCGCGCTCGGTTATCGCCAGATCGGCAAAGCATTTGCGCTTCGCAGCGTGCTCGCGATCGGCGGATTGGCCGTGGTGGTGGCGACCGTCCCTTTTCCCGACGTCACCCCCGACCTCGTGCTCACCGCCGTGTTCGGAGGGTTGTTCCTCGGTGCCGGGATCGGGCTCGCAGTCCGCGCCGGCGCCGTACTTGACGGAACCGAGATCGCAGCCTTGTTGATCAGCCGGCGCAGCAGCCTCCTGAAGGTTGGCGACGTCATTCTTCTATTCAACGTCGCGCTGTTTGTGGTGGCGATGTCGCTGCTCGGAATCGATAGAGCGCTCTACTCGATCCTCACGTACGTGGCAGCGGCACGAACCTTGGACTTCGTCATCCATGGCATCGAGGAATACACGGCGATCACCATCGTTTCGCGAGCAAGCGGTGAAATTGCGGCGCAAATCATGGCGAACCTGGGCCGGGGCGTCACCGCCTACAAGGGGCGGGGTGGGCTCAGCGCTGATGAGCAGGAGATTCTCTACTGCGTCGTCACCAGACTGGAAGTGGGAAAGGTGAAGGCGATCGTGCGGGCTGTCGATCCCGCTGCGTTCGTGACCTCACATGCGCTGGCCGACGTCGAAGGGGGCACGGTCAAGCACACGGGACTCCACTGAAAAATGCTGAATGTTGAATGTTGAATGTTGAATGCGGAACGGGGAATGCGGAATGCGGAATGCGGAATGGTGACTGCGGAATGTTGAATTGCTATCGCGAGGTAAGCGCAGGCGCGATCGGGGATTCAGCGATTAGCGAGTAGCGATTCAAGCGCAATGTATGAGATGGCGGCGGCGCCGAAGCCCACGAACCAGGCGTAGTCGTAGAGCGGGCGAAGCGGCGGAACGACGAGGCCGCCCCACGCGAGCGCACAGCCGATGACAGTTGCGAGAATGCCGGCGATGTTCCAGCGGCCGTACCGACCATTCGGCAGGTACAGGTCT
>JBPYFA010000593.1:0-17035 GCA_051986585.1 Vicinamibacterales bacterium | reverse complement strand
GTTTCCTCGTTTGACATACGGCCACCACTTCCGTGTTGTGTTCTTCCGTCTCTCGGGCTTGTCCGCGCTTTCCCCGGCTAGTCCCTTCCGTGTTCGTCCGCGGCTAGCGTGTGCCGTGTTCGTCCGCGACCTGGCCCTGTCCAGCGGCCTCACTTCAGATGCTTGATCAGCACCACCTCGTTGCCGGCTTCGCTGTACATCACTTCATCGACCAGTTGCCGCACCAACAGCATGCCGAATCCGCCTGGGCGCATGCCCTGCGCCGCGCGCCACTCGAGATGCGCAATCGGATCCGTGGATGGATTGGCAACCGCTGCATGCGGAAGCGTGGCGCTATCGAATCCTGGACCCGGATCGCGAAAGTAATAGACCACGGCGCGTTCGGTCCGGACGGCCGAAACATCAACCACCTTCTCGGCATCGAATCCCGCGCCGTGCTCCATCGCGTTCAGCAGCATTTCGCGAAAGGCGATCAGGAGTTCGTCGCGAATCGCCTCATTGACGTCGCCGCGAAGCGCGTTGATGAACCCGGTGAGGCGATCTGCGGTCACCAGGCTGCACGTCACGCGAAGAGAAACCCATTCGGCGCGAGCGGAGAGCACCTGGATGCCGTCGCGCCAGTCGCACGCTTCCGCGGCGGCTCGAATCATGTCGACCACCTCACCCGGGTCGAACGGCTCGACCAGGCAGCCGAACACGCGCGCGCGCAGCGCCGCGATGACATCGGGCGGCGCGGCTGAAGATGCCAGAAAGATCGACTTGATCGCCGGCCGAATCGCCCGCGATTCATCGTGTAAGGCCAGATCCTCTTCGATTCGGGTGCGAGCGCTCGTGACCAGCACATCGAAGGACCGGCGACGCAAGCGCCGCAACGCGTCAACCTCCCCGTGCGCCAGCTCGACTTCATACGGCAGTGCGGCCATGCGCGGCAGCCAGTTGGATGTGTGATCGTCCTCGATCGCGAGAATGCGTTTCGTCATCGGACCCTGTTTCGCTGCGTCACGAATTTCTCATTGATACCAAGCTGAAGGAATGCGTCGCCACCCGGCTCGCCGAACGACAGATCGAGCCGAATCAGATTGACGAACGGCGCGACGATTCGCAAGCCGACACCACCGCCGCCAATGAAACGATCCGCGAATTCACCCGGTTCACTCCAGACTGCTCCGACGTCGCCGAAGACTGCAGCCGCAACGCCCGCGTAGAAATTGAACCCGAACACCTTGAAGTCGCGTGGCCGGACGATCGAATGCCGGTACTCCAGCGTGTTGATGAACTGATTCTTCCCCCGGCGCGAGCCGAACGGCCACCCTCGAATGGTGTTCTCGCCACCGAGGCTGTAGTCGCCATAGATTGGAATATCCTCACCAATGGTCCCCGATTGCAGCGTCAGCAGCGTACTTGCGACCAGCACCTGCCCGTCCGATAACGGCTGGTAGCGGCGGCCATCGACATTCAGAGTGAGATAGCTGCCGGACCCACCACGCCACAGAAAATCAACCGAGTTCCACCATCCGCGCGACGGGTTGGTCGGAAAGTCGCGGCTGTCGTACTCCAGCAGCGCCCCGCCCGAGAAGAACCAGTCGCGATTGGTCGACGACAGCGTCTTCCCCGGCACATCGCTCGCAACCGTGAACATGTTGAACAGGGCGCCAACTTTGGAGCGTGGCGACAATCTCGCTCCGATCTGCCCGTCTGTCTCGACGGACTTCTGGCCGAAATCGTCCAGCGTATTTTGCCGGTCTTCGTAGGTCACCCTCAGCAGGTGCCACAGCCGACGTTTGTACAGAAACGGAGAGACCTCTTTGAATTCGACCAGCGTGCTGCCGCCGAACCGTGCGGTGGCGGACACTTCATGCGGAACGCCGCCAACGCTGAGCAGTCTCACGGTGGGACCGGCGGAGACGCCGTCGGCGTCGCTCACCGCAATCGACACGGCGGGGAGAACCCGTAACGTTTCAACGACCGCAATCGTCAGGCGGACGCCGTCGACGTCCTGGGAGGGGATGATTTCGATGCGGCTGAAAACGCCAAGTCGATCGAGCCGTTGAATGTTGCGCGGAATAACGGTCTCGTCGAACCTGTCTCCCACGCGGACGTCGAGCTGGTCCAGCACGACGGACTCGCGAATATGCTGAAGGCCGGTCACGGCAATCTCACGGATCGGCACCATGGACGGCGCACCAGCGCGGACCTCCTGGGCGAGCGAATGCGTCGTCGTCCCGCCGATGGCAAGCACGATCGCCAGGATCGTCAACGCGCGGTGCAATCCGCACCAGGTGCCTTCGTCCGCACACGCCGGCATACCCTCGCGGCTGCAGGCGCCGTGCCACACGATCCGCGGACCGTCACACGGTGATCGCAAAATTCAACCCGCCCGCCGGTGAACGCTGACACGCTTCCGGCCGTAATCATGCAAGGAGAGTCGGCCACCTGCAGAAACCCCCGGTCGAATGCGAGCGTGTCAGCATGCCGTCACCACATATGGTGATCGGACGGACCACCGGCGGTCACAGATTCAGAGCCAGTCTGGCTTCAGGAGATTGCACATGTCGTTTCTAGCGTCCTCGTCGAGCATCGCCATGATTGTCTTTGCGCTGCTGGTCCCGCAAAAGCAGAAGCCAGGTCAAGTCCGGCGGCCGACCGCGCCCGAGACCTTCCGTGCCACGGCCAAAGTGGCCAACCAGGCGGGACTGGCCGGCGCCGCGTTCGTCGATGTCCAGGTCGACAAATACACAGCGGACGCCGACCGCGATGCGATGATCGCGACGTTCAAGTCGGGCGGTTTTCCCGCACTGGTGACCGCGCTGCGGAAAGCTCCGGCCGTTGGATCGGTCAAGATGGGAACCGACTCGGTGGTCGTCAGGTTCGCTCGTGAGCAGCGTTCGAGCGACACCAGGCGCTCGATCACGATCGTCGGCGACAAGCCAATGCTGTTTGTCGGAGGCGGTGCGGTGAACGCCAAGCCGCGGGAGGGATATGAGCTGACGGTCCTGCAGATCGACATGGATGATGCCGGAGTTGGACAAGGCAAGATGGCGGCCGCTGCCAAGATCAAACCGGGCGGACCTAATGGGTTCGAGTTGGACGACTACGCCGACCAGCCAATCAGCCTGGTCAACATCAGCCGGTCGTTGACGAGCGCGTCGAAATCGTCCAAGTGAGCGGCATGATGCGCGTTCACACGCATCGCTGGGGCGCTGATTGATGGCCGGCAAGCTCGCTGCCTTGACGATGACGCTGCTCATCGTCGGGAACGGACCCGCGCCGAACGATCCGCAGAAAGTGCTGCGCGAGAACTTTCAGTTCAGCCCAGACCAGGTGGCGCAGGCCGCATCGGGTCATCCGATCGCCAAGCTGCTGCAATCGTCCGCCCGGGACGAATTGGCGGTCGCGGGGGGGCTCCGGCTCGATGGTGACAGCCGCAGGCTCGTCGCCTGGGTTCGCGACATCGCCGCGTTCAGGCAGGCGGCCGAACTTGGTCATGCGACCGTCGTTCAGGCTCCCATTAGCGAGACCACATTTGCTGGCTTCACTGCGGACCCGCGGGACGTGTCAGCGCTGCAGAGGTGCAGCAGTGGTTCGTGCGACATCCGGCTGTCGGAGAGCGCGCTTCAACAGCTGCCGACCTCGGTGCACTGGGACGGTCCACAAGCGGCGGCCGAAGCGACAACGTTTCTGCGCCAGACGCTCGCTGGTTATCTGCAGGCCTATCTCTCGGGCGGCGATGCCGCTCTCGGCGCCTACCACAATCGGAAGGAGGCGCACGCGGCAGCCGACGATTTTCGAGCGTTGCTCGCGGGCGCCACGAACCTGCAGCTCATGGTTCCCGAGCTTGCCCAGTACCTCGAAAAGTATCCGAACGCGAAGCTCGCCGGCGTCGATCAGTTGTTCTACTGGACAATGGTGACCGACAGCTCGGATCCGATCGTGTCACTTCACCACCTCGTGCTGTATCCACGCAGCAATGGAGAGGTGCTCATCGCCGACAAGACGATCTACGCGAGCCGATCGATCGACGCTGGCGCGCTGGTGCTGTCCATGCAGCCGGCCGCCGACGGCGCCGGGTTTTATCTGATTGGCGCCGCTCGAATCAAGTCGTCGAAACTATCGGGCGTCGCCGCCCGCGTGCTTCGCTCGAGGATTGAGAAGGAGACAGTCGCAGGCATCCAGGTCTATCTGGCCTGGATTCGTGACAGCCTCGCGCTCGCGCCAGCCAGGTGACCGGCCCGTCACGCGGTTGCGGCCTGACGCCTCTGAAACGCTGCCGATCTGGTGCCGTAGTGCCGGCCCACCTGCCAGGCGAGCACGAGCCACGCGAGAACGATGCCCGCGTTCACCATCGCAAACTCCCGCGGTTGCAGCGAGAACACGGCGGTTCCCAGGAACACGAGGAGCGCAGACAGCACGTCCCCCATGCGCACAAAGAACGAATCGATCGCCTGCTTCGCGCTGAACTTCTCCTCGTACGTACAGGGCAGGAACAGCATGTTGCGGACCGTGTTGTTCAACGAGTAATCCGTGGAATTCTCAGCGACTTTAGCCGCCAGCACCGCCTGAAGAACCGGATAGAAAATCAGGACGTTATACGCGGCCAGCGAAATCAACGGTCCGATCATCACCGCTTTGGACACGCCCAGGTATTTCACGATCCGTGACACCACGAACAACTGCAGCACCAGACCCAGCGCATTCACGTAGGTGAAGTATTTGGAATAGAACTCTCCGATCAGCTGCCCTTCGGTCAGTCCGTTGGCGCGCCCGGCGGCGATCGTGCGAACGACGTTGTCTTTGATCGTGCTGCCGAGAATGTACTCGCCGGTCGTGTTGACCCAGTTGAGCAGCATGAGCATCAACGCCATCAGCAGCAAGTAGCGGGTCTGGAACACGAGCCTGAACCCATTGGTGTCGGACGTCTTCGCCGGCGATTGCGCCGCTTGCACTGCCGGTGCTTTGGAACGCCCGCCTTCGCGGCGATTGATGAAGTTGGTCAGCATCAGCTGACCGACCAGAATCGCCGCGCCGATCAGCATCAGTTGGTACACACCAAATGGTGCGATCAGACGGTCGGCGATACGGGCGCCGACGACCGCACCGAGCGACGCGCCGAAGCCCACGATCGCAAACAGCCGTTCGCCTTGATCCTTGGTGTAGATATCGTTGGCGAACGACCAGAACTGCGCGACCACCATGAGACTGAAGACGCCGATCCAGACAAAGAAGACGATGCCGAGCGGCACGTGAAGCTTGGCGAGGACGTAAAACGCCACGGGACAGGCGGCGAAAAACAGCGTCACCACATTGATGAGACGCATGCGCGGAAAACGAGCCACCAGCTTCCCGTAGGACGGAACGAGTACGGCCAGCACCGCAACCTGCCCGGCCGACAGATACGACTTCAGCTCGGCCGATCCTTCGCTGAGAATCAAGGCTTCCCGAACCGGCTTGAGCACGTAATAGGCGGTAAGGATGAGGAATACGTTGAGGGCAAGGAGCACCGCCGTGAGGCCCTCGCCCGGGTGCACCTCGGTGAACGCGCCAAGTAGACGGTCGAGGCGTGATGGTTCTGAACGTAAAGGCATGACAATCCTGGGTCCAGGAGTTACGACGACGCGGATCGGGATCGAACCATGTTCGTCATCGATTGGTTTTCATCTGCTCTTCATCAAAGGCGCTCGCCCGTGGTGCCGCCGCCGGACGCTTGAACCACGAGTATTGGCCACCAATCGCGAGGGAATCAAAATCCGCTCCCGAGCGGGTTGACAGGCCGCTCGTATAAACGACTCGCAGCGCGGCCGACTTCCCCACCGGCACGAGCAACGTCGCAGCGAGCCGATCGTTCCGCTGCAGAGCATTGGTCACGACGCCGTCGACGCGCGTCTGGCCGCCACGGGCGAAGCCCCAGCTCCCGGCGAGCCACAATCCTCGACGAAATGTCCAGATCGCGTTCGCCTTCGCGAAAGCTAACGGGGATTGCGTCTGCGTGGTTGCGCCAACGAAATTATCGTTGGCCGTGAAAAACCACGCGCCGCCCGCCCCCTCGAGAATCAATCGCCCTCTCGCGTACGAAACGCCCGTTTCGGGGCGGAACGACCATCGATGTGCCCCGAGGTTGATGTAGCGATCGGGATCGTATTGTCCCAACGGCGGGGCAACCTGCAGGCTGACTCCAAGAATGACACGCTGACGGTAGTTCGCAAACTCAGGAAGAGACAATGCCGGTGATCCCACGAGGTTGACCGCGAGACGAAAACGTGGGTCGGCCAGCCCGCGGGGAGAACGTGTTCTCTCCTGGCCAGCGACAAGGCCGGTGAATTCAGACCACGTCACGGGAATCTGCGCGTCGAATTTTGCCGAGCGTCCAGCAATCCCAAGTGTTCGAACGTACGCGAGACCAAGGACCTCGACCTGGGCACGGACGTCCGAGACCGGAAGGGCCGCGTCGAACAGCACGTTGCCACGAGAGAAGCCGATTGAGGCGAGCGCAACGTTCACTCCCGTCGGCGCGTTCTGGTAGTTGCCCGGTTCCAATTCCTGAGCGAAGACGAGGGTCGTCCCGCTGAAGAACAGAATCGCGCTCAACGACGCCAAGGCCATCCGGCGTGACCATCGCCGCGAGTACAGGGCCGAAGCCATGCGTTACGAACGCCCGTGGCCGGGCCGGCCGGCCATCGAATCGAGTTTCAGCTGAATGTATTTGGGTGCCCCGGTGATGGTTGCGCCCTGGAGGCGGATCCGCGATAACGCTTCAAGTCCCGCTGCGTCGGTCGACACCAGATCGGTGAGGTCGACGTACACCGGGCTTGCGGTCGCGCACGCGAGCAAAAGCTCAGGAACCTGGGCTTCGCCAAACCGACCGGCAAGCCGCAACACGCACCGATCCCCTTCTTGCACCACACCGATCCAGCAGTCCACGGCGACGGCCGAGGTCGCAAGAAGAAGGCCAGTTTCAAATCATCATTTTGAGTTGTAAGTGGGCGGATTTTGTCCGCGTTTTACTTGGTGGAACATGCGGCGCCAACTGACAGATCGCAGCATTCTGTGAGCGGCTGTCGAACCGTTGGAGATCGCCCCTTGAATCCCGGCTCTCTCACCACCGATCCGGATCCGGGACACGGATCCCGGGCAATGGATCCCGGATCCCGGACAACCGATCCCGATACCTATCAGTCGCCGTTCTCGCGAAGCGGTATTGGCCGCGCGTGTTCTGAGCAGAGCGCCAGACCAACGCCCCGCTCCGTCGACAACCCAATGGCCTGCGAAGCGTAATTGGGACAGCCTGGCGCATCGCAGAGATACTCGAAGAGGATTTCCTCTTTTCCATCCTCACCGATGATCCCCGTGGCGATCTCTACCTGGGGCACGAAACACCTCCCCGTCTCCGCGCTCGATCCCGGTTTTGGGCCCAAGACCGAACCTCACCAGCGCAAGCGACGTGCCGCTCGAACCGAATCCGGGCGTCTCGTCTAAGTCTTTAGTAGTGAAAGAGATCGTGTTTGAAGTCGAAATGGGGTGAGGCAAGGGTGCACTTCGGGGCGCCCGTCTTTTCCCGAACTGCTCCACGCAGTTACACAACCGTATGCCCCGCGGCTACGCGCGGACGACGACGGCAATCAGAGCGAGCACGCCCAGGAGCGAGACGATCGCCGCCACCGGCCCAGCAACAGACTTCGGGAGGTCGCCGTAGTCTTGCTTCATCAGCTTCAAGCTGTGGTAATGCTGAACGCCGGCGAGCACAAGGCTCAGGAGTCCGAGGCCGATCATGATGAGGGCGAGGCCACGAGGACCAATCGTCACCTGAACCGGCTCGGTTTTCAGTTCGAGCTGAAAGAACTTATAGATCGTGAAGCCGAAGGAAATCAGGGAGGCAGCCGTTCGCACCCACGCCATCATCGTCCGCTCAGCGGCGAGCCGTGTTCGTTCGACCGCGAGTCGCGTGCCGGCGTCGAGCTTTGGCGTTGTGGCTATCGTCATGATCAGCAATGGCCGCTGGCATCGCCCGGCCATCCAGGCTCTGCGGTTGAAGGGCGCTGACTGACGGCGTCGAGGCAAAAGCAGCGCCACCTTCTCACTCGAAATTACGAGTGCCCTCCTTGGCTACGTGTGACTTTCATGACGCTGCAGCTCGCGCCCGTCACAACATCCCGTGATCGTGTTTATCGGCTTCCGCTCGCCGCCGCGAGGATTCGAGCGAACGGTTGCGGATCGATGTTTGCGCCGGTCAGCACGACACCGGCCGTCAGCCCCCGAATCCGGTCGCGCTCCTGCAAGAGTCCGGCGAGACCGGCCGCTCCGGCGCCCTCGACGACGTTGTGCGTTGTCGTAAAGAGGACGCGCATCGCCTCCTCGACCTCGTCGTCGGAAACCTCAATCACGTGATCGACGCCGGCTCGAATGGCGTCGAAGGCATCGGGTTCGGGGGTACGGCAGGCAATCCCGTCAGCAATGCGAGTCGTAGCTTCGTGCGACACCACCCGCCCGAGCGAAAGCGAACGCGCGTACGCGGGCGCCTGCGCCGACACCACGCCAACGATACGCGTCCTCGTATGGAGCGCGTCTCGAGCCAGCATCGCACCGCAAATGCCAGAACCGAGGCCGATCGGGACATATAACACGTCGAGGTCGGCCACCGCGCGAAACAGTTCAAGCGAATACGATGCGACGCCGTGAACGAGGAGTGGATGAAACGATGGGACCTGGTGCCAAGCGCGCTCCGTGGCAATTGCGGCGCTGGCTTCGAGCGAAGCCTGGAAATCGTGGCCGTATTCGATGAGTTCGAGTCCCTGCGCGCGCATGGCCGCGTTCTTCGTCTCGCTGTTCCCGTGCGGCACGACGACAGCTGCGGCGATCCCGAAGCGGGCTGCGGCAAATCCGATCGATTGCCCGTGATTGCCGCGCGTCGCGGCGACGACCCCTTTCAGCCGCGGCTCTCGCCGATGCAGGTCGTCGAAGTAGACGAGTCCGCCGCGGACCTTGAACGCTCCGACCGGCGTGTGGTTCTCGTGCTTCACCCAAACGGTCGTGCCGCAATGGCGGTCGAGCAGCGGCCAGCGCTGTTGCGGGGTCGGGGACATGGCGTCGTAGACGATTCTTGCGGCTGCCTCGAGATTCGGGAGTGTTTCGATCATCTCCACTAGTACACGTCAGATCGGTTTCGGCGTATCGGTCCATTGGCCAACTGGCGTGCCCCTCAACAATTCAATCAACAATCAACACGTTGTGTCGGCGGCGGAACGGGCACCGGGCAGAAGCGCGAGGCCGGATATGATGTAAGGTTGAATTCTCACGATGGCCAATATCCTCCAACATCTTCCCGCCGGCGAGAAGGTCGGCATCGCATTTTCCGGCGGCCTCGATACCAGCGCCGCGCTCCACTGGATGCGCGCGAAGGGCGCCATTCCGTACGCGTATACGGCCAATCTGGGGCAGCCCGATGAGCCCGATTACGACGAAATCCCGAGACGCGCGCTGCAATACGGCGCCGAGAAGGCGCGGTTGGTCGACTGCCGTGCGCAACTCGTCGCCGAAGGTCTCGCCGTCCTGCAGTGTGGCGCGTTTCACATCTCCACCGCAGGCGTCCCCTATTTCAACACCACGCCGATCGGGCGAGCGGTGACCGGAACGATGCTGGTCGGGGCGATGAGGGAGGACCAGGTCAACATCTGGGGCGATGGCAGCACGTTCAAGGGAAACGACATCGAGCGGTTCTATCGCTATGGATTGCTCGCCAATCCCAGCCTCCGGATTTACAAGCCCTGGCTCGATCAGGCCTTCATCGACGAGCTCGGCGGCCGGGCGGAGATGTCCGAGTACATGCGTCGCGCGGGATTCGACTACAGGATGAGCGCCGAAAAAGCGTACTCGACTGATTCGAACATCCTCGGCGCAACCCATGAAGCGAAGGATCTCGAGCGGCTCGATACCGGAATCAAGATCGTCGACCCGATCATGGGCGTCCCCTTCTGGCGCGACGACGTGGTGGTGAAACGCGAAGAGGTCAGCGTGCGGTTCGAGGAAGGACAACCGGTCTCGCTGAACGGCATCAGTTTCAAAGATTCGGTGCAGCTGATGCTCGAGGCCAATCGGATCGGCGGGCGCCACGGCCTCGGGATGAGCGATCAGATCGAGAACCGAATCATCGAGGCCAAGAGCCGCGGCATCTACGAGGCTCCCGGCATGGCGCTCCTCTTCATCGCCTACGAACGCCTGATCACTGGCATTCATAACGAGGACACGATCGAGCAGTACCGCGATCAAGGACGCCGGCTGGGCCGGCTGCTTTACCAAGGCCGCTGGTTCGACCCGCAATCGATGATGCTCCGGGAGACCGCGCAGCGCTGGGTCGCCCGCGCCGTCACTGGAGAGGTCCGGATCGAACTACGCCGCGGCAACGATTACTCCATTCTCGACACCTCGTCGCCGAACCTGACGTACAAGCCGGAACGTCTCACCATGGAGAAAGGCGAGTCGATGTTCTCGCCGCAAGACCGGATCGGCCAGTTGACGATGCGGAACCTCGACATCGTCGACACCCGAGATAAACTGTTCACATATGTGAAGGCGGGCGTGCTGGCGCCGTGGTCGGGCACGGCGCTTCCACATCCATCGTCCGATCCATCCGAAGAGCAATAGGTTTCCGGCTGCGGTTACTGACTGCAGCGCCCAACGCACATGGCCTTCGCAGGTTTTCACCCGATCGTTCAACAGTGGTTCTGCGACAGGATTGGCCAACCGACAGCCGCGCAGCTCAATGGCTGGGAGTCGATCGGTAAAGGCCTGCATACGCTGATTGCCGCTCCAACTGGATCCGGCAAAACGCTCGCGGCTTTTCTGACGTCCATCGACGACCTGATCAAAGAAGGGTTGGCGCGGCCGCTCCCGGATGAAGTGCGCGTGGTGTATGTCTCGCCGCTGAAGGCGCTCAGCACGGACATTCACCAGAACCTCGCCGAGCCGCGCCGCGGCATTCGCGAGCTCGCGGAAGAGGCAGGCATCACCGCCCCTCGAATCACGGCCGCGGTCCGGACAGGCGACACGACTGCGTCGGAGCGCGCGGCGATGCTTCGCACGCCGCCCCACATCCTGGTGACCACGCCCGAATCGCTGTACCTGCTGCTGACCGCCGATCGCAGCCGCGAAATGCTCCGGACCGTCCGCACGGTGATCGTCGACGAGATTCACGCGGTGATTGGCACTCGCCGCGGTGCGCACCTGGCGTTGTCGCTCGAGCGGCTTCAGCAAATCGCCGAACAGCCGCTGCTCCGCCTCGGGCTGTCCGCGACTCAGAAACCAATTGAGGAAGTTGCTCGATTTCTCCTCGGAACCAACGCGTCCAGCGACCAATGCCAGATTGTCGACGAAGGACATCGTCGAAAGATGGATCTGGGGATCGAGATACCTGGTTCGCCACTCGATGCGGTGATGTCGCAGGAGGTCTGGGAGGAGTATTACGATCGACTGGCGGGCCTCATCACCGAGCACAAGACGACACTGGTGTTTGTAAACACCAGGCGTATGGCTGAACGACTGGCGCGCCATCTCAGCGACCGGATCGGCGAAGACGCCGTCACCGCCCATCACGGCAGCCTCTCGAAGGAAAAACGAGGCGACGCGGAAACGCGGCTGAAATCGGGCGGACTTCGTGCGCTCGTCGCCACGGCGTCTCTCGAACTTGGCATCGACATCGGCCATGTCGATCTGGTCTGCCAGATCGGATCGCCTCGGCGGATTGCGACGCTGCTGCAGCGCGTCGGCCGGTCGGGGCACTCGGTCAGCGGCACGCCGAAAGGACGTGTTTTTCCAACCACCCGAGACGACCTCGTCGAATGCGCCGCCCTGGTTCGCGCAGTGCGACACGGCGAACTCGATGCGATCGTATGGCATGAAGCGCCGCTCGACGTGCTCGCGCAGCAGATCGTGGCCGAGACCGCCTGTTGCGAGTACGCGGAGGACGATCTCTTCGCGTTGGTGACTCGAGCCTGGCCCTATCGAGCGCTCGCCCGACGTGAGTTCGATGCGGTGCTCCGAATGGTCGCGGAAGGATTCGACACACGGAGGGGCCGTCGCGCGGCTCTCGTGCATCGGGACGAGGTCAATGAGGTGGTGCGCGGCCGACGCGGCGCACGACTGCTCGCCCAGACGTCAGGGGGTGCCATTCCGGAGGTCGCGGACTACCGGGTCGTCCTCGATCCAGGCGACACCTTCATCGGCACCTTGAACGAGGACTTCGCGATCGAAAGCATGGGCGGCGATGTCTTTCAGCTTGGCAATGCGTCGTGGCGCGTCCTGCAGGTGCTGCCGGGCACGGTGCGCGTCGCCGATGCGAAGGGGGTTCCGCCGAACATTCCGTTCTGGTTCGGCGAAGCGCCGGCGAGAAGCGATGAATTGTCGGCAGCGGTCAGCGATTTTCGCGCCGAGATAGACGCGCGCCTTCGATCCGCAGGCGATACGTCGCAGTGGCTGATGCAGGAGACCGGGCTCGCCGCCGGAGCCGTCGATCAGCTGCTCGACTATTTCACTGAAGGACGACGGGCACTCGGCGTCATCCCGACGCAACAGACACTCGTCCTCGAACGATTCTTCGACGAGTCGGGCGGGATGCAGCTCGTGCTGCATGCGCCGTTCGGCAGCCGGATCAACAAGGCGTGGGGATTGGCGCTCCGGAAACGATTCTGCCGGCAATTCAATTTCGAGCTGCAAGCGGCCGCGACCGACGATGCGGTCCTGCTGTCGCTCGGCCCGCAGCATTCGTTTCCGTTGGCCGACGTGTTCCGGTACCTGCACCCCAATTCGACGCGCGACGTGCTCGTCCAGGCATTTCTCGACGCCCCGGTGTTTCAGACCCGATGGCGTTGGAACACGACCATCTCGCTCGCCGTGCCGCGTCGTCGTGGCGGCCGGAAAGTGCCGCCGCAGCTGCAGCGCATGCTGGCCGATGATTTGATGGCGGCGGCGTTTCCCGACGCGGCCGCGTGCCTCGAGAACATTCCCGGCGATCGCGAGATTCCGGATCATCCGCTGGTGAACCAGACAGTTCGCGACTGTTTGCAGGAAGCGATGGACTTCGAGGGACTCGCGGGTGTGCTCGAGCGAATCCATCGCGGTGAGTTGACGCTGGTCGCACGCGACACTCCCGAGCCGTCGTTCTTTGCGCACGAGATTCTGAACGCGAAGCCGTACGCCTTCCTCGACGATGCGCCGCTTGAAGAGCGTCGCGCGCATGCAGTGCAGACCAGGCGAACGGGACAGCCGGCTTCGGGCGGAGATCTCGGGCGGCTCGACCCCGACGCGATCGAGAAGGTCCGCAGAGAGGCAAGTCCGTCGCCGCGTGACGCCGACGAGCTGCATGATGCCCTGCTGTCGGCAGGTTATCTGACGGCAGACGAAATCGCCGCCGCGCCAGTCGGTCTGTTCGACCAGCTGATGGCACGCCGTCGCGCGACACTGATGCGTTTTGATGCGGCGTCGTGCGTGGCAGTCGCCGCGGAAAGAATTCCCGAAATTCTGGCGATTGCTCCTGCCGCAACCAGCGATCCGGATGTTGAGCCGCCACCCTCGAGAACGGCACGGTCGTGGGCTCGCGCCGACGCGCTGGTTGAGATCCTGCGCGGACGGCTGACCGTCACGGGACCAATCACGGCAGCGACGCTCGCCGGATCGCTGCCGGTTCCAGTTGGCGAGGTCGAATCGGCCTTGATGGCGCTCGAGGGCGACGGCGCCATCCTGCGCGGCCATTTCTCGCTCCTCCAGCATCCGGGTTCCGAACTTCCGGATGTCGGATCCAGGACTACCGATCTCAGCACGGCAACCACTCTCGAGTGGTGCGATCGATCGCTGCTGTCGAGGATACACCGCTACACGCTCAACCGATTGCGGGCGGAGATTGAGCCGGTCAGTCCTGCCGATTTCATGCGTTTTCTGTTCGCATGGCAGCACGCCGATGGGACGAGCGCCTTGACGTCGCTGGACGGGCTTCGAGAAGCGATCTCGATCCTGGATGGATTCGAGCTCGCCGCGGCAGGATGGGAACGCGCGGTTCTCCCGGCACGCATGGACGGCTATGATCCACAACTGCTCGATATGTTGTGCCTGGCCGGCGAAGTCGGCTGGGCGCGGGTCTCCACACCCGCGATCGATCCACTGAGTCCGCCTCGCCTGGTACCCGCGACGCCCGTCGCGCTGTTTCTGCGCGAGCACGGCGACGTGTGGCAGCGGCTGCGGCGCGATGACGCCGACACGGGCGAACGCGTCGGCAGTTTGTCTGAAGATGCCCGGCGTGTTCTCGAGGTGCTCACCACCCGAGGCGCCTCGTTCTTCAACGACCTCGCGACCTCGTGCCGGCTCGACGGCGACGCGCTGCGGCAGGCGATTGGCGGCCTGGTCTCCGCCGGCGTGGTGGCGTCGGACGGCTTCTCAGGGTTGCGCGCACTGATTGCGATCGCCCGCGGCATACCGCCGGTTCGCGATCGACGCACGCATTTCGCCGGCCGCTGGTCGGCCTTCAACGCTGCGCCAGGCACACACACCGATGACGTCGAGATACTGGCGCGAACGCTGCTTCGCCGCTACGGCGTGGTGTTTCGGCGCGTTCTGGCCAGAGAGCCGACAACCGTTCCGTGGCGCGACCTCACGCGCGTCTACCGAAGGCTCGAAGCGCGAGGCGAGCTGCGAGGAGGACGCTTCGTCGCCGGCATGGCGGGCGAACAGTTCGCGTTACCGGAAGCAGTCGAGCGATTGCGAAAGACACGGCGAAGCCGGCCTACGAATCGCGTGATCGTCATCAGCGCCGTCGACCCGCTGAACCTGGTTGGTGTCATCACCGCGGGCGAGCGCATCCGCACCGCCATCCGTACCCGACTGGCTTACCGCGATGGCACAGCCCTCGCGGTGAAGGAAGGGGACGTTGTCCGCCAGCTCACGCCGCTCGATTCGTCGACCGCGCACGACGTCGATGTGGCGATGCAACGGCGACGCGGGGCGACCGGGGTGCTTGTGAATCGTGAATCGCTAATCACGAATCGGTGAACCGTTCGCCCAAGGTGCTGATTGTCGATGGCTGATTGCTGATCGATCGCACTCGACTCCGCAATCAGAACTCAGCAACCAGCACTTTCTACCCGTGCAGCAATTACCCGTTCGCCTCCTCTGAACCTCCTGACCTTCACTAACGTTCTTAAGTTCAATCGGTCGCGTTGACGTCCGCTCAGAAGGAGGCCAGCTATGTGTTCGTCGCGCCAGTCGCTGTTCTGCATCCTGCCGCCGCACATCCTCAGGTCGATTGCCGAGCGCGGTACGCTCGAGGAGCGAATGGCGGCGACACGAACTCTCGCCCTCGACTCGACGTTTCGCACGCTGCGGGCGACACCGCTGGCGCTCGGAGCGGCGCCGACCGTCACCAACGCGGTGGTTCCACCTGTCAAGCAGCGGACGATCTACACCGCCAACAATCACCAGGAACTCCCAGGTACCGTGGTCGCAAGTGAAACTGCGCCGCCGGCGGCAACCGCCGACGTCGCCGTCGTCGAAGCCTTCGACGGTCTCGGTGCGACCTGGGACTTCTACTTCGAGGTATTCGATCGCCAGTCCATCGACGATGAGGGCATGCCGCTCGATGCCACGGTGCATTACGGCAACAAATACAACAACGCGTTCTGGAATGGACGGCAGATGGTGTTCGGCGATGGCGACGGGCGCTTGTTCAACCGCTTCACCATCGCTCTCGACGTCATCGGACACGAATTGGCACACGGCGTCACACAGGACGAGGGGCAGCTGCTCTATATGTTCCAATCCGGAGCGTTGAACGAGTCGCTATCGGACGTTTTTGGATCCCTGATCAAGCAGAAGCACAATGGCGACACCGCGCGCACGGCGGATTGGCTGATTGGAGAAGGGCTGTTCACACCGGCCGTCAACGGTGCCGCGCTCCGATCGATGAAGGCGCCGGGAACCGCGTATGCCGATCCGGTTCTCGGCAACGATCCGCAGCCCGATCACATGAGCAAGTACGTCAACACCTACGACGACAACGGCGGCGTGCACCTCAACTCGGGAATTCCGAATCGGGCGTTCTACCTGGCGGCCTACGCACTCGATGGATACGCGTGGGAGAAAGCAGGACGAATCTGGTACGAAACGCTGCGCGACTCGGGCCTGCGTTCGAACACCGGATTCAAGCGCTTCGCCAAGCTGACGGTATCGACCGCTGGACGGCTGTACGGACAGGGCAGCGTCGAGCAGGAAATCGTCGCTGATGCATGGGCCACGGTCGGTCTCTCGGTCTCGACGAGCGTTGCCGCCTTGCAATAGCATGCCGTGAGGCGGCTCACGCATGCGGGTGCAGTTTCAGACGAGCGGCGGGATCGCGTACTTTCCCGGTCTCGCCGCTCCGCGAACAATCGAGGTCGACGCAATTGCCGAGCCGCAACGGCGGGAGTTGATCGGCCTGATCGAAGATTGCGGATTTTTCGCCCTGCCGGCGCAGATGTCCGCGCCGCATGGGGCAGCCGACCATCGCACCTACCAGATCACGATAGAAGACGAGGGCCGCAGCCATTCCGTCAGCGTGTCTGAGCCGGTAACGTCTCCATCGCTCGCGCGCCTGATCGACCTCCTGAGCGGGTTGCAAGGGGACACGTCAGGGACAGACCGGGGTCAGACCTAGCTCAGACACGGGACAGACGTGCGTCTGTCCCATGTCCGACCCCGGCCCGTCCCCGGCCTGTCCCCATTCACCCGCGCTCGAGCGCGGCGCGATCCCAGTGCGCCAGATCTGCGGCCGCCTCGTAGGTCGACTGAAGAAAGTCGAGCAGCGTCTCGTCAGGGGACGCGGATTCGCGGACACGGTCATACGGCAGGATGAACTCGCCGAAATCTGTGCTGTAGAACGCATCGTCCGGACGAACGCGCGCGTCGCCAAACCCATTCGGCTGCGGGTAGGCATACGCGTAGAACGCGGGGTAGTCGATTGGCGAGGTGCCGCTCCAGAAGCCACAGCTGCTGCCCTCGTGAGAATACGATTCGCGGGTGATGTAGT
>JBPYFA010000592.1:0-6300 GCA_051986585.1 Vicinamibacterales bacterium | reverse complement strand
TTCCATGCCGCCTGCCACCGGAACTTCATACAGCACGGCCACGTTTGGGAACGCGCCATCGCCGCGAGCCGAACGAAAAACGATTCGCTGCGAATCACGTGTCCAGCCGACGACGTCGTCGGTGCCGGTGTGATACGTCAACCGGACCGGGGTTCCGCCTGACGCGGGGACGACGAACACGTCGTAGTTGCCGTAGCGGTTCGAGGAAAAGGCGATCCAGCGGCCGTCGGGCGAGAAACGCGGATACACTTCCCGCGCGCTGTTGTCGGTGATGCGAACGATGCCAGTGCCATCTTCGTTGGCGGTCCAGATGTCGCCGAGGTAACTGAACGCCACCCGTCCCGCGTGATAATCCGGATGCCGTGCCAATCGGACCGGCCCGGCGATCGCGGGCGATGCGAGCCACGAACCGAACAGCATCGCCAACGACGCAGAAAAGAACGCACGTCGAACCATCCCCCACCTCCGAGAACGGGCGATACTACTACGGCGGGTCCTTCCACCTAAAGGTGGAAGCCACGGAAGTCGGAGAGGGTTCGGAAGCGGCAGGTCCTTCCATCTACAGGTGGAAGCCACATGATTCACAGACGTGTGGCTTCCGCCTTCAGGCGGAAGATCCTGGCGCGCAAAGAGCTTAGTAGAGAGGAAAATGGCTCAGAAAACGGCAGTTGTCACGGGCGCAGGAAGCGGCATCGGCAAGGCTGTCGCCATCGCGTTGATGAAGGCTGGGTATTCAGTCGCGCTGTGCGGACGGCGTGAGGCCCCCTTGCAGGAAACGGCGAAGGCGGCGGATGGAACCACGTCCAAAGCATTGGTTGTTCCCGCTGATGTGGCGGACGCGGCGTCGGTGGCGAGCCTCTTTCAGGCAGTCCGCGACGCGTTTGGTCGTCTTGACGTGCTCTTCAACAACGCCGGCATCAACGTGCCAGGGGCGACGATCGACGAGTTAACGGTCGACCAGTGGAAGTCGGTGGTGGACGTCAACTTGACGGGCGCGTTTCTCTGCGCGCGGGAAGCGTTTGCGCTGATGCGAGCGCAGACGCCGCGTGGCGGACGGATCATCAACAACGGGTCCATTTCGGCGTACGTGCCGCGTCCGAACTCCGCACCCTATACCGCAACCAAGCACGGCATCACCGGGTTGACGAAATCGATATCGCTCGACGGCCGGCAGTACGACATCGCGTGCAGCCAGATCGATATCGGCAACGCGGCGACCGAGATGGCGGCCAAGATGGCGAAGGGTGTGCCGCAGGCGAACGGCGATATTGCCGTCGAGCCGCTGATGGACGTCGATCACGTTGCGCGGGCGGTCGTGTACATGGCCGGTCTCCCGCTCGAAGCAAACGTGCAGTTCATGACGGTGATGGCGACCAAGATGCCGTTCATTGGGAGAGGCTAATCAATTCGTGAATGGTGAGTTGGTAAACTGTGACCGCGACGCGCCACCGCGCGTGCAGGCGCGCGCCGTAGCCGCGCGATCCAAAGTCACGCATTCACTAATTCACAACTCACTAGTTCACCAACCCACGAATTCACCGATTACAATTCTCTCCTATGGCCCGACAGATGACCCGGCGCTTGGCGTTCCTTCTCGTGCTCTTCAGCATCTCGTTCCCGCAAGATGGTCAGCTCGCTGCCAACGGCAAGAAGGTGAGCGAGGCGGATCTGGCGAACGCGAAGCCAGGGCGCGATCCGAATCAGTCGATCGACGAGGACTACACCAGGAAGATCAAGAAGTACACAACCGAGACGTTCTTCCTGTCGCCGCTCGTGGACTATCTGCCGGCGTCGAAAACGGTGCCGACGCCGGCGGCCGTCCTTGGCGACATCGCCGGCGCGGAAGGAAAGCTGCCTTACACCAAAGAGGTTCACGACTACATGCGGCTCCTCGCGAAGTCGACGCCGCGGGTCAAGGTGTTCTCCATCGGCACTTCCGAGGAAGGCCGCGAGATGATCGCGGTGGCGGTCGCGTCGGAAGCGTTGATGGCGAAGCTGGATCAGAACAAGGCCGATCTTGCCAAGCTGGCCGACCCGCGCACGATCAAGCAGGACGACGACCTGGCGGATGAGATCGCGCGGCGTGCGGCGCCCGTGTACTACATCACCGGAACGATTCATTCCACCGAAGCAGGCGCGCCGACGGCGCTGATGGAACTGGCGTATCGCCTGGCGGTCGACGACAGCCTCTACATCCGTAATATTCGCGAGCACGTCATTACGCTGATCACGCCGGTCGTCGAGCCCGACGGACGGGATCGCGTGGTCGACGCCTACGAATGGCGCAAGAAGCACCCGAAAGACACGCCGATGAGCGCGGTCTACTGGGGCCACTATGTCGCGCACGACAACAATCGCGATGCGATGGCGCTGACGTTGAAACTGTCGCAGAACGTCCTCAACACTTACCTTGGATGGAAAGCGCAGGTGCTGCACGACCTCCACGAGTCGGGGTCGTTTCTCTACGACAACACGATCGGCAACGGTCCATACAACGCCTGGCTGGATCCGATTCTGACCAACGAGTGGCACCTGATCGGCTGGAACAACGTCAACGAGATGACGCGGATGGGGATGCCCGGCGTCTACGCCTGGGGAACGTTCGATACCTGGTCGCCCGGCTACCTCATGTTCATGGCGGCCACTCACAACGGGATCAGCCGCCTGTATGAAACCTTTGGCAACAGCGGCAGCGCCGACACCGAAGAGCGAACGCTCACGCCGGCCGAAACCTCGCGCACCTGGTATCGCCAGAATCCACCGATTTCCCGCGTGCGGTGGTCGCTTCGCAACAACAACAACTACGAACAGACCGGGGTCCTGATCTCGCTGAACTACCTGGCGAACAACCGGGTCTACTTTCTCCGGAACTTCTACGACAAGAGCAAACGATCGATTCTGAAAGCCCGCGTCGAGGGCCCAGCGGCCTACGTCTTTCCCGCGAATGATTCCCGGCTTGGATCGCAGGCCGAGCTGCTTCGCGTGCTCCAACGGCAGGCGGTTGAGGTCTCACGGGCGACGTCCTCTTTCACCGTCAAGGTCCCGGTCAGGCCGGCGCCTGCGGGCGGACGGGGAGGAAGGGGTGCCGCGGGTGGCGGGAGTGCCACGGGTGCCGGGGGTGCCACGAGTGCCACGGGTGCTGCGGGTGCCGAGGGTGCTACAGGTGCCCAGAGTGCGGTGGTTGGCGCGAATCCGGAAAACGCCGAAGCCGCGGCCCAGACATCGCCGCAGGCGGCGCAGCAACAACCATCGCGCGCGCGCGAGACGACACGCGAGTTCCCCGCGGGCAGCTACATCGTTCGCATGGACCAGCCCTACTCGCGCATCGCCGATGCGCTGCTCGACTATCAATACTGGGCGCCCAATGATCCGCAAACGCGGCCGTACGACGACACCGGGTGGACCTTTCCGGAAGGGTTTGCCGTGCAGGCCGTGCGAGTCACCGACCCGTCGGTGCTGAGCGTACCGATGACGACGGTGACCGATATCAAGGCGCCGAGTGGCATTAGCGGCGACGGGAGCGTGTTTGCTGTCAATCACAACGCGGACAACGCGCTGATCACGCTTCGTTATCGATTGAAAGATGCCGACATCGAGCTCGCGGAGGAGCCGTTCGAATCGGGCGGCGCGAAGTTCGGGCGCGGGACCTTTGTCATTCGCGGAGTGTCCGCGAATGAGATCGACCGGGTCACGCGCGAGCTTGGTCTTCAGGTCCGAGCGCTTTCCGGACTGCCGTCGGTCAAGATGCACCCGGCCCGGGCCGCCCGCATCGCCATCCTTCATCAATGGAACAGCACGCAGACCGAAGGCTGGTGGCGGCAGGCGTTCGATCTCTACGGCGTTCCGTACGACTACATCGATCCGCAGGCGATTGGAAAGACCGCAGATCTTCGGTCGAAGTACGACGTGATCATCTTCGGACCTGGCGGCAGCCAGGCGTCGGTCGAAGGTACGCCGATGTGGCTCAATGCGATCCCGTATCGCAACTCCGCCGACACGCCCAACGTCGGCAAGTGGGCGGAGACCGACGACACGCGCGTCGGCATGGGCCTCGAGGGTTTGATGCACCTGCGAGCGTTCATCGCGGCGGGCGGCGTGTTCGTCGCGTCGAACAGCAGCGCCGAGTTTGCCGTCACCAACAACTTCACCTACGGCGTGAACGTCAACCGCCCCGGCGCCTCGTCTCGCGTCGTCGGATCGCTGCTGCGGACGAAGATCGTCGACGCCGCCAGTCCCGTCGTTTACGGAGTGCCCGACAGCCTCGCGATGTACAGCGATAGCGGGGAGAGCTTTTCCGTCAGCGCCAGCGTCGGTGGCGGAGGCCGGGGTGCTGGAGGGGGCGGAGGCGGAGCGGCTGGGGGCGGGCGAGGTGGCGGTCCCGGCGCAGGCCGTCCCACCGGGCGGGGAACACCGGACGATCCGGACGTCGTGCAGGGGCGACCTGCCGACCAAGGGTCGAACCTTTCGCCGTTGCCTCCTCCCGACCAGATCCAACCGTGGCAGTACGCGCTGCCGACTGAAGAGCAGCTGAAACGGAACCCTGCGACATTGATTCCGCCGCAGTTCAGGCCCCGCGTGGCGATGCGGTTCGACGCGCAGAACAGCTTGCTGGTGTCTGGTCTGCTCGATGGGGGAAACGACATCGCGCAGCGGCCGGTCGTCGTCGACGTGCCGGTCGGTAAAGGCCATGTCGTGTTGTTTGCGAACAACCCGATCTATCGAGGCGAGACGATCGGCAGCTATTTCATGGTGTTCAACACGATCTTGAGTTTCGATAACCTCGACGCCGGCCGAACGCTTGATGTGCGTTGAAGCGATAGAGTGACTGAGAAACCAATAACGTCGAGCTAGACTGACCCTCCGACGACACCGTTCTTCTGGAGCGATTGTTGCGTCGAATCAATCCGGAGGGTTCCATGATCCGAAAGTTATCGTCAGGTCAATATCGCCTCTACTCGCGCAAAAAGGATCCGAAGACGGGCCGCCGCAAGAATCTGGGAACGTTCGGAAGCCGAGCCGCAGCCGAAAAGCATGAACGCGCGGTCCAGTATTTCAAACATCACTGAGGCTTAGTCGGCGCCCGCGACGCGCGAGATGCGACGATCGGGGATGAACCAGACGAGCGCGACGAAGACGTACAGCGCCCACGAAAACCAGTGGTTGGCGAACGACAGCACAATCGCAACCGCGTACGCAGCAAGCGACATCCGACCCTTGAAATCGCTGCCGACGGCCTGTCCGACTCTGGAGCCGTGACCGTCGGCAGCGATGATCGTCATCTGCAGAATGGTGTACGCGACCGCGGACAGGAATCCCACGCATCCGTAAACGGCGACCGGGAACGGACTTTCGTAGTTCCGCCCCATCCACGCCGTCGCGAACGGAAACAGCGACAGCCAGAACAGCAGGTGCAGGTTGGCCCACAGCACTCCGGCGCTGACCCGGTGCATGGCGCCAACGAGGACGTGATGATTGTTCCAGTAGATGCCCAGGATGACGAAGCTGAGAGTGTAGGCACAGAAATCGGGCCACAGGTCGCGCAGGGCGCGCAGGTCGGCGTGGGCTGGTGGTCGCAGTTCCAAGACCATGATTGTTATGATGATGGCGATGACGCCGTCGCTGAACGCTTCCAAGCGTGCTTTGCTCACTGGTGCCTCGAATTGCCGGTTCTAAGCTGCGGCTCATCCTAGCAGTTCGCGTCGTCACACCGCATTCTTTCCCTTCACACAAAGAGAGCTCAATGACCGTGTTGCTGATCACCACTGGCCTGCTCGTCTGCTCGAATATCTTCATGACATTCGCGTGGTACGCGCATCTCAAGAATCTCGCCGCCCGTCCGTGGTACATCGCCGTCGTCGTGAGCTGGTCGATTGCCTTCTTTGAATACCTTCTGCAGGTGCCTGCCAATCGGATTGGATTCCGTTCCCTGCAACTCGGGCAACTCAAAGTGCTGCAGGAAGCGATCACGCTCCTCGTGTTCGTGCCGTTCGCGGTCCTCTACATGAAGCAGCCGCTGCGGCTGGACTTTCTCTGGGCAGGCATCTGTCTCCTCGGCGCTGTCTACTTCATGTTCCGCTGAGTGACGAGTGGCGGGACGAGCGCGGTCCGGGGGATGAACAAAATACCCCGATCGCGCGTCTAACGACTGTTCGCGCTAACCAAGGCCAAAATCCGGCGCGACGACGTTCCAAGCTGAACGTGTAGCTCTGCGATCACGCACCATCGAGGACTCTTCATGCGCTTCGAGACGTTCTTCAAGGATCTGACCCATTCCCTTCGCATGTTTACCAAAAGCCCGGC
>JBPYFA010000591.1:0-4939 GCA_051986585.1 Vicinamibacterales bacterium | reverse complement strand
AGCCGCTCGCCGGTCTGGAAACCGGCAACTGGCAACTGGCCACTGATCCTCACTTGTTCATCAACGACTTCATCATCCCAAGGCCGCCCTTCTTCTTGCCGAGGCCGGCCATCCCGCCCATCGCCTTGAGCATCTTCTTCATCTGGATGAACTGTTTCAACAGACGATTGATTTCCTCGACCGAGGTGCCGCTTCCCTTCGCGATCCGCTTACGCCGGCTGCCGTTGATCAACTGGTGATTCCGGCGCTCCTTCGGCGTCATGGAATTGATCATCGCTTCGATGCGATTCAGCTGTTTATCATCGACCTTCTCGCGGTTGGCGGCGAGCTCTTTCATCGCCCCCATGCCCGGCAGCATGCCGATGATCTGCTCGAGCGGCCCCATCTTCTTGATCGTCCGCAGCTGATCCCGGAAATCCTCGAGCGTGAACTCGTCCAGGCGGATCTTCTTTTCGAGCTTCTCGGCGTCCTCCAGCGAGACGGCTTCCTCCGCCTTCTCGATGAGCGACAGCACGTCGCCCATTCCGAGCACGCGCGACACGACCCGATCCGGATGGAATGGCTCGAGGTCCTGCAACCGCTCGCCGCTGCCAACGAACGCAATCGGCACGCCGACGACGCCAACGACCGACAGCGCTGCGCCGCCCCTGGCGTCGCCATCCATCTTCGACAGCACGACCCCGCTGATCCCGATCCGCCGGTTGAATTCACCGGCGCTCTTGATAGCGTCCTGACCGGTCATGGCGTCGGCGACATACAAGCGATCCGTCGACTCGACGGTCTGCTGGATCGCCTGCAGCTCGTTCATCAGCTCATCGTCGATGTGCAAGCGTCCGGCGGTGTCGACGATCACGGTATCGAAGCCGGTATTCTTCGCTTCGGTCATCGCGCCGCTGGCGCGCCGCACCGGATCGAGGTCGCCAGCCGGGTCGTAGACGCGCACGCCCGCCTGCTTGCCAACAACGTTCAGCTGCTCGATCGCGGCGGGACGCCTGACGTCGGTTGATACCAGAATCGGATGGCGCCCCTGCTTGGTGAGCCATCGACCGAGTTTCCCAGCCGTCGTTGTTTTGCCGGATCCCTGCAGTCCGAGAAGGAGAATGACGCGCGGGTGTGCCTGTGAAGGTGGCAGCCCACCCGTCGTGTCGCCAAAGAGCCCCAGCATCTCGTCGCGGACGATGCGGACGACCTGCTGCGCCGGGGTCAGGCTTTTCAGAACCTCCTGATCGACAGCGCGATCGCGAACGCGGTCGATGAAAGCCTTGACGACCTTGAAGTTGACGTCAGCCTCGAGCAGCGCCATGCGGATCTCACGCAGGGCGGCTTCGACGGTCGCCTCTGTCAGGCGCACTTCGCCGCGGAGCGAACGAAATACTCCCTGCAGGCGATCGCTGAGCGATTCAAACATGGTCTTTTATTGTTCCGAGGGGCTTCGCCCCTCGGACTCCCCAACACGCTCTCTCGCAAGCCGCTTCGCCAGCTCGCTCCGTTTCCGCCTCCGCTAAAGCTACGGCGAGACCTCGCCGAAGCGCCTTCGGCGCAAAGGCGGGCGCCGTGGCTCGCTTCGCTGCGCTCGCTCGCGTCCTTTTTGCGACCGCTTCAAAGTGGTTTGATAGCTAAAAGGACGCGCCCTCTAGACGGCTAAGCGCTTCAGACGCAAACGTTTATCGTAGCTGAACACGGCCCGGACTGTCAAACCGACGTGAGCTTGTGCCCGAGCTTGTTCTTTTTCGTGGTCAGGTACCGCCGCGTGCCATCCGAGGCGGGGATTTCAAGCGGGATCCACTCTGCGACTGACAGCTGATAGCCCTCGATTCCCACAAGTTTGCGTGGGTTGTTCGAAAGCAGCCGCATCGACTTGACCCCCAAATCCTTGAGAATCTGGACGCCGATCCCGTAGTCTCGCTGATCGGCCTTGAAGCCGAGACGCTCGTTCGCCTCTACCGTGTCGAGGCCTTGATCCTGGAGTTCGTAGGCGCGAATCTTGTTCGCCAGCCCGATCCCGCGTCCCTCCTGGTTGAGGTAGAGGAGGACTCCTCGGCCCTCGGCGGAAATCCGTTCCATCGCCGCGTCGAGCTGCGGTCCGCAGTCGCAACGGGCGGAATGAAACACGTCGCCGGTGAGACACCGTGAGTGCACGCGGACGAGCACGTTCTGCCCATCGCCGATGTCTCCTTTCACCAGGGCGACGTGGGTTTCGCGGTCGATGATGCTCTCGAACGCGTAGACGCGAAAGTCTCCGTGCTCGGTCGGAAGCTCCGCCGTCGCCACGCGATGCACCAGCGCTTCGGTTCGCAATCGGTACTGGATCAGATCGGCGACGGTGATCATCAGGAGCTTGTGCCGCTTCGCAAACTTGGTCAGCTCAGGCACGCGCGCCATGGTGCCGTCGTCGTTCATGATTTCGCAGATGACGCCGGCCGGATACAGCCCGGCGATGCGCGCAAGGTCGACGGCTGCCTCCGTCTGACCGGCTCGAACGAGCACACCGCCGTTGCGTGCCTTCAATGGGAACATGTGCCCGGGCCGTACGAGATCCGATGGTCGGGTACGTGGATCGATCGTCGCCAGCACGGTGGCGGCGCGATCGCTCGCGGACACGCCCGTGCTCGTCACCGCTTTCGCGTCGATCGACACCGAGAACGCCGTGCCGAGACGCGCCGTGTTCTGCCCTACCATCTGTGGCAGATCGAGTTCGGCGAGACGATCCTCGGTCAGCGGCACGCAGATCAGTCCGCAGCCATGGCGAGCCATGAAATTGATCGTGTCCGGCGTGATCTTCTCGGCCGCGATCGTCAGATCGCCTTCGTTCTCGCGATCCTCGTCGTCAACGACGATGATCATCTGCCCCGCCCGGATCGCCTCGATCGCGGCTTCGATCGGCGCAAATGGTGATTTCTTCTTTCTCGTTGCTTTAGCCATAACGATCAACCATCAACACTCAGCGATCGCGCTCTGAGCGCGTCGACAAGCCGCCAAGTTCGGCCATCCGGACGACGTACTTCCCGAGGATGTCACATTCGAGATTGACTGAGTCTCCGCGTCGCGCCAGACGCAGGTTCGTATGCTCCCACGTGTACGGAATGATCTGCACGTTGAACTGGCGATCGTCGACGTTGGCAACCGTGAGGCTGATCCCGTCGATGGCGATCGATCCCTTCCGAACGATGTACGGCGCGAGGAGTGCCGGGTAACTGAACGTTAGCCAGAAAGAATCCCCCTCCTGGCGGACATCGTCGAGCGTGCCGGTCGCGTCCACGTGGCCCTGAACGAAATGCCCGCCGAGCCGGGCGTCGGCGCGCAGCGGCCGTTCGAGATTGACGAGCGCACCGGGCCGGAGCGACCCGAGCGCCGTCACCCGAAGTGTCTCTGGCGACACATCGGCGTGAATGGCCGCCTGGTCGCACGAGACCGCCGTCAGACACACGCCGTTCACGGCGACGCTATCTCCGGGCGAAAGTTCGCCGGCGATCGGCGTCGCCAGCCGCAGGCGAAAGCCCGCCGGCGACGGAATCATCTCCGAAATCTCCCCGACCGCTTCAATCAGTCCGGTGAACATCTGCTTCGACCAGCACGTCGTCGCCCAGCACCGTCGTGCGGACAGGTCCGGTTCGTGGCAGCGGCAAAGGCAGCCACTCGAGTCCTTCGGCACCCAGACGACGTGGCGTCATGTACATCTGGACGCGGTCAACGAGCTCGGCGTCCCAAAACGCGCGATGAAGCGCAAGGCCGCCCTCCACAATCAACGACGAGACGCCGTCGGCCGCCAGCTGTCCAAGCGCCTCCGAGATCGTCGAACCATCGTCGATTACCAGGATCGTCGCTCCGACGGCTTCGAGGGCGATCACGCGCTCTGGCGCACGATCCGCATTCGAACGGGTACTTACAATTATGACTGGACCGGCATTCAGGGTCGAGAGCAGGCGGGCGCCGGGCGGCGTGCGCAGCCGCGAATCGAAGACAACCCTAACCAGCGGTCGATGCCGGAACGCACCTCGAGCCGTCAGGCTGGGATCGTCTGCGAGAACGGTTCCCGAGCCCACGGCAATGGCGTCGACTTCGGCGCGATCTCGATGGATCACACGGCCTGCCGCGGCACCGGTCATCGGCGTTCTCACGCCAGGACGACTGGCGATGCGGTGGTCGGCGCTGAGCGCCACTTTCATCGTGACCAGCGGCCGTCGCCGCGTCATGACGCTGAAGAAGGGTGCGTTGAGTGTCCGCGCCTCGTCCGCAAGGACGCCGGTGGTGACCGAGATGCCACGCTTCCGCAGCAGGTCGAGGCCGCCGCCGTTCACGAGCGGGTTGGGATCGCCGGTCGCGATCACGACGCGCCTGAGGCCAGCATCCGCTACCATCGGCGCGCACGGACCGGTCCGTCCGACGTGGCTGCACGGCTCGAGCGTGCAGTAAAGCGTTGCGCCCTTCGTCCGTGGTCCCGCATCCCGGAGGGCATGCACTTCCGCATGCGGTCCACCGGCAAATTCATGCGCCCCTCGGCCGACGACGACGCCTTCGGCATCGACGACCACCGCGCCGACCATCGGATTGGGACTCGTCCTGCCCCTCCCACGCTCGGCGATCGCCAACGCACGGGACATGTAATCGGTGTCGGTGAGCATGGGCAAGAGTCGGTTCTTGGTTTTGGGTTTTGGGTTATTAGTTGTGGTTTGCTGTTCTTAGTTCTTGGTTCGTTCTTGGTTCTTGGTTCGTTTTTGGTTTCTGGTTTCAGTCCACAATCTGGTTCCAAAACCAAGACACTACGAACGAACCCAAAACCAAGAACTAGGAACGAACCAAAAACCAAGAACTGCAAACCAAAACTGAGAACCCAAAACCCAGAACCCAGAACTGACTACCATTTCTTCTCTTCAAACAATGCCTCAACATACTCGTCCGGCGAGAACGGCACGAGATCGTCGATTGATTCGCCAACCCC
>JBPYFA010000590.1:0-4200 GCA_051986585.1 Vicinamibacterales bacterium | reverse complement strand
AACAACGCTGCAGCATTCAGTCGTGATCAGCGATGCCGCGCCGCTGCCGGTTATGGCACCCGTACCCGCGCCAGCCCCGCCAGGCACAGGAGGCATCATTCTCCGCAGTCCGACCGGCGCGATGATTGTCGTCAACGACAGCGGCATCTACATCAACAACGGAAAGGGCGCGTCGATCGAGCTCGTCGGACCGAGCGTGATGATCAACAAGGCCGCCCTCGTGGTGATCTGACATGCCGGGCTTCGTGCTGAACGTCGGGGCCACGGTGCTGTGCGCACACGGCGGGCAGGCGCAGCCGGTCACGCCGTTTCCGCGAGTGCTGGTGAACGGCACGCCCATCGCCACCGTGACGACTCAGTATGTGATCGCGGGCTGCCCGTTTGTCCCGCCGGCGGGCAACGGCCCATGTGTCACCGCGCAATGGGTGATCGGCGCCGTGCGCGTCTTTGCCGGCGGATCGCCGGTGCTCGTGCAGACAGGGCAGGCGATCTGTGTACCCACGGCCACCCCTCTGATACCAGTGGTTGTGCAGCCTCGGGTGGCCGCATCATGACTCACCTCGACTATCCCTTTCAGTTCGACGTGACCGGTCGTACGGCGACAACGGACGACGATGGATATGTGCGTGATCTGATTGAGCAGGTGCTGTTCACCGCACCCGGCGAGCGCGTCAACCGGCCGACTTTCGGCTGCGGAGTCGTGCAGCTGGTTTTTGCCCCAAACAGCGAAGAACTTGCGGCCACCACGCAGTTCCTGATTCAGGGCGCGCTTCAGGAATGGCTGGGCGATCTGGTCACGGTCGAGGCCGTGCGTGTGGAGGCAGTTGATTCCACGCTCAGCATCTTCGTTCGGTACGTCGTTCGACGCACTCAAGTCCGCGGGACAGCCGAGTTCACGCGCAACGGGGCAACCCTGTGATGTATCACTGCTGCGATGAATTGCGCCGTTCGAAGCTGCGCGGCACCGGCATCAATGGCATCGACTATCTGGAAATCGACGCCGGCGACCTGCTCGTCCACTTCGTCAGCGCCCAGCACGTCGCTACTTTGAACACCGGGATGGTGCGCATCGACGGCGGCGAGCGCATTCGCCACGTGCGCGTCATCGATGCGGAGCAGGAACCCGGAACGCCAAACGTGCTCCGTGTCGTCCTCTCGGAACAGGGAGATTTCTCGCGATACACGCTGCGGCTCGTGCACGGATCTGACGACGACAGACCGCCGGCGGGATTCGATCCGGCGCTGTCTTCGGTGACCTTCTCGTTCAGGATCGATTGTCAATCCGACTTCGATTGCCGTCCGACACATCGCTGTCCGCCGGTATTCCGCAGCGAACCGGAGATCGACTATCTCGCGAAGGACTACGGTAGCTTCCGCCGCTTGATGCTCGATCGGCTCGCGGTGCTGATGCCGGCGTGGCGAGATCGCGGAGCTGCCGACGGTAGTATCACCGTCGTCGAGGCGCTCGCCTACCTTGCCGACACGCTCAGCTACTACCAGGACGCGATTGCCACCGAGGCCTACCTGAATACCGCCCGTCGCCGCGTATCGGTGCGGCGTCACGCACGGCTCGTCGACTATCGCATGCACGACGGCTGCAATGCACGCGCGTGGGTCCAGATCCGGGTGAACGATCGAGGCGTCCCCATTACCGCCGGTACGACACTGCTCACGCGGATCAACGGGCAGCTGCCTCGGATTCAGCCGGACTCGAGCGAGCACCAGCAGGCGCTCCGGAGCCAGCCTGCCGTCTTCGAGGTGATGCACGACGTACTTCTATTCGAGCCGCATAACGACATCACCTTCTACACCTGGAGCGACGAGCGATGCTGCCTGCCACGTGGCGCGGTGCAAGCGACGCTGCTGGACGGCGGAGACGACGACACGCGACTGCGTTTGTGCGCCGGCGACGTGCTCGTGTTCGAGGAACGGTACGGCCCGACGACCGGTCACCCGGCAGATGCCGATCCTGCCCATCGTCATGCGGTCCGGCTGGTCAGAGTGGAACCCGAGGCCACGAGGAAGTTCGAGCAGCACACGGAGGTGGATCGAACCATCGGAGCGCCGCGCGTCGATCCCGTGACCGGACAACGGATCGTGGAGATCGAATGGGCGCCGGAAGATCGGCTGCCATTTCCGTTGTGCCTCTCGGAAATCGACACGCCTGATGGGCGACGTCCTGCCAGCTTTGCGCTCGGAAACATCGTGCTGGCGGATCACGGTGCTTCGGTCGCTCGCCCAGAAGATCTCGGCACCGTGCCGGCTCCGATCGTCACACCGCGAGCTGGCGACGGCAGCTCGTATTGTGACGGCCCTTCAACCGTCGTCACTCGCCCGAGGTTTCGCCCGCGTCTGCAACAGGCTCCACTCACGCACGCGGTTCCATATGATTCGTCGCTCGCGGCCACGTTAGAGCTCGCCTCGGACCCGACGAAGGCACTCCCAGCATTGACGGCGTTTACACCCGATCGGACATGGAATGTGCGTCGCGATCTGCTCGACAGCGGACCAGGCGATCACGACCTCGTTGTCGAAATCGAGTCGGATGGAACGGCGTTCTTGCGGTTCGGCGATGGACGCCATGGCGCCCGAGTCGAATCGGGGGCGCAGTTCACCGCCCGCTATCGCGTGGGCAATGGGGTCGGCGGCAACGTGGGTGCTCATGCGATCGCACACATCGTGACCGCCGAGACACGTATCACGTCGGTCACCAATCCCTTGTCCGCGCGAGGCGGCACTGATTCTGAAAGCATCGAGTCGGTTCGGCAATGCGCGCCGGTTGCCTTCCGAACACAGAAACGTGCCGTGACCCGAGATGACTACGAGGCACTTAGTGCGCAGTTCCCAGGCGTCCAGCGCGCGGCAGCGACATTCCGTTGGACCGGCAGCTGGCATACGGCCTTCGTCAGCGTGGATCGAATGGGCGGGGTACCGGTTGATGACAAGTTCGATCTGGGCTTGCGACGACACCTCGAACCATACCGGCTGGCTGGCTACGACGTCGAGGTGGATAACCCGACGCTCGTGCCGCTCGAGATCGAGATGCGTGTCTGCGTCAAGCCTGACTACTTTCGCAGCGATGTCAAAGCCGCGCTGCTCGAAGTGTTCAGCAGCCGAACGCTCGAGGACGGTCGCCGGGGCGTGTTTCACCCCGACAACTTCAGCTTTGGTGAGCCCGTCTATCTGAGCCCGCTCTACGCCGCAGCCCAGAACGTCGACGGGGTCGCGTCGCTGCAGGTGACGACGTTCCAGCGGCTGGGCGTTCCGGATCCCGAACCGCTCGAGATTGGCAAGCTGCTCCTCGGCAAGCTCGAGATCGCCACGCTCGATAACGACCCGACATTTCCCGATCGTGGCATTTACCGTCTCACCCTTGGAGGCGGCAAATGACCGGGCAAGGGTCATCGTCCGTCGACTGCGCCGGCGCGTGTGGCTGCTGCGAAGGCACCACCTCGCTGATTCCGGTCGATATCGCGAACCGGCCCGGTCTGAGTGCCATCGCGTATCGTGTGGGAACGCACGCGACATTCGCCGAATCGATGCGTGCGCGGCTGTCCAGCCGGACGCATCCCGCGCTCGCACGCCTTCAGACACGTGACCTGGACGACTTCGCGATCGCACTGTTGGACGCGTGGTCGACCGTGGCTGACGTGCTGACCTTCTACCAGGAACGTATCGCCAACGAATCGTACCTTCGAACGGCGACCGAGCGCCGCTCGATCTCCGAGCTGGCGCGCCTGATCGGATATCAGCTCCGGCCCGGTGTAGCCGCGAGCAGTTATCTCGCGTTCACGCTCGAGGAATCCCCGGGCGCGCCAGACCAGGCAGCAAAGCCCACCACCATTGATATCGGGACGCAAGTTCAGAGCGTGCCCGGCCCTGGCGAGTCGCCTCAGATCTTCGAGACGGTCGAGGCGATCGACGCCCGGGTCCAGTGGAATGCGATCAGGCCGCGCCTGACGATGCGCCATCCCGTAGATGGATTGACGAGCGCTCCGCTGCTCTTCCAGGGGCTGTCGACCAACTTGAAGGCCGGCGACGGACTGCTGCTTTTCCCTGAAGAAGGGAAGGACCCGGTGTTTCGTCAGGTGGCGAAGGTCACGCCCGATGCGGCCGCTCAGCGCACCGAGGTGCAACTGGAACCGCCGCCCACGGTGACTGCCGTCACGCCGATTCCGTCAAAATTCGCCGTCTCTGCCG
>JBPYFA010000589.1:0-11862 GCA_051986585.1 Vicinamibacterales bacterium | reverse complement strand
AGGACGTATCGAAGCTTCACGATGCTGATGCTCACGGCGGGAATACCCCTCGCAGGGGCGATCGTGATGAGCGCCGAGGGCGGGAAGCGCAACGTGAACGGAGCCATCTGGGTCGCCAACCGAGGCGCCAACACAATCCAGGGATTCGACGCGGGTGATGGCACCCCGGTGGGCGATCCCGTTCCGATGCGCGCTGGTTCGCAGCCAGGTGACCTCGCCTATGCGAACCACAAGCTCTACGTGGCCGAGGAAAGAGCCACCCCTCCTGCGATTGCCATTGTCGATCCGACGAACGGCGCCATCATCAATCGTCTGATGTTTCCAAACGGCTCCCGCCCGCACCACGTTCATGCAACTGTGAGCGGGGAGCTTGTCGCCGTCGGACTATATGGCACGGACCAAATCGCGGTCGTGGAAACCGAGAACGACACACTCCTGGGGACCTGGCGCGATCCGTCCGGACCTACCGCACGCGTTCACGCCGGCGTGTTCTCACAGGACGGCGAGACGCTGTACTTCCTGAACGACGCCACCGGCAAGCTGACCGCGATGGATCCTCGGACTGGCACCGTGCTGTGGTTCATGGACGTGCCGGGCGCGCACGAGATGATCGTGACTCCGAACAACAAGACGGCGTTTGTAAGCCGGAGGCCGCTGAATCGGCTGGCGCTGGTCGATCTTGAAGCGCACACGTACCGAGATGTGCTTGAAATCGGGCTGCCGGATACCTTCGACATGTCGGCGAACCAGAAGTTGCTGACCCTCGGTCTGCGCACGTCCCCTGCTCGAATGGCTGTCGTCGATGTGGACTCACTGATTGAGGGTGGTGCGCCCAGCGTCGAAGTGATTGATCTGGCGCCCGCTGGTGCCGGAACCACCACTGGTGGACACCAGTGGACGACACCGAACGGTCAGTACACGTTCGCGGCTTACGAGGGCGCGATGAGTGCCGGTCTCGTTGTCATCGACCACCGCGACGGCAACAAGGTCGTGCAACGCATTCCATACGCCGGAGCGCCGCACGGCGTCACCCACGTGCCTCAATAACCTGGGTTCTACGAGGTTCTACAAGGTTCTACTCGGTTCTGCAGGGTTCGGAGTCTCCGGTTCTCCAGCGTTCGGGTTCTCCATGGTGCGCCCGGGACCCGCAGAACCCAAGAACCCCGCAGAACCCAAGAACCGAACCCAGTAGAACCTTGCAGAACCCAACAGAACCCAGTAGAACCTAGACCATGTTGAACTACATTTGGTTCGGGTTGATGGCGATCGCGCTGGTGGTCGCGGTGATTAATGGAACCGCGGATGCGGTGACCAAGGGAGCGGTCGATTCGGCGTCAACGGCGGTGCAGGTCGCCATCGGCCTGGTCGGCATCATGACGCTCTGGTTGGGGATCATGCGCGTGGCCGAAGCCGCCGGCCTGGTTTCGCTCGTTGGCCGCGCCTTGAGTCCGATGCTTCGTTGGTTGTTCCCCGAGGTGCCGCGCGACCATCCCGCCGGGGGCGCCATCGTCCTTGCGCTCGCCGCCAACGTACTCGGGCTCAACAATGCCGCAACACCGCTTGGCATCAAGGCGATGGAGGAGCTGCAGACGCTCAACGACGATAAGGACGTGGCCACCAACGCCCAGGTCACGTTCATGGCGGTGACGACGTCGGGCGTTCAATTGATTCCGGCGACGATGATCGGGATGCTGGCGGCTGCGGGATCGACGGCCCCGACCGCAATCATCGCACCGACCATCGCGGCGACGTTCATCGGCACCGTGGCCGCCATTCTCACCGCGCGGCTTCTGCAACGCTTCTATCCACAGCGCACCGCTGCTGCGAGCGCGCGGTCATGATTCGCGCGGCGCTCGACGCGATCTCGCTCTGGGCGATCCCGGTGCTCCTCGTGATCATTCCACTGGTCGGAATGATCCGCGGCGTGAAGGTGTACGACGTCTTCATCGAAGGGGCCAAAGAAGGGTTCGACGTGGCGGTGAAGATCATCCCTTTTCTCGTCGGAATTCTTGTGGCGATTGGTATGTTCCGCGGGTCCGGAGCGATGGATCTGCTGATGGCGGGTCTGCAGCCGATCGTTGCGAAGACCGGGTTTCCCGCGCAACTGGTGCCGCTCGCCATTCTTCGGTCGTTGACCGGCAGCGGATCGCTCGCGTTCACAACCGATCTCGTGAAGACCTACGGCCCCGACTCGTTGATCGGGCGCATGGCCGCGACCATGTACGGATCGTCGGAGACGACCTTCTACGTGCTTGCCGTCTATTTCGGCGCAGTAGGCGTACGCCGCACGAGGCACGCCGTGCCGGCCGCACTCATCGGCGATCTCGTCGCCGCAATTGCGGCTGTTGCAGTGTGTGCGTGGATGTTCAGGTGAATGCTCAATGCCCGACGCGGGACGCAGAGCTTCGAAACGGCAGCTGAGAGCTGACAACTTACAAAACTGTTGCGCAGCTCACCATCGGTTGTGCGCCGATGGGACCAGCGTTTCCTCGATCGTGCGACAGTTTTGAAATCAGCTCGAGTACTTGCATCTGTCGGGGAAGTCATCGATTTTTCCCTGGCAATGTCGCATAGAATCGCGTGAAAGGTCGTGGCGAGTCACGTTGTTCGTGATTCGAGTCGACGACCTCACGTAACCCGGCGCGATCCGATCTCGATCGGACCAAGGAGGCTCCCCATGATTTCTCTCCTTGACCTCGGCGCCTACCGGAGCCGTCGTCACCTCACTTGCGCGCTCCTGATCGGAGCCGCCCTGATCACCGTGTCGTGCGGTGATTCGAATTCGCCGACAACGCCAACCACATTCGGCCCGGCCGGATCGACGGCGTCGTCGTCGACCGCCACGATCAGCACGTTGTCGGACAACATCGTTGCGCAACCGGTCCCGCAGCCGTTCTGTCCAACCGTGTCGCCATTCACCGTTCCATTCGTGGTGGTGGTCAGTTCGAACGGGTCGGCTGGTTTCGTCGTGAACAACTTCACGATGAATTTCACCGACATCGCCGGAACACATCTCCCGTCGGTTACTGTGCCGGCCCCGGTTCCTATCCAGGAATTCGGAACGGAGTTGACCAATGCTCGCGATCTGCGATTCCCTCTGAGCCTGGGGATCGGATGTGGCGTCGGGCGGAGCGGCGTTCTGGTCGTCAGCTTTGATGGAACGGATCAACGAGGCAAGAAGAGTTCGGGCAACGTAAAGATCAACGTCCAGTAACTCCGCGCACCGTTATGAACGGAGCGTGAATTCGCTCCGTTCACGGTGTTTGCGTTCGTCTGGCCCGATTCAACCGCACACGAAGCGGTTTACCCGCAGGGCGATTTCCTTTGCACCCACAGAGACCTGCGTAAGCGTGCTACAGCCGGTGCAAGCGGATATCGCGGAGCGCCGCTTTGGTTTTCCACGTCGCGATGCCAAGCGGAAGCGACGGCTCCATTTCCATTCGAATGGTGATCCGGTTCCCCTTCAGGTCCTGACTGATGATCTGACGATCGTCGAGCCAGACCTCAATCTTTTCTGCGGTCACTTTGATGCGGACGTTATACCAACGGCCCAGGTCGAAATCCATGGATTGCGATGTCGAGTTCTGCGACGCGTCTTCGCTGTTGACGCTCGACAACCCGATCACCGTCCCGCCCCAGCCGCCAAGAATCAGCGAGCATGACGAGTCGCCAACCGGAAAGGTCACGCCAGCGAAAAAGTCCCGTCCCTCGACGCGCATCGCCTGGAGGGATATTTCATAGTTGGTGGTCGGGAGGTCCGGTCCCGCCCAAGTGATACCGCTCAGGCTGCGACCGGCTTCGATCACGATCTGCCCGTTGTCCACCTTCACCTCTCCCGCGCCGGTAAACTTCGAGGGCGTCCAATTGGTCAGGGTCTTCCCGTCGAAAATCGGCTGCCAACCTGAGCTGTCGGGCTTTGTTCCCTGGGCTGCGGCGCCGTGCGAAAGTGCCACGGCGCAAAGACAGGTCAAGAGCAGGAGTCGGGCTTTCACCATGTTGTTGATTCTAAGACCACGAGACCTCGCTTTTCCCTATTTCCCTTATTCCTTTTCCCTTTTATGATCGCGATGAGGCAGGAATGCATGACAGATAAAAAACGACCGGAAAAGATTGAGCGTCGCGAGTTCCTCAAGAAGACCGGAACGGTTGCCGGCGTCGTGGCGGCCGGTTTTCCGGCCATTATCTCTGGCCAGTCCGTCACCAATTCATTAAAGGTCGGGCTGGTCGGTTGCGGTGGGCGGGGAAGCGGTGCGGCAGCACAGGCGCTCACGGCCGACCCCAACAACGTGCTGACCTCCATCGCCGATATCGACGAAACGATCGTCGATCAGGCGACCAATCGGCTGAAGGGCAGCTCGAAATTCGGCAGCCAGGTCAAAATCGATCGTGCCTACGTGGGCCTGGATGCCTACGACAAGGTGATCAACAGCGTCGACGTTGTTCTGCTGGCAACGCCGCCAGGGTTCCGACCCCAGCATTTGACCGCCGCGGTGAATGCCAACAAGCATGTGTTCTGCGAAAAGCCATGCGCCACGGATTCGCCGGGGGTGCGCGAGGTCATGGCGGCGCAGAAGCTCGCGCAGGCGAAGAACCTGAATCTCGTTGCGGGGTTCTGTTGGCGCTACAACAACATGATCCAGGCAGCGATCGCGCAAGTGCATAACGGCGCCATCGGCCGGCTCGTCTCTCATTACTCGACCTACTACACCAACCCTGTGAAGCCGTTGCCGCCGGAAAGTACCCGTCCCGCCAGCATGAGCGACATCGAATGGCAGATTCGGAACTGGTACAACTTCAACTGGCTGTCCGGCGATAGCCTGGTCGAGCAAGCGGTCCACAATGCCGACAAGATCATGTGGGTGGTGCACGATCAGCCTCCGATCAGCGTCGTCGGCGTCGGCGGGCGTGCGGTTCCCGCCAATGGTGGCAACATCTACGACCATTTCGACGTCAACTACCTCTTCCCGAACGGATATCGCGTGTTCCTCGCGAATCGTCAGGCGACGGGATGTTTCAATGGAACGCTGGATTTCGTGATGGGGACCGAGGGCACACTGATGCTGGGCAGCGGACCACCTCGCATCGAAACGCCCGACGGCAAAGTGAAATGGCAATGGGACGGTCAGGAGTACGACATGTACCAGCGTGAACATGACGTGCTCTTCGCGGCGATTCGATCCGGTAAGCCCAAGAATGATGATCTGAATCTGGCGACGAGCACGTTGCTGGCGCTGATGGGCCGGCATGCCGCCTATTCGGGGCAACAGGTCACCTGGGATCAAGCGCTGAACTCACAAGTGAGTCTCGTGCCGAAGCCCGTCGACTGGAATGCCAAACACGAAGTGCCGGGTCTCGCGATTCCGGGCCGCACGCAGGCGTTTTAGCGTATCGCTGAAGAGCTGCGTTACCGGTTGAACGGTTGTGTCCGTGGGACACAACCGTGGAAGTCAAACTGCGGTGCATCAGTGCTGAAACCGTTCATCTTGGCTGCCTGCGCCATTGCGCCTTTCCTGGTGCTGGCGCAGGCCGATAAGCCACCCGATCCCAAAGAGCTGGCCATCGTCGGCCAGATCCGGGCGCGGATCGAGGAACAAGCAAAGAAAGCGGCTGCCGCGAAACCCGCTTCGTACAAGGTCACCATTCCGAACACTACCGTCGCCTACACCATGGTTCCAGTGCCAGCAGGCGAGTTCACCATGGGATCCGGGGGGCCCGACGCAAAGCCCAACGAACAACCGCAGCACCAGGTGCGTCTTGATGCGTTCTGGATGCAGGCGCATGAGGTGACGTGGGACGCGTATCTGCTGTTCATGTTCAGCGATCAGGCGAACGAGCGTTCGAATCCGGATCCGATTGTGGATGCCTTGAGCCGGCCGACCGCTCCGTATGTCGAAATGAGCTTTGGGCGAGGCCTGAAGGGCTTTCCGGCGATCAGCATGACGCAGCACGCGGCCAACAAGTTTGCCCAGTGGCTGAGCGCAAAGACAGGTGAGTACTACCGCCTGCCAACTGAAGCCGAGTGGGAATACGCCTGCCTGGCTGGTTCTCCCAATGGAGTGCCGCCCGCAAATCTGAACGACTACGCGTGGAGCGCGAACAACTCAGCGGCGCAGTTCTTCTCCGCGACATATCATCCGGTCGGTACGAAGAAGCCGAATGCGTGGGGACTGTACGACATGCTCGGAAACGTGATGGAGTGGACGCTGGATCAGTACGCGCCCTACCCGTCAACGCCGCAAACGAATCCGTGGGTCAAGTCGACGACGTCGTATCCACACGCTGTGCGTGGCGGTTCATGGCACGACGACGAATCGGCGCTGAGCTGCAAGGCGCGGGTCGCCTCTGACCCGTCGTGGAAGAAGCAGGATCCGCAACTGCCGAAGAGCGTCTGGTACATGACCGACGCCCAATGGCTTGGCTTCCGCCTCGTGCGCCCGGCCAAACTTCCAACCGCTGAAGAGATGTATCGCGCGTGGAACAATGGCGTCGCGCAGGACCCCTACTGACAAAGCAAGAGTAAGGGGCGTGCGTGCGGCCGCCTACGCCGAGCCAGCGCTCGCGCGACCAGGCGCCCCCGAGCAGTGAGCAATGCTGACAGCCAGGCCGCTTTGGATCGCGATCGCGTTAGGCGGGTTGCTCAGCATCCATCCCCAGTTACAGCGTTTTGAATCTGTCGAGCCGTACATGGGTACGCTCGTCAAGATTACGCTTTACGCGAGCGACGAGGCAGCGGCGATGAAGGCGTTCCGCGCCGGATTCGATCGGATCGCCGAGCTCGATCGAATCCTTTCAGACTACAAACCAGACAGCGAGCTGAATCAGCTCGCGACTGCGGCCGTGGGGCGGCCGATGCATGTGAGCGACGAGCTGTTTACCGTGCTCGCTGCGTCACAGAGTCTCGCCGACGCGACGAGCGGGGCGTTCGATATCACTCAGGGGCCGGTCATTCGGCTGTGGCGCGAGGCGCGCAAGACCGGGCGCGTACCAGACGGCGATGCATTGAGGGAAGCACGCGCTCGGAGTGGCTATCAGAAGCTGCATCTCGATGCTGATCGCCATACCGTTACTCTTGACCAATCGCGCATGGCCTTGGACGTTGGTGCGATTGGCAAGGGATACGCAGCGAGTGAAGCGTTGTCAGCACTCGGTCGCCTGGGGATCGGGAGCGCGCTCGTGGCGATCAGCGGCGATCTCGCGTTCAGCGGTGCGCCGCCGGGACAGCGCGGCTGGCGAGTCGACATTCATCCAGACGACCCGGCACTGGCCAGCGTGCCGCGCGTACTCGAATTGACGAATGCGGCCGTTTCAACCGCCGGTTCGGCGGAACAGCACCTCGATGCCGGGGATCGCCGCTACTCCCACATCGTCGATCCTTCCACTGGCATGGGACTGATTCGCGACATCACCGTCACGGTGATTGCCCCGAATGGGCTGGAATCAGACGGGCTCGATACAGCGGTCAGCGTGATTGGGCGGGAGCGCGGCCTCGCGTTGATCGAGTCACGGCCAGCGGCTGCAGCTGTGATCGTTGAGCGAAATCCTGAGGGATCGGTGGTGACTATGTCGTCGCGGTTTCGCAAGATGTTGGATGAGCGGAGTTCACCCGCGAAGTAGTTAAGTATCAGGCTGCAGAGGACCTGGCTTCCGTGAGGTCACCGACGATCGTCCAGAGCGCGATCGGGCCGACCGCGATCAGTGCGGCCGCGAGGATGAAGGGCGGCGTGTACGAACCGCTGCGTTCGATCAGGAATCCGGTGATGAGCGGCGACAGAATGCCGGCGATGTTTCCAACGAAATTATAGACGCCGGTCCACAGCCCGATCGCGCGCGGCGGCGCGCAACTCTGAAGAATCACGAGAAGGTTGCCGGTCGCCAGGCCGACCAGACAGCCGCCGACGATCAGTGCAACCGCAACCCCCGGGGTGTTGACGCGCGCGGCGGGGATCAATAACAACCCGGTCAGAAACCCAAACGTGACGACGCCCTTTCGCGCCAGCGTCTCACTCCAGCCTCGTTGGATCAGGCGATCCGCGATCCAGCCGCCGATCGGTTCGCTGGCGCCAAAGACGAAATAGGGCAGCGCGGCATACAAACCGGCGTGAAGAATCGTCAGTCCGCGGCCGGTGACCAGGTAGTCGGGCAGCCAGTTCACGAGGAAGTACCAGTAGTAGTCAAAGCAGAAGAACGTCAGGCAGATTCCGAGGAGATTGCGATTGGTCACCAGCGCCATCACCGCCCGGCGAAACCCCGGTCGGGCGGCGGGAGCGACACTGCCGCCTGGTCGGCCATGGAGGCCAGCGGGCGTGGTCAGGAACCAAGGGATCAGCCAGAGCAACGCGGCAAATCCGATGAATGAGAAACTCGTGCGCCATCCGTAGTGAATCAGCATCCACGGGACGAGTACGCCTTCGACCACAAGACCCGTTCGCGTGCCGGCGTCGAACAAGCCGCTCGGAAGACCGCGCTCCGCCGGTGCAAAGAGCAAGCTCACAATCTTCGAGCCGCCCGGCAGGTAAATCGCCTCGCCGACACCGAGCAGCATGCGGAACAGGATGAGCGTGCCGAGGCCGGTTGCCAGCCCCATCAATCCTTGAGAGATCGACCAGAGTGTGAACGCCGCCGCATACAGCCAGCGCAGGTTGACGCGGTCGGCAAGCACGCCCATCGGGATTTGCAGCAGCGCGTACGACCAGAAGAACGCCGACAGCAACACGCCCTTGGCCTCCGGACCGAGTTGCAGTTCTTTCGAGATCAACGGCAGCGCAAACGAAATCGTGGCGCGGTCGAAGTAGTTGATGAGCGACGCGGTAAACAGCAGACCGACGATCGCCCACCGGCGAGCATTCGTCAGCTTGATGGCAATGTCGCTGGGGAAGGTGGCGGCTGCGCTCGTGTGTGGGCTCGACACGTGTCAGCGGAGACTACTCTGGCGCGCCGCCGAGTGCAATCACTTCGGCGATCTGGGCGCCGAGTCGTCGGGAATCTGCCTGAACGGAATGGTGATCGACCCGACCGAACCGCTCCCGACGTCGCGAACCACGATGCGCATGCCGATCGCGCCCGCTTGACGGGGCACGGTCCGCTGGCGGATGACGCCGTCCTTCAACATGCGATCGTGGTTGGCGTCGCTCAATGCCAGCGACACATCGTCGCTAATGCCGTTACCGATCAGCCGGCCGTGCTCGTCTTTCTGTACGTAGACGAGATCGAGTTCCGCTTTCCACCGGTCGTCTTCTTTCCGGAAATTGACGCCGGCCGGGTCGACCTGCACGACGACGTTCACCGTGTTTGGTGCCGGTTGATTGACGAAGTCCGCCCGTGCGTTGATCGCCAATGCGGTCGCTTCCAGCGGACTCCAGACGGCACCGCGAATTTGCTCCTTGCGCGTCGCGGCGGTGTTGTCGGCAGGCTTGAGCGCGAAATACCCCTTGCGGTACCGAACGTCGACGTGAGGTCGGTTCACTTTCACATGGATCTCGCGAAACTTTCCGTCCTGGCGATCGTCGGCCGAGTAGTAGCCGATCGTATAAGTCACCTTGGAGTCGTCGATCGCGTGGCGAATCGCGCGGCTCAAATCGTTCGTGTTGTAGGCAGCGCGTCCGCCGGTGCGCGACGCGAGCTCTTTCATCGAATCGATGTTCGCGTTGATTTGGTTGAGTCTGGACGGGCCGCGGCCGTTGTCGATTCGCGGAACGCCGCGCACCGAGGCATCGAATCCCGGAAGCACCATCAGTCCCCTGGCATCGACAGGGTAAACGGCGACCCCCGAATTATTGAGTGCGCGCACCGCCGCATCCATCTCTCGCGTAAAGGTCCGCTGGTCGCGAGTCGATCCGATCGCGGGGATTTCGTCGAAACCAATCGTGAGCGGGAATCCACCCGAGAGCCAGATCAGGTTCTTGCGCCCGGGCACACCGGACAAGTGCTGGGCGATCGCTTCCAGCGTCGACAACGTGTTGACGATTCGTCCCGAGGTGTAGAAGTCGGCTTCCCGCTGATTCGCATCCGCCAGCGCATCGAGCCCCAGGTTCCGAAGCTCGCTGTCCGTGTTGCCGTTAACGGTTGACGCGTCCAGCTCGGTCGGGATCTCGCCGGTCGCCTTCTCCAGCCGCGCGATGAGAGACGCGGTATCGGTCGTGTAGTCGTGCAGCAGCGTCAGGCTGTGACGTCCGAGTGCGAAGATGGCGATGCGGTCCTGTGGCTGCAGCTGCTGAAAAAACTTCAGCAGGCCCTTGCGTGCGTACAGCTGATCCGTCCATGACGTGTTGAGCAGATCGAGCAGCACGACCGTGACGCTCGTCGGCACGTCTCGAGTCTGCGCAACGACGTTGGAGAAGATGTGCGGCGGCAGCGGCGCGGACGGCGCCGCCGAGTTGTCGGCCGACGCTTCCCAGAAAAAGCTGATCTGCTGCGGCTTGCCGTTCTCGCTGACGACGAAGTCGTCCTTCTTCAGATCATCGACGGGAATGCCGTGAGAATCGTGAACGACGACGCTGACCTGCACGAGGTGAGCAGCGGTCCGAAAGACCGGAACCTGATTCGATGCCGAGGTCTGAGGGCCGGTTGGTGTCTGGCCTGCCGCACCGAAAACGGCTGCCACAATCATGAACGCCGCGCACGTCCGTCGGGAAATCGACACGCTCGAGACTCAGCATATACCCGGCCAAAAGGGGGTGGCACCTTTCCCGTAACGGTGCCAGCAGCCACGTTTATTGAGGGTGGAGGACGCAAACTCCAGTGTTTTCAGTGCTTAGGGAGGATCGAGTCTTGCGTTCAGCCCAGTGGGGACATTGAAGTGCCGGGCCAAGGCGCGGTAATAATATCGTCCCCTGAAAGTGACGACGCACTTTCAAACGGGGCGTCTGCGTCCAAATTAGAGGATGTACCGATGATCGGGAAGGAAGTGCTCGAGGTTACCGCCGACCCTTCGGCGAGCATCGCGCCGTATCCGTCCACGCGATTCGACCGATGGGTCCTGGGTCGCATCCAGAGCTTCGTCGCGACTGCGCCCATCCGCTTCAGGCTGTGGGATGGCTTCGAACTGCCGACGCTCTCGGGGCCACCGGTGGCGACGATGCTGTTCAAGCAACGGTCCGCGCTCTACGGCTGGATGTGGGATCCGGAGCTCAACTTCGGCGAGACCTACATGGCCGGACTTGTCGACATTCAGGGCGACCTTCTGGCGCTGCTCGAGGCGATCTATCGCTCGTTTACTCGACCGCGCCGGCCGTGGTGGCTGTGGCAGAAGTCCAACGACAAGCGCGCGGCGAGGGAAAACGTCCATCATCACTACGACATCGGGAACGACTTCTATCGCCTGTGGCTCGACGAGCAGATGGTGTACACCTGCGCCTACTTCCCGACACCAGCCGTCTCGCTGGAAGAGGCTCAGATTGCGAAGCTCGACATGGTGTGCCGGAAGCTCCAGCTCAAGCCAGGTGAGCGGGTGATTGAGGCAGGCTGCGGCTGGGGATCGCTGGCGCTCTTCATGGCGCGAAATTACGGCGTGACGGTGCGGGCATTCAACATCTCGCGGGAACAGATTGCCTACGCGCGGCAGCGAGCGGCCGCCGAAGGATTGGCCGACCGGGTCGAATTCGTCGAGGACGATTACCGCAACGTGCAAGGGGAGTGCGACGCCTTCGTCTCGGTTGGCATGCTCGAACATGTCGGCACGGCGCACTACGCAGCGCTTGGCAGCGTGATCGATCGCTCGCTCACGCAGGACGGGCGAGGATTCCTCCACTTTATCGGTCGCGATCGTCCTGCGCCTCTCAGTCCGTGGATTCGAAAGCGGATCTTTCCTGGTGCGTACGCGCCAACCTTGCCGGAAGTGTTCGACCGTGTTCTCGAGCCGTACTC
>JBPYFA010000588.1:0-4459 GCA_051986585.1 Vicinamibacterales bacterium | reverse complement strand
ATCTGATCATTTCGATCCAGTCGATACGGTGAATCCAGGACATGTACTGGCGTCCCGAGCCGAGCGGTCCACCAACAAAGAACCGGAATGGCCTCGCTATTCTTGGAAGCACGCCGCCGCTCTTCTCGAGCACGACACCGGATCGGACGAACACGACGCGTGTCGCGGCGCTCTGAGCGCGGGCCGCCTCGCTCTCCCACGTCTGACACAGCCCGGCGAGAAAATCGTTGCCGGCCGGAGCGGTCTCTGTCACTGGTTCGCTTCCCGGGCCGTAGTAGCCGACGCCACTGGCGCTGATGAACAGCGGCGGCCGCAGTGGCGCTTCGGTGATGGCGGCGGCCAGACTTCGTGTCGGAAGAATCCGGCTGTCGTGGAGCACCGCTTTTCGCTGCGGCGTCCACCGTCCGTCTCCAAGATTCGCGCCGGAAAGGTTGATTACCGCGTCCGCGCCGTGAATGACATCGGCCCACGGGCCAGACCGCCCATCGGGATGCCACCCCACACGGGTCACCCCCGGCACACCCGTGCCAGGGTCGTGGCGCGACTCGCCGGGCCGGAGCGTTCGCGTCAGGACCCGGGCGTCATGCCCTTCTTCCGCGTACGTCTCCGCGAGTGCAACGCCGAGAAATCCTGTCCCGCCGGCAATGACGATTTTCATACGGCGTGTTGGACGTGCGGCGAGGGTGTTGAGTTTGCACTATAATGAGTCAACTCCCCTCGCCGCAGTTTCATGCGTCAATTCCTGCGTGCCGTCCTTCTGGCCCTTGCCGGGCCAGCTTTGGCAGGTGGTGTCCTCGCTCAGCCGCCCGCAGGGCCGCGCCCCGAGCCCAGCCGTGACGCTGCGCCGGACTCTCTGGCCGTTCCCCCAAACGTCAAGGCGGAGGGTTTGCCGCCCATTCCAGCGTCACTCGTTCAGGACCTGGCGCCGTACGCGTCGTCGCGGCGCGCGTTGCTGCTTGGCTGGCATCCCACTCGCCGAGAGATTCTGATCACGACCGCGTTCGATGGCAATACGTTCCAGATCCATTCAGTTGCAGGACCTGGCATGGATCGGCAGCAGCTGACGTTTTTCCCGACCGGAGCCGGGGTCGCGGCCAACAGTGTCACAGCGCTGTATTCGCCGGACGGCACCTATTTCGTGTTCAACAAGGACTCGAGCAGCGGTGGAGAAACGATGCAGTTGTTTCGTTTCGACCTCGCCACGAAAAAGACCACTCTCCTGACCGATGGCAAGTCGCGAAACGGGACGCCTGTCTGGTCGCACCGCTCGGGCCTGATCGCATTTGATTCCACCCGCCGCCAGGGGCACGGTGGCGCCGATCGCGACATCTGGGTCATGAACCCGCTCGACCCGTCGAGCGCCAGGATGGTGGCCGAAGTCGAAGGCAACTGGAACGTGGCGGACTGGTCGCCCGACGATGCAGAACTTCTGGTCGTTAACGCACCCGCGGCGAACACCCGCACGTCGTTATGGCGGGTGAACGTGAAGTCCGGCGAGAAGACGCAAGTGAGTCCCCCTGGCGATCCGGTGGTATGGCGTGCCCCGGTCTACTCACCGGATGGCCGTTATGTCTACGTGCTGACCAACCGTAATTCGGAGACGCTCCGGCTGTGGCGGGGAGAGCCGGCGGTCGGCAACTGGACGCCGATCACCGCTGAATCGGACGATCTCGAATCCTTCTCGGTGTCGCCCGACGGTCGAACCATCGCCGCCGTGTTCGACAGCACGACGAGCAGCCGCGTGGAGCTTCTCGATGCGAGTACGTTCAAGGTTCGCTCGGCGCCGAAACTGCCGGCCGGGCAACTCCTCCCTCGGCCGCCGATGTGGCGGTCGGACAGCAGCGAGGTCGCGTTCTCGCTCTGGGCACTGCGAACGTTTGGCGACGTGTTTTCAGTCAACGCGCGAACCGGAGCCGTTGATCGATGGACCAAGAGCGAATTCGGGGCCTTCGATCCCGATTCGTTGCCGGAGCCCGAAATCGTTCGCTGGAAGAGTTTTGATGGCCTGATGATTTCCGGGATTCTCTATCGGCCGCCGGCGCGATTCACCGGCCCGCGCCCGGTCATCATCAGCATTCATGGTGGTCCCGGTGGATCGGCCTCACGCGAGCGCCCGAGATACCAGGGTCGCAGCGCCTACTTTCTGAATGAACTCGGCATCGCGCTCATCTACCCCAACGTGCGCGGCAGCTGGGGGTTTGGCAAAGCGTTCGGCCGCCTCGACGACGGGATGAAGCGGGAAGATTCAGTGAAGGACATCGGTGCGCTGCTCGATTGGATCGAAACGCAGCCGACGCTCGACAAGAATCGCGTGATGGTGACCGGTGTGAGCTACGGTGGATACATGACCTACGCGGTTGCCGAGATGTACAGCTCGCGGCTGCGCGGAGCGATGGCTGCTGCCGCGATTTCGGACTTCATCACGTATTTCCAAACCACCGATCCGACGCGGCCGGAAGATCGACGGGAAGAGTACGGCGATATTGGAATCCCGGAGATCCGCGATTTCCTCGTTCGTATCTCTCCGATCACGAACGTCGCGAAGCTGAAAGTTCCATTGTTCATCGTGCAGGGAGCGATGGACACCCGGGTACCGGTCGGGCAGGCCGAGGAGATGGCGCGACTTGTTCGGGCGAACAACGTGCCGGTCTGGATGACCGTCTACGCCGACGAAGGCCACGACTTCTGGGCCAAGCCCGCGAACAACAATTTCTGGTTCTATACCTGGATCACGTTTGTGAAACAGTATTTGTTGAACTAGGAATTGCTGAATAATGTAAATGCTGAAGTCTGAATGCTGAATGATGAATGATGGGTTCGCGGTTCTTCAATCGGCAATCAGCCATCAGCAATCGACAATCGACAATCAGCAAATTCAGCATTCAGCATTCAACACTCAGCCTTTTCAGCCTTCTCCATCAGCCACTTATTCACTTCATCGACCACGTCGGCCAGCTCCGACCGCCGACGCCGCAGGCGTTCGCGCGTGTCCGCTCTGGTTCGCGTCAACAGGAACCAAGCGCGCACGGCATCCAGCACCGCTGATTCGCGTTCGACCGCAAACAACCCGGCCAGAGCGAGTGCCACGAGCAGAATGGCGGTGAACAGGCCGGCTCGGAATCCGGCAACCCACCCGACACCAGCAGCGATGAGCCCGACCCAGGCGGTATAAATCAGAAAGCCGCCGACAACCTTGGCGGTGGCGGCGACGTCCGGCTCCCGGGTAAACCAACGCGCCCCGTACCCGGTCAATCGATAGGGCACCGCAAAAACCAGCAGCGCGGCAAGCGTCAGCGGGAGCAGCACGACACCGAGCAGAGCCTCCCGGATGGCGAACCTGGCCGCATCCCACGGCGAAATCGTCCAGTCCAGATGACGATCGCGCAGGCCGAAGCGCTCCAGCCGTTGCTGGTAACGGTGAATACGAAGCACGATCTCGTCGTAGCGCGGCGGATCGACGGCACGGAGCCGCTCGATTCCGGCGGCAATGATCCGGCGACGCTCGACCCGCTCAGCGGCATCGCCGCCGCGGCCGCGGGCGGCGGCGTACATGCGATCGACGCGCTCCACGAGCGCGGCATCGCTCTTCAGTTCCGCTTCGATCAGCAGCCCGCGCATGTGTTCGGCGATCCGATCGGTCAGCTCTCGAACTGCTTCCGGGTGCATGTTCGTATCGGCGAGATCGGTCGCCGTAAAGGGTCGGCCGTAGACCACGGTGACGCGTGAGCGGAAGGTCGTCTTGCGATCGAAGTTGAGGCCGACGGGCACGAGATTGACCCGTGTGCCGGCGCGTTCGGCGCTCAGCGCCATGCGTGCCGCACCCGTTCGCAGGGGTACCAGACGCCCTTCCGAGTGGCTGATCCCTTCAGGAAAAATGCAGATCGCGTCCCCGGCCGCCAGCGCCGCGTCGACGGCGGCAAAGGTTTCGGTATTTTTCGAGACGTCCGCTCCCTGATCCAGTTTTCGATAGACCGGGATCGCGCTGGATCCGGCGACGAGAAAGCGGAGCGGGCCGTCGAACAACGTGGATTTTGCCAGGAACTTGACATCCCTCTCAGCCGTCGCCCAGATCACGGCCGGATCGAGCAAGGCGTTGGCATGGTTCGGCAGCAGCAGTGCACCCCCCGAAGCCGGCGGCGTGCCAACGCAGTCGACACGGTAGAACAACCGGCACGCCGCTCGCGCGAGAAACCGGACGAAGGGGGAAACGTTGCTCATCGATCCGTCTCGCAATTCACAATTCGCAATTCGCGGTTCGCGGTTCGCGGTTCACAATTCGCGATTCGCAGTTCGCAGTTCGCGGTTCGCAATTCACGATCAGCGATTCACGATTAGCGATTCGCGATTCGCGATCAGATTCACGATTAGCGATTAGCGATTAGAGTGATTCACGATCAGCGATTCACGATTAGCGATTCACGATTAGTGATTAGCGATTAGCGATTCAGTGTGTCTGTCG
>JBPYFA010000587.1:0-25141 GCA_051986585.1 Vicinamibacterales bacterium | reverse complement strand
TCCGTCCGGCGCAGCCGATCGCGAACGCCCTCGGCCAGTCGATATCGCGATTGGGATCGCACCACCAGACCGCGAGCCAACAGCGTCGATAGTGATGGTTCGATATCAGTGATCTCTCCGACACCGGCGATCTGTTGGGCCTGTAATGGCACGCCTGGCAACGCCGTCAGGGCCAACAAAACACGCCGCTCCTTGTCGCCGATTGAGGCGACCAGTTCGGCGAGCAGATTGTTGGGAACGACATCGCGTACGATCTCTTCGAGCGAGATCCCACGATCGCGAATGAGCGCGGCCGCCTGCCGAATTCGCAGCGGCTCCCGTTCGACAGCATCGCAGAGCGTGGACGCGATCGCCCTCTCTCCATCGTCGCCCAACCGACGGCCGATCTCGCGCTCCAACAGAGATATCGCCTGATCTGACGGCAGTCCATCAAGGCTCAAATGACGCAACTCGGCCGATCGCTGCCGTTCGCGCATTGCCAACGCAAACGCCGACCGCGGCGCAAGTTCGAGTACCTGCTCCACCTCGTCGGGCGGAAGCTGGACGTCGTCGAGCAGGATGAGCGCTTGTGTCTCCTGAAGACTCCGCCGGATTTCCGTCTCGCTCGGCTTGCAGACTCCACCGCTCTCGTAGAAGGCCTCGAACAGCAGCTGCCGCAGGTCGCTCGAGGACTGGTTGCGGACAACCAGGTAGACGACGCCATCGGCGAACGCCTCGGCTCGTGGATGGTTCGCGAGATGGCGAAGGAACGCGGTCTTACCGACACCCGGTCTGCCGCTGACTTCGATCGAAAGGCCGGTCTCGAGCGCGGAGAATGCGCTGGCGAGTTCCGCCTCCCGATCGAGCATCCCGCGAACATCGCCCGGGCGATCGAGAACCGGGGCAGGCCGCGGCCGGAAAGCGGTACCGTCGGCAGTTGAGATTTCTTCGATGACTCCGCCGCAGGGGGCACCGGCGTGCAGGAGATATCGACCGACGAGTATCTGGCCGGAAATCGAGCCGTATAACGGAGACGGTTGGGCGTGAGAGGCCGAATGTCCAGCCGGAACTTTCAGGCCAGGGTCGGCTCCTTCGAGATTCAGCCTGGTGACCATCCTCGACTTAAATGTCGGAGCGGGCGCTGCCCCTCATGATACGCGAAAGCAAGGCGAATGCGCGGGCTTTCGTCAGTCTTGCTTGAGTGCTGCGATGGGATCGATGCGCATCGCGCGGCGTGCTGGAACGAGGCACGCGACGAAGCCAACCAGGGCGAGGAGCACTGCGAGACCGGCGAACGTGAGTGGATCGGTAGCGCTGACGTCGAAGAGCAGGCTCGAGATCAGATGCGTGAGGCCGTACGAGGCGATCAGACCGATGCTGATTCCGGCGAGGGTCGTGCGCATGCCTTGCCATACGACCAGCGTGAGCACATCACGTCGGACGGCGCCGAGCGCCATCCGGACGCCAATCTCCTGCGTTCGCTGGGCGACCGAGTATGAAATGACGCCGTAGACGCCAATGACGGCAATGAAAAGCGCCACCACTCCGAATGAGACCAGCAAGATCGCCCGAAAACGCCAGTCGGCAGCCGACGACGACACGACCTCCGACATCTCGCGAACTTCGGTGACTGGTGAGTCCTGGTCGAGCGCGCGAACCGCGGCGCGTACATCCGCCGCCAGCGTCGACGGCGGGCGCAATGTTCGTAAGATGAACGAGCCTCCGCTCGTCGCAGGACTCTGACGATAGGGGATGTACAGCGTTGGTTCCGGCGCGTGGGAGAGCGAGGCTTCTCGGATATCGCCGACGACACCCACAATCTCACGCGGGGCCGGCTCGGTATTCGCAGGCCCCATTGGCTTACCAATCCAGATGTGCCGGCCGATCGGATCCGCGCCAGGCCAGTACGCACGAGCCATTGCGCGATTGATCACGACAACCGGGGTGCTGTCGGATTGATCGCGATCGCCGAAAACCCGCCCCAGTTGCACCGGGACCTCGAGCGCGGCGAAATACTCAGGGCTCACGCGGCGAACATTGGCCGCTCCCCGATCGCTCTGCTCCGATGGAGTTCGATCCTCGAGACTGAAAAGCGTATCAATGCCGCCGCGGAACGGAAGCACGTTGACCACGGCAGATCGCTGCACACCCGGGATGGCCGCGGTACGCTGGAGCAGCGCGTCGAAGAAGGCCTGCCTTGCCGCGGGCGACGGGTATTTCTGAGCCGCGATATCAACGCGAAACGTCAACAGCTCTGACGAATCGAACCCAGGCTGCACACGAGTCAATCGATAGAAGCTTTGCAGTACGAGCGCGGCTCCGATGAGCAGGACGAGCGAGATCGCGACCTCATTTGCCGCGAGCGCCCGGCGGACTCCTCCGTGACCGCTGGAACCTGTTCGCGGATTGGCGTTTTTCAAGACCGCATTCGCGTCGAGTCCCGACGCCCCGAGCGCCGGAGCCAGCCCGAACAGCAGGCCAGTGATCACGCTCAACGACAAGGCGAACAGCAGCACAAGGCTGTCGATCCTGAATGCACCGACGTGTGGCGTACCCGCAGGCACGAGCGCGACGATGAGGTCAAAACACAGGTAACACAAGAAAACACCGGCGATACCTCCGCCGACGGCCAGCACCACACTCTCCGTAAGCAGCTGTCGAGCGATCCGGCCGCGACTCGCCCCCATTGCCGCGCGGACAGCGATCTCACGTTGACGGGTCGTCGAGGCGGCGAGCATCAAGTTGGCAATGTTGAGGCAGGCGATCAGCAGAACCAATGCGACCGCGCCACCCATGAGCAGAGGTGCCGGCCCGGCGCGGCCGGTGATGAACGAGCGCAGGGGCTCTAGAAATGCGCGCTCCTCGGGCATGAACATGTCCGGAAATTGCTGCCGCAGGTCCCCGAGCGGCGCCGTCAGTGCCTCCGCGGCTCGTCCTGGGGTCACTTCAGGTCGCAAGCGGCCCAGACAGAGCAAGCCTCCGTTTGACGGATTCGTACTCGTGAGCGGAACCCGGATCGGCAGCCAGACATCCGGCTGCGCCATCGTGGCAAGTGGCCATTCGAAGTCAGCCGGCAGCACGCCGACGATCGTGTACGGCTCGCCGTCGATCGCTATCGACGTCCCGAGCGCCCCGGAATCACCCTGGAAACGACGACGCCACAACCCATCGCTGAGGATGACGACATTCGCGCCACCGGGCCGCGTCTCCTCGGCGCGAAAGTCCCGACCCAGAGCGGGATGCACGTTCAAAACGGCAAACAAGTCCGCCGAAGCGCCGGCGGCAGGGATCCGTTCGGGCTCTCCACTGCCCGTCAACGTCGACGATCCTCTGGCGCCAACGAGCGCCAGTCGGTCGAAGAGTCCGGCGCTGCGCTTCTGCCACTCGATGTAGATGGGCATCGAGATCGAGGCTCCGCCAAAGCGGTTTCCGGTCCGATGAACAAGATAGATGCGGTTGGCGTCTCGGAACGGCAACGGCCGGAGGAACACTGCGTCGATCACGGAAAACATGGCCGTGTTGGCGCCAATCCCGAGAGCCAGAGTGAGCATCGCGATCGCCGTGAAGCCGGGGCGTTTGCGCAGCATGCGAACGGCGTAACGGAGATCCTGGCGCAGCGTGTCGATGAGCGGCAGTCCCTCGAGATCGCGGTGCGCTTCCCGCAATTCCGAAGTATTCCCTAACCGCACACGAGCCGATCGGGCGGCCTCGTCTGGAGCCATTCCGCGACGGATGTTGTCCGCGGTGAGAAGCGCGAGGTGGTCGGCCAGCTCGCGCTCGAACTCTTCATCGATGCGATGACCGCCGAAACTGCCACGCAGGCGGCTGACCGCGATTCGAAGCTGCTCCAGCATGGGTCACCGCGACGTCAACTGGAGAATGCGTCCAATCACGGTCGAGATCTGCGCCCACTCTTCCGTCTCGGCGGCAAGCTGCTTGCGGCCGTTCTTCGTGATCGCGTAGTACTTCGCCTTGCGATTGTTGTCCGACGTGCCCCACTCCGACGAGATCCAGCCGCGCTGACGAAGCCGAACCAGCGAGGCGTAGACGGTGCCTTGGTTCAAGCGAAGCACATCGCCGCTGATCTGCTCGATACGCAGCGCAATGCCGTAGCCATGGAGCGGGCCCAGCGCGTCCAGCGTCTTGAGCACCATCAGATCGAGCGTTCCCTGAAGCACGTCCGGTTTTCGATCGCCCACGCGTTACTCCTCTGGTATGCACAGAGGAGTCTGCCAGACGTTCCTCTGGGATGTCAAGAGAAGTGTCGGTGAGCGCTCTGGCTTTTCGGAGATCCTCCGGAATACCGGATGGCCAACCGGAGATCGACGTCCACCGTTCATCGCTTCAGCGCGCTATTGTGCGGCTCAGCACCGGATTCGGCGGGTTTGGCGCACGTGCGGTGGTGATGAGCGCCGGGCACGTCGCTTGCTCCCCGCCCGCGAGCACTCGTTTAACGGAGACGCCAAACTGTGACCAGCGCCGAGATCGCTACCACGCACGCAGGAAACCTGCGAGCTCGCCGACAAACCCAGCATACCCATCGCATCGCCCGAATGTGTTGGCGCCTGTTCCTCGCGACCGCTACGGCGCTCGTGGCGTCGGCCACCGGTGCCGCTGCCCAGGATCAGAACTCCGGAAAGCCGGTCGAAGTGGCGATCTACCCGCTGTTGGTCCAGGCACCGGTTTTCGGGGCGACGATCAAGCTGCCATCAATCCCCGGCGACGGAGGTGAGGGAGGAGAACAGTCGGGATCCACGGACTTCTCGCTGAACAGTGCCTACATGGCCGGCCTGTCGATCCGCGGTCGCCAATGGTTCGGCGAGGCACGCGGAACATGGGCCGATTTGTCGGCGAGCTTCTCTGCGCCGCGCTTACAAGTCGACAGCAAGGCGACACTGTTCAACGCGCGCGGCGGCGTGCGAGTTGCCGATGGCTTGTTCGTCACTGGTGGGTTCCGGCGCGTTGGTCTGACGCTGGATACACAAATCACGCTGCCGGCACTGGGCGTGTCCATTCAAGGAACAACGAAGCCGGTGCTTTGGGATCCGCTCGTCGGCGTCGACTGGCGCCATCGCATGGGACGCTGGATCGTTGACAGCAACTTTCAAGGCGGCGGATTCGGCGTCGGCACCGATATCGACCTCTCAGGAGAGGTCTACGCCAACTGGCGCGGCATTCCACACACCGAAATCAGGCTCGGGTTTTCTGTCGTCTACTACAAACTGACGGTCGCCGATGTCAGCATCGGCTCGTTCCAGCGCACGCTCGTCAGTTCGCAGACGCTGTACGGTCCGATCGCGGGTTTCGGTTTTTACTTTTAGTCTTAACCGAGGGGCTTCGCCCCTCGGCATGCCTCCGCTAAAGCTGCAGCGATGTCCGCCGTAGCCCTGGCGAAGGCGGAACTCCCCGACATGCGTCCTCGTCCGCCGCTTCGACGGCTCGCTGTGTCAGGCCGTTACTGCTTTTCCGGGAACAGCAGCACTTTCACGTAACGATTCGTATCGAGATAGGTCTTGGCAGCGTCGCGCAGGAGCGGCGCCGTGATCTGATCGTAGATTTGGCGCAAGGTCACCGGATCGGGAATCGGCTCGTCGTACTGATACGCATAGACCAGCTGATTGAGCGTGTATCCGTTCTGACGACTGTCGGTCTCAAGATCACGACGTAGGGCCGACTGCGCATCGGCCGCCTGTCCTGCACTCGGGCCGTTCGTCTTGAAGTCGTCGATGACGTCAAACATCGCCTTGACGAGATCCTGAGTTCGAGCCGGATCGCAGGCGAACGTGATGTTGAGCCGATACTCCTCGGCCGGCCGTTTGGTGAACTCCGGCACCACGCTGACTCCGTAAGTACCACCCAAATCTTCGCGCAGCGTCCGCTGCAGGTTGCCAGCAAGCGTGTTCGCCATCGCCCGGAAGATGATTCGATTCCGCTGGTTGTTCTGAAACGGGCCGCTGAAGACGAGGCCGACTTCGCTCTTTTGGGTCGTTCCCTTGTTCACGGTCTTTTCCACAACGCCAGACGGCGGACGAATGCCGACGTCGCGCCCTGCTTCTTTCCGATGGAGGGCCGGCAGGCTGGCAAGGTAACGCTCCACCAGCGGTTTCATCGTCGGCAGATCGAAGCTGCCGACAAAGACAAAGGTGAAGTCGCTGGCGTCGGCGAACCGATCCTTGTAGAACGCGAGCGATTTGTCCAAGCTCATTTGCCCGATCGAATCAGCGGTGATCGGACGCGCGCGCAGGTGGTTCTGCGTGACGGCCGCGTTCAACGCGTCCTCGAACGCCGCATCCGGCTGCGCCTGTCGATTCGCCAGCGCGGCAGTCAACTGCGCGGTGGCGGCCCGGAATGCTTCGGCATCACCACGCGGCTCCGTAAACGTCAAATAGATCAGCTGAAACATCGTCTCGAGATCGCGCTTCAGCGCGCGCCCGTTCAGTCCCTCGTACATTTCTTCGATGTCGGGACGGACGACCGCGGTTTTGCCCGCGAGCTTCTTACTCAGGTCGATCTCGCTCAGCGTGCCGAGGCCGCCTTCGGAGACGACCTGATCGGCGGTTTCAGCGGCGACGTAATCCTGATCGCTGGCGAGGGACGTGCCTCCCGGGCTGAACGCGCGAAACAGGATTTCATCCTGCTTGAATGTCGTCGGTTCGAGTACGACCCTTACGCCGTTGGAGAGTGTCCATTCGGTTACTGACGGGCCCTTGTTCGTGGTCTTCGTCACCGAGCCTGGCTTTGGAACGTTTTCGAGAAGCGGCCGGCTGCTGACGGCGTCGACGTAGGCCGTCAGATTGGCGCCGGCGGTGCTCTTGATCACCGCAGCCAGCTTCGCCTCGTCGGGGACCGTCACCCCGGCCTTCTTCGGCGCGCTGACGACGACGACGCGATTGCGATCGGGGACCCAGTCGCGCGCAAGGCTATTGACGTCAGCGAGGGTGATCTCCGGCATGAAGCGCTGCACCAGCCCGTTCTCATAGGCGATGCCGGGAATCGGCTCCTGCTGCATGAAATTCCGGATGTACTCGTCAGCGAGCGAGTCCGACGTGTGCTCGTCGTTCGAAGCAGCGAGCTGCGCGAAGGCCTGCTGGTAGCTGAGGCGGAAGCGATCCAGTTCCGTCTGCGTGAAGCCGAACTTCGCGACGCGATCCGCTTCGGTGAACAGCGCCGCGAGGCCTTTCTCCACGCCGCCGTCGGCAACGAGCGCGCTCAGCGTCGTCGCCTGCGCCGTGTTGACGAAGAGCCCACGGCTGGTGTCCGCATCCAGAAATGGCGCGTCCGGTTTCTGGGCCATCTCGGCGAAGCGCGCCGAGAGCAAGCCGCCGAACACCCGCTCGACCGTCTGCTGGCGATAGGCGCCAATAGTCGTCTGATCGGGCGCGGCCGTGATGCTCGAGACGTTGAGCGTCGTCGACGTCGCCTCCGGATCGGTCGCAACGATATAACGGGTGCCGGGATGATCCGGCACGTCATACGTCGGTCGAGGCCGCGGCGAAACGGCCGCCGGAATCGAACCGAAATGCGAGCGGACAAGCGCCTCGATGCGCGCCGGATCGAAATCCCCGACCGCGATCACCGCCATGAGGTCCGGCCGATACCAATCGGTGTAGAACTTCTTGAGCCGCTCGTAGGGAAAGGATCGGATGATCTCGGGTTTGCCGATTGGAAGCCGTTCGGCATACCGCGAGTCCTTCAGCAGGACGGGCAGTTCGACATCCAGCAACCGAGCGCCCGCGCCAAGACCCGTGCGCCATTCTTCAAGGACAACGCCGCGCTCTTTGTCGATCTCGTCGGGATCGAATGAAACCGCGTGCGCCCAGTCCTCGAGAATCAGCAGCGATCGATCGATGACCGCTGGATTGTCAGTCGGAATCTGCAGCTGAAAGACGGTCTGATCGAAGCTGGTATTCGCGTTGATGTGCGCGCCAAATCGCATTCCCGTCGATTGCAGAAAGGCGACAACGTCCTGCTTGGGGAAGTGCTGGGTGCCGTTGAAGCACATGTGCTCGACAAAATGCGCGAGCCCTCGTTGGTCGTCGTCTTCGAGAATGGAGCCGGCATTGACGACCAGTCGAAGTTCGGCTCGGCCCTGCGGCTGCTTGTTTGCGCGAAGGTAGTAGCGCAAGCCATTGGGCAGTGTGCCAATGGTGATCCGGGGGTCAACCGGAACGACGGCAGTCAGCGGCGCGTTCTGCGGACCGGTCGAAACGGTACGTTGTGCCGTCGCTACGGAGGCCGTTGCCAGAAGTGCCAGGGTCAGGAACACCACGTAGGCGCGGAAGCGAAACGTCATACCAACTATCATTTCACAGTCTCTCCGACTCAACAGCCCTCGAAGTCGCCATTCTCCAGGCCCATGTTTTTCGTTCTTGGCGAAGAAATCTCACACTTTTCCTTATCCGTTCAGACGCCGCCATGAAGCAGGGCGCCCCCGCTCGGGCGCAGTATTTCTGCCCGGGTCCGAGAAGCCCTGCAGCGAGCCCGAACCGGCTTTAATGGTCCTGCTGGACACTGGTCTGGCTAGGTCGCACGGGGTCGCACGAAACGGGCGAAGGACACACTGACCCTCTTATCGACTCTCAACGCGCTTCGATGGACTGGAGGGCCGTTCTTGCGACGCCAATTTTTGTCCGCAAGGTCTCGTTTGCCCCTCCCGCAGGCAACTGTTCGACGCTAGCCAGCGCTTCTCCGTACCACTTGATCCACGCCGCCCGGACCCGCTGCTCTGTCGCAGCTGCCGCGCTGGCATCGGGCGCTTTTGCGACGAGCGACGCACCCTGCTCGCGTTCGAGGGCAAGTCGGCGTCGTGCCGCGTCGACGATCAGGTCCAAAGTGGCTGCTCCGTCGGCGTTATCAGCTGAGCCGAGCAGCCACGCTGACGTGCCAACCGCGACGCCAACATTCTTCATCTCCGCCGCACTGACTTTGTCGAGCCGATCCTGGTTGGTGTGGTAATACCGGTCGGTGAAGTGCCAGTTCAACAACGACGGAATGCCGGCCGAGGCAAACGCGGTGTGATCGCTGCCGCCCTCGTAAGGGTTGGTGCGCACGATCCATCCGGAGTCTGCGGCGCGACGGGAGCACACCGCAAGATGAAGGTCGTTCAGCAGGCTACCTCTCAAAGAGTCGGCCTGCACGTCCCCGGCACCCCATTCTGTATGAGGATCCGATGGCCTCGGCCACACGGCGGACGGATCTGCCTGCTTCTCGATCAGGAACGTGCCGCCTGTCTTTGACGTGTCTTCGCCGGTCATGTCCATGGCGAACACGTACTGAACACGGCGGGCATCGTCAGCGTGGGACGAAATCCACTGACGGCTTCCTCGTACTTCGTCCACCCACATGAACGTCAACGTACGATCCGGCCTTTGCAATTCGCCGGCAGCAATGGCGGCGGCCAGCGCGCGCGCAAGCCCGTATAGCGTCCCACAGCCGCTGCCGTCGTCATTGGCACCGGGCTCCTGCACGTGGCCGACGAGCACGATCCGCTCTTCAGGGTGCGTACGGCCGGGAATCTCCGCGATCAACGTTCGGTTTGGCCCATCGTAAAACGATGATTCGACGGTGACGTGAACGCGCAGCGGACCCCGTTTCAACCGATCGCGCATTCTGCTCGCCGCGCGCCAGGAGGATTTGAATCCGAAGGCCTTCGCGTTCGCGTCGTATGGGACGCTTCCCCACTGGAGCACATCCTTCTGCTCTTCGGACATCGCCGCCGGATCGGACGGGCGGATGTACTTGGCAATCTCGGTCGAAATGACGCCGGCAGCTCCGCCGCGCTTGACCGCGTCCTGCCAGAGCCGCCCAAGGGGAGCGTCGCCGAGCACGACCGCTCCTTTGAGGTCCTTGCCCGCATAGTCGTTGCTCGCGCCAGCACCGACATCAACCAGCGGCGCAACCACGCCACCCGAAGGCGTCGAGAACGAGTTGATGGCCAGCGACACGCGATCCCGTTCGCGCGACAGAAGCGGTGGTTCGGAGCCGCCCTCGAATTCCACGGTTCCGACACGGTAATCCCAGCCGTGGGCAGAATTTGGAAACTCTTCGACCCGAATAGTTGGCGAGGTCGAACTCGAGCTGGTCAGGTAGCCTGCAGCAACGAGCCGCTCGCGGATGTAATCGATCGACGCATTGAATCCAGGATTGCCGGCCAGCCGCCAGTACTGATCCATGTATGAGACGACCGACAGCGCGTCCTTGTCGTCGAAGCGAGCTGCCAATGAACGGTACGCGCGTTCAGCTGTTGCCGGCAGCCTCGGGGGCGCCGCTTGCGCGAGCGGACGATCGAACCTCGCGACGACGCAAAGTAGCGCCGTCAACGCCAGCACGAGCGGACGTTTGATCATTTCAGGAGGGATCGGATGGGGTCAGACCGCTCATGTCGAGGAGCAGCTCGACACCTGACGTTTCGTGGTCGGACACCGATCCGCGGCGCGCCGGACAGGTGATCGGCGACGTGGAGGATTTGATCGCGTCGTAAAAATGCGGCGCAATCTCAGGTGCAACGTAGCCAACCTTGCCGCTGCCGGCCAGCACGGCGATCGCATGCCGGAAGTAACGGTTACCGGTCTCGGCGGACAGCGCAACCGTAAAGCTGTCTGGCAGCGTGCGAATATTCTCGATGAATGCCAGTCCGGCGACGACCGGAACCCGCTCGGTGAGTCGCATATGTGTGAGCGGCGTCAAATCTTCGGCAGGGTAACCTCGGTCTGCTTGAGGTACTTGCCCTTCTTGTCGGCGTACGACACCTCACATGCCTCATCGCTCTGGAAGAAGAGCACCTGGGCAATCCCCTCGTTGGCGTAGATCCGAGCGGGCAGCGGTGTCGTATTCGAGATCTCGAGCGTCACGGTCCCTTCCCACTCGGGCTCGAACGGCGTGACGTTGACGATGATTCCGCAGCGGGCGTAGGTCGATTTTCCGAGGCAGACCGTCAGCACGTCGCGAGGGATCCGGAAATATTCGATCGTTCGCGCGAGCGCAAATGAGTTCGGCGGGACGATGCACACGTCGGTCTTGACGTCGACAAAGGATCGCGGATCGAACTGCTTCGGATCGATGACAGTGTTGTTGATGTTGGTGAATACCTTGAATTCGTCGGCGACCCGGATATCGTAGCCGTAGGATGACAGCCCGAACGAGACGACGCCGGCGCGAACCTGACGGTCCTCGAACGGCTCGATCATGCGATGCTCGAGTGCCATTTTCTTGATCCACCGATCCGACTTGATCGCCATGTAATTCCTTGGTGTGACGCGGTCAGCGCCGCAGTATCCAGAGCAGGAGCGTGAGGATGATACTCAGTAGAATCGAGGTGGCGAGCGGAAAGTAGAACGTGCCGCTCCCCTTTCGGATCACGATGTCGCCCGGGAGCCGCCCAAACGGGATTCCTGCCATCATCAGCAGACCGATGCCGGCAATCACCAGCCCGCCAATCAAGAGCAGCTTTCCCACTTGTTACCGCGAGAGCTCGACGCCAGGAAAAAAATACGAAAGCTCGAAGGCTGCCGTCTCGGCGGCGTCGGAACCATGAGTCGCGTTGTGTTCAATCGACGCGCCGAACTGCTTTCGCAGCGTTCCCGCTTCTGCCTTCGCGGGATCGGTGGCTCCCATCAGGGTGCGCCATTTCTTGATCGCGTCGGGCGCGGCTAACGCCATGACGATCGCAGGGCCCGACGACATGAAATCGGTCAAGCTCGAGAAAAACGGACGCGCTCGATGGACCGCGTAAAACCCTTCCGCCTCGCGTTTCGACAGGTTGACGAGCCGCATGGCACGGATCTGGAATCCCTCGTCCTCGATGCGCTGAATGATTCGGCCAGCCACGCTCGCGCGAACCGCGTCCGGCTTAATGATGGCAAACGTCATTTCCATATCCGCTCATTATAGGCATACCACTCGGCCACAGCGCCAGCCCGCGGGAGGAGCCGCATGACCACCACACCAAAACCACAGAAGCACGATGCGGAGGACCACATCGGCGCGGTCGAAGGCGACCGTCCGACCGACAATCCGAATCAAGGTAACCCACACGGTCCCGGAATCAACGACGAAGGGCTGCCAAACGATCCGGTGGCAACGTGTGAAGACGCTCTCGGCGCGAACCTCGACGAAACGGAAGGCGGCTAACGTTCAGGGGTGGGGGGCGTGCTGGAAGCGCCCGCCTTCAGATATTTGTCGTACCAGGCGAGATAACGCTCCAGTCGATCTTTCTTGTAGCTTGGGATCGTAATCCCGTGGAACTGATTCGGGTAGATCACGAGCTCGCTGTCGACGCCAAGGCTGCGAAGCGCTTGATACATCTGCTCGCCGCCGAGAAGCGGGACGTTGAAGTCCTTCTCTCCGCCCATGAACAGGGTCGGCGTGCGGATTCGGTCGGCGTGAAAGAACGGATAGGACAGCTTGATCCAGAGATCCTGGCTCTTCCATGGCGGCCCGAGCTCGTTCTCGTATTGCGTGATGTACATGTCGGTGCCGTACATCGAGATCTGATTGGAGCTGCCGGCGCCGCTGATTGCCGCTTTGAAGCGGCCGTCGGTCGCAATCGTGTAGTTGGTGAGGATGCCGCCGTAGCTCCATCCGCCGATGCCGAGTCGCGAGGGGTCGACGTAATCGAGCTTCTGGACGTAATCCATCGCGGCCAGCAGATCGATCACTTCCTTGTTTCCCCAATCGGCAAAAATCGCTTTCTGGTAGGCACTGCCGCGGCCGTTGCTGCCGCGGTAATTCACCGCCACGACGACGTATCCGTTCCCGGCAAACAGCTCACGTTCGAAGCTCCAGGCGTTGGCGTCCTGCCCGTTGGGGCCACCGTGAATACGCAAGAGCACCGGATACCGGCGGCCCGGCAAGAATGAGATCGGCTTGGTAATCAACCCGTGGACCTCGGTCCCGTCCTTCGTCGTCGTGCTGAACTCCTCGGTCGTGGACGGTTGCAGCGTCTTGACCCACTCGTCGTTCTGATGTGACAAGCGGCGAAGCTTCCCAGCTTCGAGCGCACAAATCTCGGAGACCTCGTTCGGAGTGGAGGCAATGACCGCCAGACCGCCGTCGCCGCCAGCGGAAAAACTGCTCACCACTCGCTGACCGGTGATTAGCCGGTCGACTTTTCCGGTGTCCGGATGGATTCGCGCGACGTACTCGGAACGATCGTCGACGAGCGTGAAGAGAATCGAACCGTCTGCCATCCACTGCGGCGAGCGAACGGGACGATCGAGCGAATCGGTGAGCGTATGGTATTCACCGCCAGCGGCAGGAATTACCGCCAGCCGGTTCTGGTCGTAGGCCGAGTATTTCAGTTCGTCGCCCAGCAGATAGGCGATGCTGCGGCCGTCCGGGCTCCACGACAGCCGGCCACTCTCGTCGGCGGTGGTGGTTGTCAGTCGCTTTTCTTTTGCGCCGGCGTGCGCCTCGATGACGAAAAGGTCGTGGTTCGGCGCTTTGTCGACGTCGCCGTCACCGTGACGTCGAATGAACGCGAGCTGCGTACCGTCCGGCGACCACGCAGGGGACTCTTCGTCAAACGCGCCCGGCGTGAGCCGCTCCGCCTTCTTCGCTGCGATGTCGAACAGCTGTAGGTGCGTCCGCTCACCGCGCAAGTAGCCGCTGACATCCGCCTTGAAGTGATACCGGTTAATGACAATCGGCTTGGGAGTCTTCGGTTCGCCATCCTTCTTCTCGTCGTCTTTGTCGGGATCGCTCGGGTCTGGATCCTGAACGACGAGCACGAAGCGCTTGCTGTCGGGCGACCACGCGTAATCGGAAATGCCGCCCTTGATGTCGGTCAGCTTGACGGCTTCTCCGCCGGCTCGGTTCATCAACCAGATCTGCGCGGTTTTTGAACCTTGTCGCGACGACAGGAAGGCGAGGTACTTACCGTCCGGGCTCCACCGAGGCGACGACTCCCCTTCGGCTGAGGATGTCACCTGGATCTGCTGCTGGCCGTCCCAGCTCACCATCCAGATGTCGCTGTCGTTCTTGTCGGTTTGCTTGATTGCGCGTGCGACCGTGTACGCTACCCACTTCCCATCTGGCGACCGCTGCGGATCGCGAACTTCTTTCAGGTTGTACAGGTCGTCGGCGTTGAGTGGGCGCCTGCTCTGCGCTCCGACGGTTCCGCCCACGAAAAGGATCAGTGCGACAAGCGTACTCAGCGTATTTCGCATGGGATTCGCACCTGGCTCTTCAGCGTAGCCGCCGTGCTGACGGTGGACAATCCTACCGCAGGCTATCCATGATCTCGTTCAGGACTTCTCGCCCGGGGCGGACGCGCTCGAGCGGGAGCGTCGCGAGCGGCTCGTCGACGACGTTCAGGAGATCGAGAAAATCCGGTTTATCCGGCTCGACGTACAGAATCCCGGTCGCGAACTCGCCGCGCCGTGACGTCTCGTGAATCATCCGAACCGCGTTCAGCTTGTCGGTCGGGTCGTAATCTTCTGCGACTTTCTTGAGGTACAGCCGCGAGCCGTCGTGCATCTGCACTTCTTTCGTCGTGCCGGCGTCGTACTCGATGGCAATGTCCTCGAAGAATGGCACGAAGCTCACTTCGCCGACCGGCTCATCGTGGTCCTTCACGTAGGCGTAGCTCTTGGTCGAACCTTCGTGGTCGTTGAAAGTGACGCACGGGGAGATCACATCGATCAGCGCCGTCCCGCGGTGGCTGAGCGATGCCTTGAGGATGGATAAGAGCTGCTTCTTGTCGCCGGAAAACGAGCGCGCGACGAATGAGGCACCGAGCTCGATCGCCAGCGCACAGGTGTCGATCGGCGTGAGGTCGTTGACCACACCCGTCTTCAGCTTCGACCCGACGTCGGCGGTCGGCGAGAACTGGCCTTTCGTAAGGCCGTAGCAGCCGTTGTCTTCGATGATGTAAATCAGCGGCACGTTGCGGCGCATCAGGTGCACGAACTGACCGATGCCGATGGCCCCGGTGTCGCCGTCGCCGCTGACGCCGATTGCGAGCAGCTTGCGATTCGCCAGCACGGCCCCGGTGCCAACCGATGGCATGCGACCGTGCACGCTGTTGAAGCCATGCGAGGAGCCGAGGAAGTATGCGGGGCTCTTGCTGGAACAGCCGATCCCGGAGAGCTTGATCACCTGTTTGGGATCGATGCCCATCTCGAAGAAGGCATCGATGATGCGCTCGGAGATGGCATTGTGGCCGCAGCCAGCACACAGCGTCGTCTTGCCGCCGCGGTACAACGTGTGCTCGAGGCCGATTCGGTTGGTCTTCTTCGGAGAGTCCGGAATGGCAACTGACATAATGCTATTTATCCCCCACGAGCGCCGCCGGCGCCGCGGCCTTCGACCTCGAGATCCCTTCCTGCGCGAGGATTTCGTCGGTGATCGAACGGGCATCGATCGGCAGCCCGTTGTAGTGCAGCACCTTCCTGAGCTTCGCGCCGCGTTCGGCGCTGAGGGCCAGGCGCATCAGGCTCAACATCTGGGCGTCGCGGTTTTGTTCGACCACATAGATGCGCTTATGGTGGTCGATGAAGGCCTCGAGCTCTTCGGTGAACGGATAAGCGCGCAGACGCATGTAGGCTGTCGTCGCGCCTGCTTCCTTCAAGAGTTGATCGCGACTCTCTTCGATCGCCCAATGGCTGCTGCCGTACCCCACGATCGCGATGTCGGAATCCAGATCGCCGGCGAGAATTGGCTTCGGCACGTAGTCGCGCGCCGTTTCGAATTTCCGCGCGAGACGTTCCATGTTGTGGACGTAATCGTCGGGACGTTCGCTGTATTGACCCTTTTCGTTGTGTCCCGATCCTCGGGTGAAATACGCAGGAGCACCGGTGCCTGGAATCGTTCGGTACGGAATGCCGTCGCCATCGACATCGCGGTACCGGCCCCACTCGCCCAGCCGCTTCAATGTGGCGTCGTCGAGCACCTTGCCACGATCGAGAGGCGCGTCCGGGTACGCGAACGTATGCGACATCCACGTGTTCATTCCGAGATCCAGATCGCTCATCACGAAGACCAGCGTCTGGAACCGTTCGGCCAGATCGAAGGCTGCCATCGACATCGTGTAGCACTCTTCGACCGACGCGGGGATCAGGAGGATTTGTTTGGTATCGCCGTGCGACAGCGTCGCGACTTTCAGAATGTCGCCTTGCGCCGTGCGGGTGGGAAGGCCGGTCGAAGGGCCGACACGCTGAATATCAAACACAACGCCGGGAATTTCCGCATAGTACGCGAGCCCTGCGAACTCCCCCATCAGCGAAATGCCGGGCCCCGATGTCGACGTCATCGCGCGGGCGCCGGCCCAGCCGGCGCCGACGACCATCCCGATCGCCGCAATCTCGTCTTCGGCCTGCACGATCGCAAACGTCGCCTTCCCGGTCTCCTTGTCGACGCGATACTTCCTCATGTAGGAGATCAGCGTTTCGGGCAAAGACGATGACGGCGTGATCGGATACCAGGCGATGACGGTGACGCCCGCCATCATGCAGCCCATTGCCGCTGCGGCATTTCCCTCGACGAGAATCATCCCCGCCGTCTTGTTCAGGCGCTCGACCGAGTACGGATCCCGTTTGACCAGATGATCGGCGGCGAAGGCGAACCCTGCCTCGAGCGCACCGAGATTGAGTTCAATCGCCTTGGTCTTCTTGCCCAGCTGGCGGCGGAGCGCGTGCTCCATCTCGCCCAGGTCAATGTCCAGAAGTTTTGAAAGCACGCCGTCGTAGATCATGTTCTTGACGAGGCGGCGCAGCTTGGCATCGTGGCAGACCTGCGCCACGATTTTGTCGAAGGGAACCGCGTAGAAAACGAGATCGTTCCGGACCGTGTCGAGCTTGAGCTGCTCGTCGTAGAGGACGGCGGCTCCGGCCTCGAGCGACAGGACGTCTTCCTTCGCCGTCTCTGGGTTCATCGCAACCAGAAAATCGATTTCTTTCTTACGGCCGACGTAGCCGTCTTTGTTGGCACGAATGGTGTACCACGTGGGCAAGCCCGCAATGTTCGAGGGGAACATGTTCTTGCCCGAGACCGGCACGCCCATCTGAAAAATGGAGCGCAGGAGGACAAGGTTGGCCGTCTGGCTACCGGAGCCGTTGACGGTGGCGACCTGGATGCTGAAGTCGTTGATAATCCGGCGGTTCACCGGATGCGCGGCCCCCTCATGGGCCGCGACGTCAGTCGGAGCCATTCAGGGATCCTTCCGCGGCAATGATAAATCAGAGGAATAGCGAACCTATCAATTATAGCAAAGCAGCCGAATGGCCGAGACGGCCGTCGTGTCATGCCCTAAGCGCGCTCTTGACGGCCGCGCCAAGGTCCGCCGGACTCTTGACGACATGGACGCCGGCTTTCGACAACGCCGCCATCTTCTCCGCCGCCGTCCCTTTGCCGCCGGAAATGATGGCACCGGCATGGCCCATTCGCCGGCCCGGAGGCGCGGTCTGTCCCGCGATGAAGCCGACGACCGGCTTCTTGAACGTGGCGGCAATGAATGCCGCCGCTTCCTGCTCGGCATTGCCGCCGATTTCACCGATCATGACGACCGCCTCAGTGGCCGGGTCGGAGGCAAAGAGCGTCAACGCATCAATGAAGCTCGTTCCAATCAACGGGTCGCCGCCGATGCCAATGCAGGTGGTTTGTCCAAGGCCGAGCTTGGTCAGCTGGTGGATTGCCTCGTAGGTCAGCGTGCCGCTCTTCGACACGATGCCGACACGTCCTTCTTTACAGATGTGCCCCGGGATAATGCCTGCCTTGGCCTGACCGGCGGTGATGAGGCCCGGACAGTTCGGACCGATGAGCCGCGTGCTCGAACCGCGCACGACGGTAAGCGCGCGCATCATGTCCAACGTAGGAATGCCTTCCGTGATGCACACCGCGAGCGGCAAGCGCGCATCCACCGCTTCGAGAATGGCATCTGCGGCAAACGGCGGCGGCACAAAAATGACCGACGCGTTTGCGCCGGTCTTGCTCACCGCATCTGCCACTGTGTTGAATACCGGCCAGCCTTCGTGGGTCGTGCCGCCCTTGCCCGGCGTCACCCCACCGACGACGTTCGTTCCGTAGGCAGCAGCCTGCTTGGCGTGAAAAGTTCCTTCCCTGCCGGTGATGCCCTGAACGATGAGCCGCGTGTCTTTGTCGATGAGTACGGCCATGGCTTATCTGGCGAGCGCGACGACGCGCTCGGCGGCTTCGGACATGGTGTCGGCGGTCGTGAAGTTCAGCGCACTGTCTCGAAGCATCTGCTTGCCCTGTTCCACGTTGGTACCTTCCATGCGGATGACGATCGGGACTCGCACGCCGAGATCCGTGACGGCGGCAATGACGCCTTGTGCCAGCACATCGCACCGCAGGATGCCGCCGAAGATGTTAATCAGCACGGCTTTCACGTGGGCGTCAGACATCAGAATCCGGAACGCGTTCTTGATTTGTTCTGCATTGGCGCCACCGCCGACGTCGAGGAAATTTGCGGGTTCCCCGCCGGCAAGCTTGATGATGTCCATCGTGGCCATCGCCAGCCCGGCGCCGTTGACCATGCAGCCGATCGTTCCATCGAGCTTGATGTAGTTGAGCGAGAACTTGGATGCTTCGACCTCGAGAGGCTCTTCCTCGCTGATGTCACGCAGCTCCTTGATATCCGGATGGCGATACAGCGCGTTGTCGTCGAAGTTCATCTTCGCGTCGAGCGCGAGGAGCGAACCGTCTTCGGTCACGATCAGCGGATTGATTTCGATCAGCGAGGCGTCCGTGCTCTTGAATGCCTCGTAGAGTGCGGTCATCAACTTCCCGGCCTGCGACACCTGATTGCCTTCGAGACCGAGCGCGAACGCCAGCTTGCGAGTCTGATAACCTGCCAGTCCGATGCCGGGATCGATGTATTCCTTGAAAATCCGCTCTGGTGTTTCCTCCGCCACTTTCTCAATCTCGACCCCGCCGTCCGGACTCACCATCAGCACCGGACGTTCGGTCGAACGATCGATGACCATCCCCAGATAGAGCTCGCGCTTGATCTTCAGGCCCTGTTCAACGAGCACGCGCTGCACGAGCTGACCAGACGGCCCGGTCTGGTACGTCACCAGACGCATGCCGATCATGTCGGCTGCCGCCCTGACTGCTTCGTCGGGGCCCTTGACGACCTTGACGCCGCCGCCCTTGCCACGGCCGCCGGCATGTATCTGTGCCTTGACGACGACGATGCCGCCACCCAGCTGTTTGGCAACAACGCCGGCATCGGCTGAGGCAAACACCACTTCCCCCTGCGGCACGGGCACGCCGTAGCGCGCCAGGATAGCCTTCGCTTGATACTCGTGGATTTTCATGAATCGATTGCCGGCCCCCTGCGCGCCGCATTGCCGTCGGCGCAATCCTCTAATCATGTGCCGGGCCGCCCGAATCAATCAAGCCGTCGTGAGCGTGTCGTCTTGCGCGCGAATTCTGCGAGCAAGTACAATCGATCGGATCTTGGAGCCTCGGTGATGTCGACCTTCCGGCGTGCGTTTTCCTCATCGGTCGGAACCAAATTACTCATGGGTCTGACCGGTCTGGCGCTGTTCGCCTATCTGATTCTTCACCTGATTGGCAACGCGCTGATCTTCGCCGGTCCCGACATCTTCAACGAGTACTCGCATCGGCTGATTTCCAATCCCCTGATCGTCCCCGTTGAAGTCGGGTTGCTCGCCATCTTTCTGTTGCACATTTACAAGGCGATCACCAACTACGCGGCAAACCGCGCGGCGCGGCCGATCGGCTATCGCCTGAAGAAATACGCGGGACATACGAGCCGCAAGAGCGTGGCGTCGTCGACGATGATCTGGTCAGGGGTGGTCATCGTGCTCTTCGTGCTCGTGCACGTCAAGCAGTTCAAATACGGGGCCTGGTATCAGACCGTCAGTGCCAGTCCAATCCGCGATCTCGCACGCACCGAGTTCGAAGTCTTCAGCCATCCTCTCTGGGTGGCGGTCTATTTCGTGGCGACCCTGATCGTCGGATTGCATCTGCGCCACGGCATCGCCAGCAGCCTGCAATCGTTGGGCATCGATCATCCACTCTACACGCGGCGGCTGACGACCTGGGGAATCGTGTTCGCCGTCATCATCGGCGGAGGCCTCGCATGCATTCCGGTGTGGGTTTACTTGACGCACTGAACGAGCGCCTGGGTAGAACGCTCGACAGCAAAGTCCCCGGCGGACCGCTGGCGGAGAAGTGGGATCGTCACCGCTTCGAATCACGGCTCGTGAATCCTGCCAACCGTCGCAAATACACGATCATCGTCGTCGGCACCGGCCTCGCCGGCGCGTCGGCTGCTTCATCGCTCGGCGAGCTGGGCTACAACGTCCTCAGCTTCTGTATTCAGGACAGCCCACGGCGCGCACACAGCATCGCCGCTCAGGGGGGGATCAACGCCGCCAAGAACTACCAGAACGACGGCGACAGCATTCACCGGCTGTTCTACGACACCGTCAAGGGTGGGGACTACCGATCGCGTGAAGCCAACGTCTATCGTCTCGCGCAGCTGAGCGTGAACATCATCGATCAATGTGTCGCGCAGGGAGTGCCGTTCGCGCGTGAATACGGCGGACTGCTCGACAATCGATCGTTTGGCGGGGCGCAAGTGTCCCGCACCTTCTATGCTCGCGGCCAGACCGGACAGCAGCTGCTGCTTGGCGCCTATCAGTCAATGATGCGGCAGGTCGAGAACAAGACGGTCAAGGCGTTTGCGAACCGCGAGATGCTCGACCTGGTGACGATCAACAATCAGGCCCGCGGCATCATCGTCCGCAACCTGATCACCGGGGCGATTGAACGGTACGCCGGACATGCCGTGCTGCTGTGCACCGGCGGCTACGGCACGGCGTACTATCTCTCGACCAATGCGGTGAACTCGAATGTGACCGCCGCGTGGCGCGCTCACAAGCGGGGTGCGTTCTTCGCCAACCCGTGCTACACGCAGATCCATCCGACGTGCATTCCGGTTTCTGGCACCCACCAGTCGAAGCTGACGCTGATGAGCGAAAGCCTGCGCAACGATGGGCGTGTCTGGGTGCCCAAACAACAAGGTGACACTCGGCCGCCCGAGCAGATTCCGGAAGCCGAGCGCGACTACTATCTCGAGCGCCGCTACCCGAGCTTTGGCAATCTCGTACCACGCGACGTCGCGTCACGAAACGCCAAGGCGGTGTGCGACGATGGCCGGGGCGTTGGAGAGAGTGGCCTCGCGGTCTATCTCGATTTCGCCGATGCGATCAAACGCCTCGGCGTGGAGGTGATCCGCGGGAGATACGGCAACCTCTTCGACATGTATACGAAGATTACCGACGAGGATCCGTACAAAGTCCCGATGCGAATCTACCCGGCCATTCACTACACGATGGGCGGGCTGTGGGTCGACTACAACCTCATGAGCACTGTTCCAGGTCTTCACGTGCTCGGCGAGGCCAATTTTTCCGACCACGGCGCCAATCGCCTTGGGGCCAGCGCATTGATGCAAGGACTCGCAGACGGCTACTTCGTGATCCCGTACACGCTGGCGAATTACTTGGGCAGCACGCTCCTGCCACCGGTCACAACCGATCACGATGCGTTCCGGGAGGCCGAGGCCTGCGTGCGCGCAAACATCGATCGGCTGCTGTCGGTCAAAGGTTCCAAGACCCCTCGCCAGCTGCACCGCGAACTGGGTGCCGTGCTGTGGGACGACGTGGGCATGGCTCGTAACGCCGCCGGCGTGCGGAAGGCGCTCGCGCGTATTCCCCAACTGCGAGAAGAGTTCTGGCAGAACGTTTCGGTCCCCGGACCGCACAGCACGCTGAACAAAAACCTCGAATACGCCGGCCGCGTCGCCGACTACCTGGAGTTCGCGGAACTTCTCGCCACTGACGCGCTGCACCGTACCGAGTCGTGCGGCGGCCACTTCCGTGAAGAGAGCCAGACCCCCGATGGCGAGGCACAGCGAGACGACGAGCATTTCTCGTACGTGGCGGCCTGGGAATTTCAAGGCGTGGGCAAGCCCGAGGTGCTGCACAAGGAGCACCTGACGTTCGAATATGTGAAGCCGACACAGAGGAGTTACAAGTAGAGTCGCCAGTTGCCAGTTTCCAGTTATCGTCATTAAGACGTTAGTGGAAACTGGAAACTGGGAACTGGGAACTGGGAACTGGGAACTCGAGACTGAAAACTGGGAACTGGAGACTGGGAACTGGAGACTGGGAACTGCGAACTGGAGACTGGGAACTGGAAACTCAACCAGCAACAGCATGCGAATTAACCTCAAGATCTGGCGTCAGCCAGGCGCCAATCAACCGGGCCGTTTCGTTGACTACGTCGCCAACGACGTCTCGCCGGACATGTCTTTCCTCGAGATGCTCGATGTTGTCAACGAAGCGTTGATCGTCAAAGGAGAGGATCCGGTCGCGTTCGACTCCGATTGCCGCGAAGGGATCTGCGGGACCTGCGGATTCCTGGTCGATGGCATTCCGCACGGGCCGGACCCGGGCACGACCGTATGCCAGCTGCACATGCGACGGTTCAAGGATGGCGACACCCTCACGCTCGAGCCATGGCGGGCGAAAGCCTTTCCGATCGTCAAAGATCTCGTCGTCGATCGGAGCGCGTTCGATCGAATTATTCAGGCGGGCGGCTACACGTCGATCAACGTCGGCGGCGCGCAAGATGCCAACGCGATTCTGATTCCCAAACGGCTTGCCGACAGCGCCATGGATTCAGCCGCCTGCATCGCCTGCGGGGCGTGCGTCGCGGCCTGCAAGAACGCGTCAGCCGCGCTGTTCACGTCCGCGAAAGTCAGCCACTTGTCGCTGCTGCCGCAAGGAGAGGTAGAGCGATACTCACGCGTGGTCAAGATGGTGGAGCGGCACGATGCCGAAGGATTCGGCAGTTGCTCCAATGAAGGCGAGTGCGAGGCGGTCTGCCCGAAGGAGATCTCGATCACCAACATCGCCCGGATGAATCGCGAGTATTTCCGGGCAATGTTGGTGACACGAGAATAAAGCGACAGTGTAAATGCTGATTGGCGATTGCTGAATGCTGATTGCATCAGCAATCAGCAATTGCAGCTATCGCGTGAACGTCACCCCCGTACTGATCGACGATCCTCCCGATCCAATTGCCGCGACGGCAGCCACGTAATTGCCGACCCCCAGAGCGCTGAAGAACGCTGACTGATCGACCGTAATCGTGTTGGTCGCGTCAGGCGTTGGCTTGCCGAGATTCGATGTCTTGAGCGGCGTAGCGGTGTTCGGATCGGCGCCGCTCGCGAAAATCCTCAGCTCGTAGCTCGTCACCAGCGTCGCGTGATCAGGCGACGCGGTAAATGAGACGCCGGTCGGCGGAGTCGTGGTCGTACTGCTGACGGTGATCGTGCTCGTCGTCGTCGACGTGCTGGCGCCGCTATTGTCGTACGCTATCGCCTTGACCGTATAGGTGCCAGCGGCGACATTCAACCAGGAGAAGCTGTACGGCGACGTCGTGTCGGTGTTCAGCAACGTGGTGCCGTTGTAGAACTCGACCTTCGAGATTGTCCCGTCGGAGTCAGTTGCCGTCGCGCTCAGCGTCACGGTTGCGGGCGCTGTGAACGTCGACCCATTCGTCGGAGATGTCAGGCTGGCCGTCGGCGCCTGATTCGCCGCGCCGTTCACGGTGATTGTGCTCGTGGCCGACGATGTACTGGCACCGCTGTTGTCGTAGGCGATTGCCTTGACCGTGTAGCTGCCGGCGGCGACACTCGACCAGGAGAAGCTGTACGGCGAGGTCGTGTCAGTGTTCAGCAACGTCGTGCCGTTGTAGAACTCGACCTTCGAGATCGTGCCATCAGCATCGCTGGCCGTTGCACTCAGTGTCACCGTTGCGGGCGCTGTGAAGGTCGCTCCGTTTGTCGGCGACGTCAGGCTCACTGTCGGTGGCTGATTCGTTGACGGCGGCCCAACACGCACATTGGAAAATTTTGCGTTGGTACGTGTTGCGGTGTTGTGGCTGCTCACCGCAAGCCCGACGTACGCCGTCGAACCCAAGGCGAGCGTCTGAGAACCAATGACTGACCAACTGGTGCCATCAGACGACCAGTAACTCGTCACGGTCGAGCCCTGTCGAACCAGTCGCACCCAGGTAGGGGCAACGACGCCAGCAACCTGAATGCTGGTGGTAGTCCCTGCGTTGTTGATCCGGCGTCGGAAATACACACCGTTGCTCCCGGTCAATGCCGTATACCCGTGCAGCGACGCAGGATCCAACGAGCCGCGAATCATCACGCCCGCGTTCGTGTATGGATCGACCACGGTCAGTGAGTCGACCCGAGCGACAATTTCTACGTCGCCTGCTATGGGTTGGTAGATGAAGTGGAACTCATCGCTCGTGTTCCAGATATCGACGCCGCCGACGTCGACCGAAAACACGCCGTTGGTGTACGACGAACTACCACTCAACGCTGGGGTGCCGATGTCGGCCGCCGTCCAGGGGGTCGGAATGGCGGTTCCCGATCCGACGGAGATGGACGCCGTCGTCGAATTGGCGCTCGCGCCGGCGCTGTCATACGCGACCGCTCGGACGCTATAGGTCCCGGCGGCCACATTCGACCACGTATAGGTGTACGGCGACGTCGTATCGGTGTTGAGCAGTGTGTTGCCGTTATAGAACTCAACCTTCGAGATCGTGCCGTCGGCATCGATCGCCGTGGCGCTCAGCGTGACCGTTGCCGGCGCTGTGTAGGTCGCGCCATTCGTTGGAGCTGTCAGCGACACGGTGGGAGGCTGATTGGTGATAGCACCCACGGTGATGGTGGCCGTGGCCGACGAAGCGGTTGCGCCCTTGTCATCGTACGCAATCGCCTTGAGGACGTAGTTTCCTGCCGCCACTGACGACCACGTGAATGCGTACGGCGCCGTCGTGTCCGAGTTCAACAGTGTCGACCCGTTGTAAAACTCGACTTTGGCGATGGTGCCGTCCGTGTCGCTCGCCGAGGCAGCCAGCGACACGCTGGCCGGCGCAGTGTAGGTTGCGCCAGCGGCCGGCGCCGTCAGTGAAACGGTCGGCGGCTTATTCGCCGCTGCCGTGACCTGGATGCTGACGCTTGCCGAGGTCGTGCTGGCACCGTCGTTGTCCACTGCAACAGCGGTCAGTGGATAGGTTCCGGCTGCCGCTCCAGACCAGGTGGCGGTGTACGGGGCGCTGGCCGCGGACCCGATCTTCGTTGTTCCGGCAA
>JBPYFA010000586.1:0-18977 GCA_051986585.1 Vicinamibacterales bacterium | reverse complement strand
ATCGTAGTCGTAACGGAACGGCTCGCGGCCGTCGGGCGTGGTCTCGCGTGAGAAGCCGCGCCAGTGCAGATCAGCGGTCGACGCATCGAGGCGCGTGAGCTTGGGCGCATCGAGCGCATCGCGGTCCGCGACCTGGATTTGATCCCAGTAGATCCGCATGTTCGTGACGATCCGCACTTCCCTCGACGACGACAGGAATTTTCCCGTCAAGTCGACGACGACAGTCTGTGGACGTCCAACAGGAAAGCCGACGTCGCCGATCACTGTCTGCCACTGACCCGCGGCGTCCTTGACCTGCAGAAACGGCGCTTTCATTTCCAGTTTGCCCTGCGACGCGGCGACGTTGTCGCTCGAGAACGCATAGTCGGTCCACCCCGTCAGGAGGAGCACGGGGTGATCGGTCGTGGGGCCGAGATCGAGCGTCAGCGAGTGTGCTGCCGCATACCCTCGGATCGGCAGCAGTCCGAAGTCATCCGGGTACTGCCGATCGAGCGACGCAATGCGATTGAGCACGTCGTGGCCGTGCTCGTCGACCGCATGAATCGGCGGCCGAGCGCGGCGCGTTGAGATCAGCGTGAACGGTTGCCCCGGCGGTTGGCGCAGTCCTTCGTTCGGGTACACTGCCGCGTCCGTCCGATGATCGACGGCGACGAGTTGCAGCCGATCGACGAACAGCACCTCTTCCAGCTCGTTGGTGATGCGCAGCTCGTAACGGCCATCTCGCGCCTTCAACTGATCGTCTCCGATGCGCACGTACTCGTCGGGATCCGGCTGGTTCCAGATCGAGGGCGCAACCCAGTCGCCCATCTCGCCGCCACCCATGAAGTCGGTCACGAACTCGAAGCGCGCGCCGTTCCAGCTGAACAGATAGGGACACGACGAGGGCTTGCGATCGAGCTCGGTGATCGGAAGCACGGCGGCACGCGTCGTGGTTGGCGCTGGCGTTTCGGCCTGGACGATGCCTGAGGGCCACAGCACACGTACCGCGTCAGCGCCCGTTCTCGAACCGAGGCCGAAGATGATGTCCGCCGGTGATACCGCCGGAGAGCTCGCTGCGGTCTCGATCGTCTGGCGGAGGCTGCCGGCACGCAGGTCCACTTTGGCGCCGAGACCGCTCCGGTTACTCACCCGGCCTGTCAGTCTCACCTGCAGGGAGGCATTGCGCTCCCCACCCTGGTTCGTCCAGACTCGCAACCGGCCGTCCGACTGGCGCACGACGATATCGTCGTCGCCGTCGCGATCGAGATCGCCCACCGACAACGATTGAAACGCGGCATTCGCGGATGGCACGAACGGTCCGAGCTTGGCTGTCTGAGTGGTCTCCTTCCAGCCGTCGGCGCCGACGTTGCGGAAGATGCGCGCGCTTCGCTCGGACACCGTGATCAGATCCAGTAAACCATCGTTGTCGTAGTCGATGAACTGCGCGGCGACAGTTGCGTCGGCCTCGCCGGTGATCGTCCCGAGTTTGAATTTTCCTTTGCCATCGCTGAGCGCGAGCACGCCTGGACCCTTCCGACCCAGGAACAGATCCGGATACCCGTCCTTATTGACGTCGCCGATCGCCAGCACGAGGACTCCATCCTGAGCTTTCAACCCGGTATCGTCACTGGCGTCGCGGAACGTTCCATCACGCATGTTCCGATAGAGCAGCGCGCCACGGGTGCCGCCTCCGATGACCAGATCGACATCCCGCCGATTGTCGAAATCGGTCGGCGCAATCGCGACCGCCCGACCGCTGAGCGGCCCGTTCAGACGCGCGTCGGAGGTAATGTCGGTAAAGGTCGAATCGCCGTTGTTCCGGAGCAGGTGCGGCGCCCCGCCGGCGGTGGCGATGTCGAGGTCACCATCGTGATCCGCGTCGACAAACGCCGCCGTAAGCACTGGTTCAGTCGGTTTGGGCAGCTTCGCCGCTGCCGTCACATCGTCGAATCCGCCATCTGCTGCCTGATGGAGCAGCATCACTGCGCTGGTCCCGAACAGCAGCAGATCCGGGTGAGTGTCGTTGTCGAAATCGCCCGCGACGACGCCCGATAATCCGTCGAGGTGGACCCGATCGAGCCGCAACGGCGTGGTACGATCCGTGAAACCGCGGCCATCGTTGCGAAGGAGGCGGACGGTACCGTTTTCAACATCGACGATGTCGAGGTTGCCATCGCCGTCGATGTCCACGAGCGCGATGCCGCCGGGCATTGCGGAAGCTGAATTCGCTCGCGTCGGCAGGAACTCCGGGGCGGCCTCGCTGAAGCTGACAGCGGGCGTCGAGGTGTTCACGAGCGCCGGTTCGCTCCCCGTGGACGTCAACGCTTCCGCGTAGCGTCCCTGCGACAGGTAGGTCTGCGCATACGTGACGCCGTAGGCACTCGAGCGCAGCGTGTCGAAGCGCTGCATCGCCTGCCGTCCTTCGTCGGCACGGCCCGCCCTCGTCAATGCGAGGCCGAGACTGTACGCGGCCGTCACGTTGTAAGGTTCCGCGTTCAGCGCATCCTGAAAGAGCGTGATTGCGTCGGCAAATCGGCGTTCCTGGGTTCGAATCTGGCCGAGCTGGATCTTGGCGCCCGGGTCGGCCTGGTCGAGCTGCAGTACGCGATCGAAGGCCGCCGCCGCTTCATCGATTCGGTTGTCGGCCTTGGCAATGAGTCCGGCCACGTAGTGGCTGGTGGGTGATTCCGGAACGGCGGCCACCGCCGCTTTCGCTGCATCGGCCGCTTCGGCGCTCTTGCTGGCATAAAAGAGCGCAATCGCGAGATTGACCTTGGCGATGCCGAGATCGGGTGCCGTCTTCAGTGCCTCACGGAATGCTGCGGCCGCTCCGTCGTAGTTGAACTGTTCGAGCAGCGCGACTCCCCGGTTGTTCGCGCGGTATGCGGCCTCGACATCCCGTGTCTGCGCGGTGCGTCCAGCGGCCACCTGCAGGATGATCAGCGCGACGACAACGGCCATGGCGAATTTCATCGCTTCGTCCCCAGGGGCACCGACTTTACGATGCCCTTACCCTCCACGATTGTGAGGCTCTGATCGGCGGCGACTTCAGGAAGCTGCTCCTTCTTGCCGTTCGGCCAGATGATTTCGATACCGCTGACCTTCGTCGCCGTCCCGAGTCCGAAGGTCAATGGCCGCTCGCTCTGCGACAAATAGCTGGACCCGGTCTTGACCATTTCCATCACCGGAGTGGCGGACACGCGGGTGATGCGGACCTTGGCGCCGATCGCGTCACGATTCGATGCCGAGCCAACGAGCGTGACTCGAAGCGCATGACTGCCCGTGCCCTCGTTGCGAAATAATCGCGCCGGGCCGTTGTTGGCGGTGATCACCAGATCGAGATCACCATCGTTGTCGATGTCGCCATACGCGGCACCGCGGGCCACGAAGGGCTTTGCGAACGCGGCCCCCACGCGTGTGCTGATGTCCTCGAACTTCTTGCCGCCAAGATTCCGGAACAGGTGGGGCGGCTGTGCATAGGTAATCGTCGGCTGCACCGTGTTGATGTCGTCGGCGACGTGGCCATTGGCGGCGAAAATATCCGGCAGGCCGTCGAGATCGAAATCAAAGAAGAAACAGGAAAACGTCAGTCGGAGAAGCGATGCCTTGCCGATCGTGGAAGTCGGCGCTTCGTCAATGAACAGGCCGTTCCCCTCGTTCGAGTAGAGCGCCATCATCTCGTTCGAAAAGTTGCCAATGATGAGGCTTTGTCGCCCCGAGCCGTCATAGTCTGCCGCGTCGGCGCCCATTCCCGCGCGGGCCACGCCGGCTTCATTGAACGCCACGCCAGCCATGACCGCCACGTCAGTAAATGTGCCGTCTCCTTTGTTGCGATACAAACGGTTCGGCTGCGTGTCGTTGGCGGCGAACACGTCGATCAACCCGTCGTTGTCGTAATCGAGCAGCGCAAGTCCGAGTGTTTTGGCTGCCGGATCGTAGACACCGGCCTTACGCGTTACGTTCTCGAACGTGCCGTCCCCGCGATTGTGATACAGCGTCGGGCTCTGTCCTTTGTACGACTCTGGCGTGCAGTACGACTTGGTCTTGCCATTGAGCGTGCAGTACAGATCCTTGTCCGGCGACCACTCGACGTAGTTGCCGACGAACAGATCGAGTTTGCCGTCGCGGTCGTAGTCGAACCAGACGGCGCCGGTCGAGAATCCTGGATCGCCGACCCCGGCGCGGGCGGTGACGTCTTCGAATTTTCCGTTGTTGTTGCGAAACAGGTGATTGGGTCCGAGCGCCGTGATGTAGACGTCGGGATCCCCGTCGTTATCGTAATCGCCGACGCTCACCCCCATGCCGTACATCTCCACGGCAAGTCCGGCGCTTCGGGTAATGTCAGTGAACGTGCCATTGCCGTTGTTGTGATAGAGCGCGGGAAAGGTCGGGGCGCCGGTCTGCCCCGGCCAGTTCCGGCCGTTGACCAACAGGATGTCCTGCCAGCCATCACCATCCGCGTCGAGGAACGCGACGCCGGAGCCGAGCGTTTCCGGCAGATACTTTTTCCCAAACGCGCCGCTGGTGTGCTTGAAATGAATGCCGGCGGTTGTGGTGATGTCGGCAAACTGCGGTAGGGTTGCCGATGGTGGCACAGCCCCGGCTCCAATGACGAGGCCGCTTGCCGCAACAGAGAAAACAGAGAAAAGAACGAGGCGTCGATACATGTCTATGCAGTTTGGTGGGGTGGCGAACTGGTGAATTGGTGAGTTGCTGAATCAGTGAGTTGGTGAATCGTGAATTCGGCGCGCGAACTGACGCGTCGCACGCCATTCATGAATTCAAATCCACCAATTCATCAATCCACCGATTCACCAATCACTAATTTCCTCCGGTTCGAGCCGGCGCGTACTTCGTCGCCGGCCGAATTGCCGCGGTTGTGTGCTCGTGGATCTGCTGCCGTTCGTTATTGTCCTCCGCATGGAGCTGGCGGTACGGCCCGGTAATCGACTGCGATGCTTCGTCGGCCTTGAATCGCTCGTAGAGCACGCGCTCCCGGGCCGCCGACGTGGTGTCGCCGAGGCCCTGATAACAGAGCATCAGGTTGTAGTGCGCCTGCAGATCCTCGGGATCGATGGCGAGAACGTTCGTGAACGCCCCGACCGCGTCCTTGAATTGACGCTTGAGAAACAGCACACGGCCGAGCTGATTCAACACCACGCGATCGCGTGGATACTTCGCGCTCGCAAGCTTCAAGTGCTCAATCGCCTCGTCGTAGCGGCCCAGGCTCTTGAGCGCAGTGGCCAGAAAGAAATGCGTCTTGGCGAGCTCGGGATCGATCTGTAGCGCGCGGCGAAGCACGTCCTCGGCCCCGGTCATGTTACCTTCCTGCACCCGCGCGCGGCCAACATTGACCCATCCATCGGCGTAGCCCGGCTCCATCTTCGTGACTTTGAGGAATGTAGCCTCCGCATTCTTGATGTCTCCCTGGAGCAGGAGCCCGATGCCGTAGTCGTTCCAGCGTTCGCGAACGGACGGGTCCATCACCGGTGCGGTCGCTGCCAGTGCAGCGCCTCGAGGCAGCACCCGCAGTGTTGCCTCGTTCTGTGCCATCACGGTCGTCGGAATGTCAGGGATGGCTTTCACTGATCCGGATACATGCGAGGTATCTCCGGTAAACACCCATTTACCATCATCGTGGGAAGAGGTCACCGACGGATTCTTATCGGCTGGGTCGCGAACGCCGGCAAATGTCCACTGCGTGTTCCACCAGGCGAACTTACGGTAGTTCACCTTCGCCTTGAGATAGATCCGGTCGCCGGCGTCCTCGGAGATTTGTAACCGGTAATGAATGGTGTCGGCGGCGCCCGGAGGTATCAGCCGCACATACGCGACCGAACGCGTGCTCCACGCATTTCGTTTGTTGATCGGGTTGCCGTGTTCATCGAGCTGTAGGCTGCGATAGAAATGCGCTCCAGGATCGACAGGCCCCTTGCCGCCATCGGCTGCCTCACCACTGTGGAGCAGCGTGCGCCCATGCTCATCGACCGCCTCAAGCTCCACCCACACATCAAAGGCGTCGACCGTGCCGCCCGGGAAGAAGTGGCCGACCTTTCGCGTCCGTACGACGACTTCGACCCGGACGGAGTCGCCGCGCCTCACCGTTGCGTCGACCTTACCGAGGGGCGCGATCACCTCGGCGGCCGGCGCGATGAAGTTTTGTGCGGCGCCGAAATTCATCGACTCTTCACCGACAGCAAACGTGCTGGCAGTGCGCGGCTCACTGGACGTCTGCGATCCGCCGGTAGCCGCGCCTTCCGTCCCGCTCGCGCGGACGATCCCAAAGATGTCGACCGAGATCTGTCCATCGCGGAGGAAGTCCTGGACGGCTTTGAGCTGCGTGGTATCGCCGTTCACGAACGGCAGCGCGGTGTTCGCGGCGGCGAACCGATGTGACCATATTTTGCCGTTCTTGGCGGCCGGATCGTTCGAGTCCACCAGCGGCATGTGGCAATCGGTGCACTTCGATGACTTCTTCGGATAGTAGAACGACCGCGCACCCTCACCCGATACGCCGGATGCCTGCCAGTTGTCGTAGTCGTTGAAGCCTCGGAACCAGCGATAGGAGTTCACCGGCACGTCGAGGTGAACCTTGTGGCAGCTCGAGCAGAACTCTGGCGCCTGCTCGCGGTGGAACGGCTTGAGGAAGATGTCTCGGTGTGGCTGGGGATCGATGTAGGTCAGCTGATCGTGCACGAAGCGCAAGAGCGGGTGGTCGCTGGCGGCCAGATCGTGCAGCGGCGGGTATTCGATCTCGAAATCTCCCTGGCCCATCGTGCTGCGTACGTGCGTGATCGAGTGGCACGAAGTACACGCGAGCCCCGCTTGCGCCTCCGGCGTGTCGATTTGTTCCTTGATCGGACGATCGAAGCGCCCGTTGAAGAACACCGCATGGTCGTGGCAGCCGGCGCACCACTTCGACGGCTTCGTGCCGACGGTGTCCTGCATGTACTCGATCGACTTCCGATACCACTGGTTGTTGAACGACGAGAAGTGATGGGTTGAGGATTTCCACTGCTCGTAGATATCTGCGTGGCAACGCCCGCAGCTGGCGCTGGTCATGAAGAAGTTCGCTGGAATCGTCCGGTGAACGTTGGTGTCGCCCGACGACGGGAAGAACGGGCTCGACGGCCCTCGTCCCTCTTGATCCATCGTCGTCGGCACCAGGGATGGATTGCGGATGACGTTGCTGATCTTCGCGCGCGAAGCCGACATCGTCACCGCCACGGGCGCCGCGATCGCGGCGATGATCGCAATTGCACATGCAATGGCAACGGGGGCGCGCTCTCCCGGCGCACCCCGACGCAGAATGGACGCGGCGCCAGCGATCGCCAACGGCACACCGCCCGCAACCGTCAGCGCGATGTGAACCGGCAACAACCATCGCCAACGCCCCGCCGCCCCAACCACAGTAATAAGGATGCCGAACGCGATGCCGACGGCAAGAACGATGTAGAGGGCGGTCTTGAGTCTCAGCAGCCAAAACGTGGTTGCGGGCGCTCGCCCTGACGTCGACCTGAATTTCCACATCCACGCAATCGCCAGCGCCATGCCGCCGACGATGTGGAAGACGACGTTCGTGAAGTAGAAGAGAGTCGGGCTCGCCGAAGTGGCGAGATAGATCGTGTTCAGTACGTAGATCAATAGAAGGAGGGGCATGCGCCATGCGCCGACGCCCTCGTGAGTTTCCATTTATTTGACTCTCTCGGTGGGAGAGTTTCCCGGCTCGGGCAAGCGTAGGTCGGCCCATTTGGGCGGTCAATAATAGGAATAGGGCATTGACACCGCCACTGGACGCCGGCTACGAGGGGCGGTAGTATTTCGGCCGCTGTGCTACCTCAGCTGGCCAGAGTGACCGCGATCACGGCGACGCTCGTCGCCATCGCCGCCGGAGTATCGGCGCAGGAGCGGCCTGTCGCCCCCCTTCCGCTGCTAACGCGGATCCAGGACATTCGCGCCCTCTCGCAGGCCGACGGCGAACGAGGCTATCCCGTCCATATCCGGGCGACTGTGACCCACTTTGACGAAAACCTCGTCACCACTCTCGTCGTTCACGATGGGACACTGGGCCAATTCGTCCAGCCCCCAGAGGCCGATCAGATCAACGCAGTGGGTGACTGGAAGACGCTAAAGGCGGGCGATCTGGTCGAGATCGAGGGGCACACGATGCATGGAGGATTCGCCCCCGATGTGAGGCCGACGCGGATCCGGAGAATCGGCCGCGCTCCGATGCCGATGGCTAAGAGCATTGCGTTCTCGCAGATGCTGACGGGGCGCTACGACTGCGACTACGTGGAGGTCGAGGGGGTCATCCAGAAGGCCTGGCCGGCGGGCACCGAGCGCTCGCGAGTGATGTATGCCGAGGTTGCGATCGAGGACGGCCTGGTTCGCGCCGCGTTCTGGGATTCGTCGCCTGCCGATTTGTCGCGATTCATCGATGCGCGGGTCAAGCTGCGCGGGAACATCGGGACGATCTTCGGAAACACCGGACAGCTTCGCGGCGTCTCGCTGTTTGCCGGCCGCATTCGCGACGTCGTCGTGCTCGAGCCAGCGCCCGATCCCTTCTCGCTCCCCGAGCGATCCATCCAGAAGATTTATAACTACTCTCCGTCTGGTGAGGTGAATCGCCGAATCCGTGTGCGCGGCGTTGTCACGGCGGCGGTATCGGGTCACCCAGTCGCCATGCCTGATTTCACCACTCAGGCGACGTTCCAATACGTGGTGAACATCCTGTACTTGAAGAGTGAGACGGGGGATGTCCGGGTCGAGACCGCATCGACTCCCGAGGTGCGGCCGGGCGACATTGTTGAAGCAGCCGGGTTCCCGGCGGTCACTCCGGGAAAGCCTCTGCTGCGCAACGCAGTCTTTCGCGTGGTCGGGCATGGAAACGAACCGTCACCGCAGACGATCACGTCCGCCAACGTGCTCACGCCCGATCACGATGCGGCATTGGTACGGATGAATGCGCAGCTGCTCAGCGTGCTCGCGAATTCCGCCGAACGTGTGCTCGTGTTGCGGGTCGGCGATACCGTCTTCGACGCCGGGCTCGACCTCACCCAGAACGACATTCCAATCGGCGATATCCGGCCTGGCAGCGTGCTGCTGGTTACCGGTGTGTATTCGTACCAAGGCGGTCCGCCGCCCTCGTTCCGTTTGTTTCTCCGGACGCAGCAAGACGTCAGCGTTCTCGCAGCCGCACCGTGGTGGACGCTGCGCCACTCGGTCGTGATGGTCACCATGCTTGCGCTGGCCGCGGGACTGGGTGCGTGGAGGACCCGGGCGCTGACGCGGCGCAAGAAGCTCGAATATCAGGCGGTGTTGAGCGAGCGCTCGCGCGTCGCGCGTGAACTTCACGACACCGTCGAGCAGGGGCTGGCCGGCATCGCGCTACAGCTCGAAGCGGTGGACGGGTCGTTTGAAAGCGCTCCGGAGGCAGCGCGCCAATCGCTGGATGTTGCCCGGCAGATGCTTCGCTACAGCCTCGAAGAGACCCGGCGATCGGTCATGGACTTGCGAGCGCAGGCGCTCGAGCGAAGCGATCTCGCCGAGGCGCTTGAAACGCTCGCACGCCAGATGACGCTCAACACGTCAGCGCAGGCGCAGGTGCGGGTCACCGGCGCAAGTCACCGTCTCGACGCTGCGAAAGAGCACCATCTGCTCCGCATCGGACTCGAGGCGCTAACCAATGCGCTCAAACACGGCCGGGCCACGCGCATCGACATCGAGCTCGCGTTCGGTCTCGATGCGGTCAGGCTGGTGGTCACCGATAACGGGCAGGGACTCGAATGGGCCGAGCGTGCCACCGGCGGCGCACACTTCGGTCTGCAGGGCATTCGAGAACGGGTCGACAAACTTGGTGGAGTGCTGGACATCGACAGCACCGCGGGCGCGGGGACGCGGCTCGCCGTAACGATTCCGGCTCAGATCGAAGAACAGCCCATAGCCCGGGTGCGATTGAGCGAAATATGACCAACAAAATGAAAGTCATGCTCGTCGACGATCACTACCTTGTCCGCATGGGCCTGGCGAGCATCATCGCGCTCGAGCCGGACATGACGGTCTGTGCCGAAGCTGCTACCGGCGAGCAGGCGCTCGCGCTGTTCCGCATTCACAATCCGGATGTCACCTTGATCGATCAGCGGCTCCCGGGCATGTCGGGAGCGGAGACGACGCAGAAGATTCGCGCGGAGTTTCCCGGCGCGCGGGTGCTTGTTCTTTCCACCTACGCCTGCGACGAAGAGATTTATCAGGCGCTTCAGGGGGGCGCGATGGGCTTCCTCTCGAAATCCGTACAGCGCGAGGAACTCACGCAGGCCATTCGCAAGGCGGCGAGCGGCCGCCGGCACATCACGCCTGAAGTGGCGGCACTCCTCGCCGAAGGCATGTCGCGATCACGGCTGTCATCGCGCGAGCTCGACGTGCTTCGACTGCTCGTTGGCGGGAAACGCAACCGCGAGATCGCCTCCAGTCTCGACATCACGGAGGGCACCGTCAAACTTCACGTCAGCAGCATCCTGGGGAAGCTCGCCGTCGTCGATCGGACGGAGGCGGTCACGGTGGCGCTGCAGCGCGGGATCGTCCAGCTTTAAGTTCGTTTCGTCGCTACCGCGATCCTGGATCCGGGCCAGATCGGGTTCAATTCTGGGTCCTCGATACCCATCCCGCACGGACCACGAGCCCCGGTACTGAGACCCAGATATATCTTTCGTCATACTCCCCCACACCTCTTCAGCCACTTCCGTCCCGCAACCCATCCGCCTAGTCTTTACCCACTACTGCGGCGGTTAGCGGTGGTCGTCTGTGCGTAACGGCATGGACGGGGTAGGCGGAGTAGAGCAAATGGCAAGACTTGGGTTGCCGGGTGTGAGGATGACGGCCGTCAATGGCCATCAAAGGAGAGCCATGTTGCGAGCATGCGCAACGCGCGCGAGCGGTACGAGCATCTGGACCGCCGCCATGGTTTGCACTCTGCTGCTGTGGCCAACAGCAGCGCGAGGCCAAGGGTCGACGACCGCGATGGTCCGTGGCACCATCCAGGACACGAGCGGCGGCGTTCTCCCCGGTGCGAGCGTAACGCTGACGAACGTAGGCACGAAGGCGGCGACCACGGTGACGAGTGACGACCGTGGTCAATACCTCATCGCCGGCGTCTTTCCCGGCACCTACAACTTGAAAGTTGAACTCAGCGGGTTCAAGACGTACGAGCAGAAGAACGTGCCACTCAGTCCCAACGACTCGCGCGGCATCGACGTCAAGCTCGATGTCGGACAGCAGAGCGAAACCGTCACCGTCACGGCACAGCAGGAAGTCATCCAGACGGAAACGGGCGCGCGCGAAGGCGTGCTGAACGCGAAGCAGATCGATAACCTGTCGATCATGGGCCGCAGCGCGCTCGAACTGTTGCGCATCCTGCCTGGCGTCGTCGCTGACTTCGACATCGGCTCGAACACGGGAGCGGCGAAGGATGTTCAGAACTACACGGTCAACGGGATCCGCTCCTCAACCAACACTGCGCAACTCGACGGGTCGAACCTCCTCGACGTCGGCTGCAACTGCGGCATGATGGTGTCGTTGAACAACGACATGATCTCGGAGGTCAAGGTCCAGAGCTCAAATTTCGCCGCCGAGTACGGCAGCGGCGCCATGAACGTGAGCGGCGTGACCAAGTCGGGTTCGTCGCGGTTCCACGGTGAAGCCTACGACTACATCCGCGACAACAAGTTCGCCGCAAACGACCGGTCGAACTCGATTGCGGGCGTCGCCAAGCCTAACGCGTCGTTCAAGTATCCGGGCTTCAACGTCGGCGGTCCCATCTCCTTCGGCGACAGCTACACCAAGAACAAAGACAGGCTGTTCTTCTTCTTAGGCTATGAGTGGCAGCGGCAGCAGGTGGACTCGGGCTCCCGCTTCACCCGCACCTTCAGCCCGGCAATGAAGAACGGCGACTTCAGCGAGCTGCTCGCCAACCGCGGGTCGAACCTGAACAGTATTGCGCAGCTGCGGATTCCGTTGGGCTTCCCGGGTGCGGGTGAGCCGGCACCGAACAACGACATGCGGCCATATATGTCGACGCTCGGCAAATACCTGGCGAGCCTGTATCCGGATGCGAACTACGTCGATCCGAAGAATCTGTACAACTACGTGTACCACTCACTCGAACCGCAGAACCGCGAAGAGATGAAGCTGCGCCTCGATTGGAACATCAGCAATAGCACCAGGGCCTACGTGCGCGTCTCGCGCGATCCGGCCACCCAGGAATCGCCGCGCGGCACCTGGTGGGCGCCGTCGGATGTCGCCCTGCCGACTCCGAACGTCGACAAGGAGCTCGGCCGGTCGTACAACACCAACCTCGTGTCGGTGCTGAGCCCGACGATGACCAACGAAGCGGTGGTCAGTTACACCCGGCTCACGCTCGATAACTCCTGGAAGGATCCGAGCAAGGTGGCGCAAGGCGCTGGCGGCGTGAGCTTCAATGGCATCCAGTTCCCCTATCCGACAGGTCCCGAGCTGCCGACGCAACTGCTGCACGGGTGGGGCGGGAGCGGCCAGGTGGGCAACCTCTGGTCCGCCGCGCCGAACGTGTACGCCCACAACGACTCGCTGCAGTTTCAAGACAAGCTGACCAAGCTCGTCGGCCCTCACGGTATGAAGTTCGGCATCACCGTCGAGCGCGGACAGAAACAGCAGGACTTCCAGAACAACGAGTCGGGCCAGCTCCAGTTCGATTCGGGCAACAGCGCGGGCACAGGGAACTCGGCAGCCGACATGCTCGTGGGGCGCATTAACCAGCTCGATCAGGGAACGGCGATCAAGGGCAACCCCCTCCCGGGCATGCCGTACGGCGAGTTCCGGTACTGGGACCTCGACGCCTTCGCGCAGGACAGCTGGAAGCTCAGGCCGAACTTCACGCTCGAATACGGCGTCCGCTTCGGCAAGTGGACCAACAACGAGGAGCTGAACAAGGAGGGCGGCTACTTCACGCCGTCGTTGTACAAATCGAACGCCGGCTCCTTCCTCGACCCCGGCACCTACAAGGTCCTGAACGGCGTGTGCTACGTGTACAACGGCTGTGCGCCCGCGGGGGTGCTGCCCAATCGACCCGCGTTTGCGCTTCCTCGCGTGAACGCGGCGTGGGACATCGACGGCGAAGGCAGGAATGTCCTGCGTGGCGGGTATGGGATGTTCTTCAACCGGAACATGGGCAACGTCGAGTACGACAATTCACTGCGCCTGCCGCCGAACGCTTATGCCGTTACGGCTACCCAGGGGAACAGCGCCTCGGTGGGGAACGGCCTCGGGCTGACCTACGACACGGCACACCTGATATCGATGGCCGACCGTCTCGGCAGCATCGCGATCAACACGCCGACGCCGGGTTCGTTCGAGTGGCCCAGCACGCACAGCTTCAGCACGTCCTTCGCACGGCGGGTCCCCTGGAACCAGGTGGTCGAGGTGGCCTACGTCGGCACGCGCGGCCGGACTCTGGTGAGCAGAAGTAACGGCAACGTGATGCCGTATGGCGCGCTGTCCCAGGGCACATACAACGGTGTCGATTTAACGGTGCCCATAAACCGTGTGGCAGTCGCGCACAACGGCGACAACCTGGCGTCCTTCAGGCCATACAACGCACTGGCCGGCATCACGCTCTACGATTACAGAGGCGTGAGCAATTTCGACTCGATGCAGCTGACGCTGAGCCGGCAGACAGGAAGGCGCTTCCAGTACTTCGTCGCTTATACCTACGGGAAGGGAAGGGGAACGCTCGGGGGCGAGTACTCGACGATCGACCCATACGACCCGAGCCGCACCTATGGCGTGCTCAACACCGATCGGACGCACATCCTGAACGTCTCATGGAACGCGTTCCTGCCGGATGGCGCACGCGGCTCGTTCAGCAACCCCTTCACGCGAGGTGTCCTCAACGGCTGGCAGCTCTCGGGAATCTCGAGTGTGGCGAGCGGCATTCCAATCAGGCCGACTTTCTCCGGTGACGCGTCGAAGCCCGAAATTTCGGCCGCCTACTTCGGCACGGCCGACGTCGTCGGGCCGTCGAACACCGCCGGCAACGGCCTGGCACCGGTTTTTACGTGCGACCCGTCAACGGGCAACACCGGGGTCGGCGAGAAACTGCTCGATCTCAACTGCATCAAGGTGCCGGACTTCGGGACCAATGGCCCGCTCGTGTCACAGTACAACATCCGGACCCCGACACGCATGAACCACGATCTGACGATCTTCAAGAACTTCGCGATCCACGGCGACCAGAAGCTCCAGTTCCGGACCGGGTTCTTCAACATCTTCAATATGGCGTACGCGAATACGAACATCGGCGGAGACATCAATCTCACGCTCGACACGGTGTGCAACGTGAGCGCGAACGCTCCGGACGGGCGCGGAAACACTCCGCTGGTGTGTGACCCGACCAAGGGCTTTCAGTACACGCAGCAGACGAAAGACAACTTCGGAAAGATCAACCTGTTGCGCGGTCACCGCGTGATCGAGTTCGTCTTCAAGTACTACTTCTAGAACGGCAACCCCATCCGTTTCTCGCGGCGCGGGAGAGAGCAGCGTACTCTCTCCCGCGTTTGTTTTGGGGCGACGATCCTGTTGCTATAATCGCCTTTCCTGCGTATCGACCTCATGACGCAGCGGCTTCCATGCCCCGTATAACCTGTGTGTTGCTCCTTGCTCTGCTGACGGCGCAGCCCCTGGTTGCCCAGTCGCCGCCGGACGCTGGCGCCTTCGAGCGGACGTTCTCGCGCGCGCTCGAGATGCAGAAAGCCGGCGACTACGTCGGCGCAATTGAAACCTACAAAGCGGCCCTGACGATCGATCCGAAGGGCGTGGACGCGCTGTCGAACCTGGGCGCGGCTTACGTCCATCTCGGCCAGTTCGAGGACGCGATCGCTCAGTATAAGACCGCACTGGAGGTCGACCCCGGCAACGCGACGGTGCGGATGAACCTCGCGCTCGCCTACTACAAGTCCGCTCGCCCGAACGAAGCAGTAGGCCCGCTGAAGACTGTCCTCGCGGCGGCTCCCGAGACGAAGAACGCGTACCTGATCCTGGCCGACTGTTATCTGCAGACGGGCCGCCCGCAGGAGGCCGTGGCTCTCCTGAAGCCGCGCGAGGCGATGTTCGGGGGGGATCTTGCGTTCGCCTACGTCCTCGGCACGGCGCTGCTCCAGACCAACGACGAGAAACAGGGGCAGATCTACATCGACCAGATTTTCAAAGCTGGCGATTCCGCAGAGGCTCACCTCCTGATGGGTGTCGCCTACCTGAATGGCTTCGACTACGCGTCTGCGAAATCAGAGCTCGAGCGCGCGCTGCAGCTCAACTCGAGGCTGCCCACCGCTAACTCCGCCCACGGCCGTGCATTGCTGGGGTTGGGTGACCAGCCGGCCGCCGAAAAGGCCTTCCGCCAGGAGTTGTCGGTCAACATCAACGACTTCGAAGCGAACCTGATGGTAGGCAGCATGCGCCGAACCAATCAGGACTTCGACGACGCCCTCCTTTATTTGAATCGCGCGCTGGCGATTCACCCGGGCGATCTGTCGGCACGCAAGCTCGTTGCGAGCATCAAGCTGCAGACCGGAGCGGTCGAGGAAGCCGCGAAGATGCTCGAAGCGATTGTGAAGGACTCGCCCGACAGCCTCGATGCTCACGTGCAGCTCGCCACGGCCTACAACCGTCTCAACCGCAAAGAGGACGCAACCCGGGAGCGCGAGACCATCGATCGGCTGAACCGTGAGATCCAGGCGAAGCAGGCCGGGAAGAACGTTCAGGAAGGATCACGTCGGTGACAACAAGCCGCTGCCGGTGGCGGCGTTCGGCGGCCGCGTGGGGGCTCGCAGCGGTGCTGGCTTCACCGGCGTGGGCGCAGCCGGCAAAGGTCCCCCCTCAGAACACAGCACCGGCCGCGAAAGCGGGTAAAACCGGACCACGCACGTCTTCGTCGCAGTTCGACCAGCTGGTGAAGGAGGCAACCGCAGCCCGCCAGGCCGAGCACTGGGAGGATGCGGTTGACCTGTACACCAGGATCGTGAAGCTGCGGCCCGATTACGCGGAGGGTTATTGGTATCAGGGCACCGCGTTCTATCAGCTGGACAAGTTCCAGGAGTGCCGCGATTCGTTCCGGAAGGTGATCCGCTTCTCGCCGAAGAATGGGTCGGCGCACGCATTTCTCGGTTTGTGCGAGTTCGGCCTGAAGAACTACGACCGCGCGCTAGACCAGCTGATGCAGTCTCGGGTCCTCGGGGTCGCAGACACGGATCTCGGCGGAGTAGCACGGTATCACGCGGGCATCATCATGACCCGCATCCAGCAGTACTCCCAGGCCCTGCAGACGCTCGGCGTGTTCGCCGTCGAAGGCAACGACAACCCGCGCATCATCGAAGCCATGGGCATTGCCACGCTGCGAATGGCCATGCTGCCGAACGAGGTGCCGCCGGATCGGCGTGAGATGGTCATGATGGCCGGACGCGGCAGTTACTTGATGGGGACCCGCATGACGGCCGCTGCCGGCAAGGCGTTCGAAGCGCTCGTGGCCCGCTACCCTGAAACGCCAAACATCCACTATGCATATGGCGTGTACCTCCTGATCGAGCAGCCCGCGAAGGCGATCGAGGAATTCAAACGCGAGCTCGCGATCCAGCCGAGTGAAGCCGAGTCGCTGATGCAGATTGCCTATCAGAATTTGAAGGACAGCGATCCCGCGAGCGCACTCCCCTGGGCGAAACAGGCCGTTGAGGCCGCCCCGAACGTGTTTGCGGCGCATCGTGCGCTCGGCGAGGCGCTCGTCGGGACAGGAGACGTCGAAGGGGGGATCGCTCAGCTCGAGATCGCGATCAACCAGGCGCCCGACAGTCCGGGGACGCACTTTGCGCTGGCTAAGGCATACCAGCGTGCGGGCCGCGCAGACGATGCGGCGAAGGAACGGGCGGAGTTCGTTCGTCTCGATCGTCTAGTCAGGACGAACCGGAGCGGATCACAATCGGTGGGCGGGATCGACATGGAGCGGGCCGGGGCGGGCACGGCTCATACACCGGCCGTGATCAAGCAGCGGGAGGAAATTCGATGACGCGTCACCGGCAGGCTGCTTGTCTCGGCGTGGGTCTCGCCGGAGCCGTGCTCGCTGCGTCATTGGTAGGACGCGCTCAGCAGGCTCCTCCATCGCGGGCCGCCGGTACAGTCAACAGCGGGGTCACCGCAGTACTGGTGGACGCCGTTGTGCGCGACAAGCACGGTATACCGGTCAAGGATCTCCAGCCGGGCGATTTCGAGCTGCTCGAGGACGGTTTGCCTCAGACGATCAACTCGTTTACGGGGATCTTCGAAGATACGCCAGAGCCTGCTGCCGCCGAGACCGCGCCGGCGCCGGCCGCTTCCGCACCCGCCGCCGGCCCTCAGCCGGACCCCAAGTCGCCGCCCATCACGGCATTGGTCTTCGACCGGCTCAGTCCGGAGGCGCAAGGTCTGGCAGTTCACGCAGCCAAGTCCTACTTCGCCGGGAAGAGCAAGAAAGAAGCTCCCACGTATGTCGGCGTGTTCAGCATCGAGGGGTCGCTGCGCCCTGTCACGCCCTTTACCAGGAGCGTGGAGCAGATCGAAAAGGGCCTGGACGAGATGCAGCGCCGCGGGTCCGCGTCCTTCGGGATCGACCGCGAGCACAAACGACAGGTCGATCAGCAGGCCGAGGCGTCGCAGCAGACGGTTGACGCCGCCACAGGGGGGGCCGGCGGCGGGGCGCAGGGAATGGGTTCGTCGCCGGCGACCGCGGCGCTGGCGCAGATGGAATCACGGATGCTCACGAACTTCGAGGCGCTCGAACGCGACCAGCAAGGATACTCGCAGGTCAACTCCCTCTTTGCGATCATCGAGGCACTGCGGCCGCTGCCCGGGCGAAAGAGCGTCGTGCTGTTCTCGGAAGGCGTGTCGATCCCGCCCGCCGTGCTGCGCCTGTTCACCGGCGTCATCGATGCCGCGAACCGCGCGAACGTCAGTATCTACACCATGGATGCCGCCGGACTGCGTGCGGAGAGCGAGCAGGCAAAGATCCGCGACCAGGTCAACGATGCGGCGAAGCGTGGTCTGACGTCGTACGCATCTTCCGCACGAGGGAATGGCGACGAGCCGTTGACGAAGGGGCTCGAGCGAAACGAGGACGCCTTGCGGCAGGATCCGCACACTGGCCTCGGCGAGCTGGCTCAGAGTACTGGCGGGCAGCTCTTCGAGAACACGAACAACCTGCGCGGCGGGTTCGATCGACTCGAAAGCGATCTGCGCAACTACTACCTGCTCGGCTATACACCGACCAACGCGACCTACGACGGCAAGTTCCGGACGATTGAGCTCCGCGTGAAGCGACCTGGTCTGACGGTCGCGGCTCGGAAAGGATACTTTGCCGTCCGTGATACGGGAGGAGCCCCCGTCAATACGTGGGAGGCACCCGCTCTCGGGGCACTCGACCAGAAGCCAGTACCGAACGCATTTCCGTTTCGTGCCGCGGCACTCTCGTTCCCGAACAAGGACACGCCTGGCCTCGTGCCCGTCCTCGTGCGCTTGAAGACCGCGCCCATGTCTTTTCGGCTGACGGAAGATCAGAAGAACTTCGAGAGCGACTTCGCCATCGTGGTGCGATTTCTCGACGCGCAAGGAAAGGTCGCGCGCAAAGTCAGCCAGCATTACAACATGAGCGGCGAAGTCGCACGGCTGCCGATCGCCCGGAACAGCGACGTGCTCTTCTATCGCGAGCCGGTGCTGGCGCCGGGTGTGTACACGATGGAATCGATTGTTTACGACAACCCGTCGAAGAAGGCGAGCGTGCGCTATTCCACGGTCGAAGTGCCGAGAATCGATCCGAAGACACTTCGTATCAGCAGTCTTGTCCTCGTGGATCGCGGTGAAACCGTGCCGCCGGATCAGCGTAAAGACGGCCCCCTCTTCGTGAAGGATGTGATGATTTACCCGAACCTCACCGGTGAGGTCAGCAAGAG
>JBPYFA010000585.1:0-7508 GCA_051986585.1 Vicinamibacterales bacterium | reverse complement strand
ACGCGTGACGTCGATTTGAAGGTCAGTGTCAGGAGCAGTCACCGCGACGGCTACAACCTGCAGAGCCTCAACTTCGGGTTCTCGAACACCATCGAATCCGAAGTGCCGCTCGACGATCGAACCACCGACGTCAAAGCGGCGCTGGAGTTCGCCAACGCCAAGGGGCTGCTGAGCGTCGGATACAACGGGTCGTGGTACGACAACTCGATCCCGGCGTATCGGTTCGACAACCCGCTGCGCTACACCGACGCCGTCGGCCTGCCGTCGGTCGGCCAGATGTCTACGTGGGCCAGCAATAACCTGCAGACGGTGAATCTGAACGGCCGCTATGGACTGCCAGGTCGGACCAAGGCCATTGCGGCGATCTCGGTCGGCACGGCGAACCAGAACGGGACGCTGTTGCCAGCTACCGTCAATACCGCATTGGTGTCTCCCACTCTGGAGCGCTCGACGGCCGAGGCCCAGGCCCGTACGCTTGGCATGGTGTACACGGTGAACTCGCGGCCGACCGAGTCGCTCTGGCTGAACGCGAGGTACCGTTACTACAACTACGACACGCGCACCCCACCGTTCTTCATCTCGTCGATGGTGGTTGCCGACAACACGCTCGGCACTGCTAAGGAGACCGAGCCGCTCGATATCAAGCGACAGACGGTGGATCTGGATGCTTCGTACGCGCCCTGGCAGTTTGCGTCGTTGAATCTCGGTTACACGCGTGAAGACGACGATCGAACGTTCCGCATTTACGCAAAAACCGCGGAGAATGTGGTTCGGGCGTCAATCGACAGCACGGGCAACCAGTACTTCACGATCCGTGGAGTCGTCGAGAAATCGACGCGGCGCGGCTCCGGCGACGATTTCGAAATGCTGGCCGAAATCGGCGAGCAGACCGGGATGCGGCATTTCGATATCGCCAATCGCGACCGAACCCGAACCAGCCTGATCCTCCAGGTCACGCCGATCGCGGCGCTCGGGATCAATGGAACGATTGCTACCGGGCACGACGATTACAGCCAGTCGTACTTCGGCCTTCGCGACAACAAGAACAACAGCTACTCGATCGGGTTCAATGTCGTCCCGCGGGAAACCGTGGACTTCAACGTGGAGTACGTGCACGAGAAGTACACGGCGGTTCAGTGGTCGCGGACGTCGAACCCGCTGCCCAGCCCATCGTTTGACGATCCCTCCAGAGACTGGGGTATCGATTCAGGCGACAAGGTCGACACGGTGACGACCAACCTGGACTTCACCAAGACGATCCCGAAAACCGACATCCGGTTGGGCTTCGATCTGAGCGATGGCAAGTCGACATACGTCTACCAGCTCGGACCGAACTCGACGGTGCTCACCGGCGTCAACTACGGTCCGGGGAACGTGTTCAATCCGATTCCGGTCGTCCAGCTCTCTCCGAATCGGACGCACCTCGCCACCGGACGCGCCGACGTCCAGTACTTCATCCGAGCCAACGTGGCGCTCGGCGCCGGCTACTGGTACGAGCAGTACCGTGCCGAGGACTTCTCGCTCAATGGGACGACCATCAACCAGCTGAATCTCCCCTCGGCGATTCTGTCTGGCTACTACTACCGTCCGTATACCGGACAGACGATGTGGCTGCGCATGTCGTATCTGTGGTGACAGGACAACGGGAAAAGGGACTCTCGTCCCTTTTCCCGTTCCCCCCCGGGCGATGCTGCCGGATTTCCGGCAGCCTCCGAAAATTCAGCAGAAATTGACCGGAAATCTCAAGGCACCGCCTTTTGCGGTAGCCCGAGCATGCCTTGCTCGATGAGCTCAACGGCCGTCATGGCCGGACGGAATCCAGCCGTTCTGCGCCTGCGCGCGCATCCCCTGAAAATCGCCCTGGTCGGCAACCCGAACGTTGGCAAGAGCGTCGTGTTCGGCCGGCTCACGGGGCGCTATGCGACGGTTTCCAACTACCCGGGAACCACGGTCACGATCACCGCCGGCCGGGCCCTGATCGGCGCCGAGGTGTGCGATGTGATCGACACGCCTGGCGTCAACGCGCTCGAGGGGGTCTTGAGCGAAGACGAGCGCATTACGAAGCAGCTGCTCTCGTCCGGCGGCGCCGAACTCATCGTACAAGTCGCGGACGCGCGCAATCTTCGCCGCGCCCTGATGCTGACGTCGCAGATTGCCGACGCCGGCCTGCCGATGATTCTCGTGCTGAACATGGTCGACGAGGCGCATGCGCGCGGGATCACGGTCGACGCCGAGGGATTGTCGGATCATCTCGGGATTCCCGTGATTGAAGCGGTGGCACCGGAAGGCCGTGGCGTTGCCGAGCTGCGCGAGGCGTTGCCGATGGCCGCGCGAATCCGTGGCACCCGCCGCTCGGGCGACAGCCATATCGAGTGGGCGGATGCGACCGCTCGCACGTTTCGGCGCATCGATGCGATCTCGGCCGGCCGCATCCGTGAGGCAGTGAACCGGGCCGTTCGCGAGCCGCTCACCGGCCTGCCGATTCTCGCGCTCGTCCTCTACGCAACCTATTTGTTCGTCGGGGTGTTCGGCGCGCAGACGCTGGTCGGCGCACTCGAAAACCAGCTGTTCGACGGCGTCATCAATCCAGCAGCCAGGGCGGCTGCCTCGCACATTCCGATCGCGCTCGTTCGCGATTTCCTGGTCGGCAATTACGGCCTCATCACGATGGGGTTGACCTATGCCATCGCCATCGTGCTCCCCGTGGTGACCACCTTCTTCCTGATGTTCGGCTTTCTCGAGGACAGCGGCTACATTCCACGGCTCGCAATCTTCAGCGATCGACTGTTTCGATCGATGGGGCTGAACGGCAAGGCGGTGCTGCCGATGATCCTCGGGCTCGGCTGCGACACGATGGCCACCATGACCACCCGCATTCTCGGCACGCCGAAGGAACGGCTGATCGCGATCACGCTGCTCGCGCTCGGTGTACCGTGCTCGGCGCAGCTGGCGACCATCATGGGGATCCTCGGAGGGATTTCGGTGTGGGCGCTGCTGCTGCTCTTTGGCGTGGTGCTGTCGCAGATGGTGCTGGTCGGTTTTCTCGCCGCGCGCGCACTACCCGGCGATCGATCGGATTTCATCCTGGAACTGCCGCCGATTCGGTTGCCACGATTGAAGAATCTCCTGACCAAGACGGGACTGCGCGTGCGCTGGTATCTGGGCGAAGCGGTCCCATTGTTTCTCGTCGGTACTGCGCTGCTGTTCGTGCTCGATCGGATTGGCGCGCTCGGCCTGCTGACGAGGGGACTGCAACCCATGGTGACTGGAGCACTCGGTCTCCCGTCCGAAGCCGCCGGCGTGTTCGTCATGGGGTTCCTGCGCCGCGACTATGGTGCGGCCGGCCTGTTCCGCATGGCACACGACGGCAGCCTGTCCGGCGTGCAGGCGGTGGTCGCGCTGACGGTAATGACGCTGTTCGTCCCGTGCGTGGCGAACCTGCTGATGATCATCCGCGAACGCGGTCTGCGGACCGGCCTCGCCATCCTGGCCGCGGTCACGGTCATCGCCCTTGGCACCGGCAGTGTGCTGAACGTGGCGCTTTCGATGCTTCGCATCACCTTTTGACCATGACGACAGAACGAACGCCCTCGCTCGCACAGCTCGCGCCCGGCGCACGCGGCCGGATCGCACGGATTACACGCGACTTGACCGGACGCGCCGAGCGACTCGCCGCGCTGGGGGTCACGACTGGTGCCTCGATTCGCGTGCTGCAGACGTTTCCAGGCATCGTGTTCGAGTGCGATCAGACCGAGATGGCGGTCGAGCGCGCGGTGGCGCGTGCCATCCTGATCGACCCGGAGTGACGAGTTTCCGTCAGCCGGCTCGTTGGGGTGCCCACGCGATGAACGGAATCGGCCACATATCTCGATGAATTCGCAGGGTCCGCGCTTTGCAGCGGGCCTGCTCGACCAAGTCGGTGGCCCGCAGGAGGCGATGTATGAACCGGTCGTTCAAGGATTTCGAGCACTTGATCAGGCTGGCCGCGCTCTTTGCCGCGGGCATTGTCTGCTTCACGGTCGTGCGTGCCGAGTTCGTGCCGGCTGACTTCGGTAAATACGGCCACTACAGGGCCGGCGCCGTCACGGACATCGCGGCCAGGCCGATGACCTACGCCGGGCGGGCGCGCTGCACCGAATGCCATGAGGACGAATTCAAGGAAGCGGCGCCATCCAAGCACAAGGTGATCTCGTGCGAAACGTGCCACGGCGCCCTGCTGAAGCACGCCGATGATCCCGCCGTCGACGTGGCGAAAGCCGATGGGCAGGCCCTCTGCCTGCGGTGCCACGCGGCCAACACCGGCAAGCCCTCGCACCAGCCCACGGTCGTCGCCAAAGAACACTCCGACGAGGACAGTTGCGTGAGCTGTCACAAGCCGCACGATCCGCGAATGGATCAGGAGTAGCCATGGAGACCACTCGCCGCGACTTCTTGATGGTCGGCACCAAGCTCCTGGTCATGACGGCGGCGACCGCCTCGGCGCTCGAACATGTCCTCGCCGGTGCTCCTGAAGCGGTCACGACCTACAACACCGCCGATCACTGGTGGGCGATGCTGATCGACGTCGACAAGTGCATCGGCGGCGGGCACTGCGTTCGCGCGTGCAAGACCGAGAACAACGTCCTCGATGAACCGATGTATTTCCGCACCTGGGTCGAGCGGTATCACATCAACATGAGCGACCCCGATCATCCAATCGTCGACTCACCGGACGGCGGCATCAACGGCTTCTCCGAGAAGTACGCCGACGGCGACGGCAAGACGTTCTTCGTGCCAAAGCTGTGCAACCACTGCGCGGACTCGCCCTGCACGCAGGTCTGCCCGGTGGGGGCCACTTTCCGCACCAACGACGGTGTCGTGCTGATCGACAAGGACTACTGCGTCGGCTGCCGATACTGCGTGCAGGCCTGTCCGTACGGCTGCCGCTATCTCGATCCACGCTCGCACACCGCCGACAAGTGCACGCTCTGTTACCACCGGCTGACGAAGGGCATGGTGCCGGCTTGCGTCGAAGTGTGTCCGACCGGCGCGCGGCAGATTGCCGACCTCAAGAACCCGAACGACCCCGCGCATGAATACCTGCGCACGCACAAGATTCAGGTGCTGAAGCCGCAAATGGCCACGGGAGCCAAGGTGTACTACAACGGTTTGGATGGCGCCGTGCGGTGACGATCGATCGCACGGACCGGGAATGAGGAACGGATATGCCTGGCGTCGACGGTTTCATGTATCCGAATGAGGTCGAGCTCCAATGGAGCGTCCTGATCGTCCTCTATCCATTCATCACCGGGCTGGTCGCCGGCGCCTTCATCCTCGCGTCACTGGAGCGGGTGTTCAACGTCCAGGCCGTCCGGCCAACCTACCGGCTGGCGCTGCTCACGGCACTGGCATTCCTGCTGGTCGCGCCGCTGCCGCTGCAGATGCATCTGGGACATCCTGAGCGCTCGTTCGAGATGATGTTCACGCCGCACACGACGTCGGCGATGGCGATGTTCGGGTTCGTGTACCTCTGGTACCTGATGGTCGTCCTGCTCGTCGAGATCTGGCTCGAGTACCGTCGCGAGCTCGTGCTCGCGGCGCGAGCCAGCGCCGGTCTGAAGCGGCTGTTTTACCGGGTGCTGACGCTCGGATCCGACAACATCAGTCCGGCCTCCCTCCGCATCGACGATCGCGTCGGCCGGATCGTCACCATCATCGGGATCCCGTCGGCGTTCTTGTTACACGGATACGTCGGTTTCATCTTTGGATCGATCAAAGCCAATCCCTGGTGGTCGACACCGATGATGCCGATCGTTTTCCTGTTCTCCGCGATCGTTTCCGGCATCGCCCTGGTGCTGCTGCTGTATGTCGCGACCTCGCGGATTCGCCGCACGCCGATCGATATCGTCTGCGTCGATACCGTGGCGCGGTATCTGTTCTATGCGTTTCTGGTCGATTTCTCGCTCGAGATGATCGACTTGATTCACCGGATCTACGAGGCCGACGAGTCGTTCCGCGCGCTCGATTTCATGGTCAAGACCCGGCTCTTCACTTCGCAGATCGTGCTGCAGATCGTGCTCGGCACGCTCGTGCCGTTGGCACTGCTGGCCGTAACCCAGGTCGCCCGCCTCACCGAGCGCACGCGCGTCCGGATCTATACGGCCGCGGCGATCCTGACGCTGGTCGGCATTCTCGCGATGCGGTGGAACGTGGTGATCGGCGGTCAGCTTTTCTCGAAGAGCTTCCTCGGCTACACGTCCTACAAGATGGGGTTCGCGACGCGAGAGGGCTTGCTGCCCGCGATCCTCGTGCTGCTGCTGCCACTGGCGATTCTGACCGTCCTGGTCAAGCTGCTGCCACCCTGGACGACACCGGAGACATCGCACTAGTTCTCGCGGAGAAGTTCTGTAGGAGGCAATTCGGGCGGCGTCACTCCAGAGCGATTTTTTCCAGCTCGGCACGCGAGAGAACGACGAAGCCATCCTTCTCCGTTCGCACGATCTCGTCCTTGCCCCAGCGGCTCATGATCCGGATGCAGGTTTCGATCGTGGTGCCGGTCATGTCGGCCAGCTCCTGGCGCGACAGCGACAGGGGAATGAACGTTCCGCCACGATCGGCCCGCCCCATCTGGTCCGCAAGCTTGAGGAAGAGGCGCGCGATGCGCGGCTCGATCCGGCCGCTGGTCAGTTCCGCCAGCCGGTTGGTGAGCTCGACGAGCCGGGTCGTGAACCCGAGAAGCAGTCCACGCACCAGGGAGGGGTGCTGCTCCAGGAGTTTGAAGAACTCCGTCTTGGGGATGACGACACACGTCGTGTGCTCGAGCGCCGAGGCGCTTGCCGGGAACGGCCGCCCGACGTATGCCGCGACCGCACCAAGCGGATCGCCCGGACCAAACACCTCCAGGATCACGTCCTTGCCGTTGGGCATCATCTTGAAGATCTTCACGCGTCCGGACGCGATGGCATAGAACGCATCGGAGGGGGAGTCCTGTTCGAAGATGAGGTCGCCTCGTTCGAACGCTCGCACGGCCGCGACTGCAGCGATTTTTCGCCGGTCATCGGGGGCGAGCCGGCTGAAAATGGGCGTCGTTCTCAACAGCTCTTCGGCACTGGTCATGATCGGAGGTATGACGGGCATCATAGGCCGACCCGGGGGATGGCAGCTAGTCTTTGGACAGGGAGGCTCCCATCCATGACCGCCACGCTTGATATGACGATTCGCGACATTGTTGCCAACGACTTCAGGACTGCTGCCGTGTTTCAGCGCCACGGCATCGATTTCTGCTGCCGCGGCAATCGCTCGGTTCAGGATGCGTGCCGAGCGACCGACATCAGCGCCGAGGAGGTGCTGCGGGAGATCGAGGCCACCACGGCAGCGCCGCCGACCGTCAACACGCGATTCGGCACCTGGGATCTGTCGACGCTGGTCTCGTACATCGTCGGGAACCATCATGCATTCGTCCGTCAGTCGATGCCGATCACTCTGGCGCACACCAAGAAGGTGGCGACCGTTCACGGCGAAAATCACCC
>JBPYFA010000584.1:0-23088 GCA_051986585.1 Vicinamibacterales bacterium | reverse complement strand
CGAGGCCCTCGCGCACCCCATCGCCGAGACACCGGCCGCGCCGGTCGAAACGCCCGATCCCGACCTGCTGGTCGTCGCGGAGATCTGCACCGAGCTGGCGCGCGTCCAGACCACGGCAGATGTCTCGCGATTGCTACATCACATGGCCCGAGTCCTCGATGCGGCCGGTCTCGTTCTCTGGATGTGGGATCCCATCGCGAACGAGCTGATGCCGACACTCGCGCATGGCTACTCGGATCGTGTCGTCGCGCAGTTGCCACGCGTGCACCGCGATTCGAACAATGCGACGGCCGCCGCATTCTGCGCGGCCGAGACGTGCATCGTTAGCGGCGACGAGGTCGATAACGGCGCGCTAGCTGTTCCGCTGATCGGTCCAGACGGATGCGCGGGCGTGCTTGCCATCGAACTGGCCGACCGGCGCGAAGAGAAAGAATCGGTCAGAGCGCACGCGATGATCTTTGCCGCGCAGCTCTCGACCTTGCTCGGTACGGCACAGCCGGCCGAAGCGTCCGGCCGCCTGTTCGCCTGATCTTCCCCTGGCGGGTTTGCGCCGCCGTAGCATCATCCGGAACCGCTGGGTTTCGGGCCTCCCCGGCTTCGTTGCTACAATCTGAGGTGTGGCTCTCGACGAACGCGCCTTCTTCAGCGAGAAACCGGAAACCCGGCCTGGGCGATACCAGTGCCCGCGGTGCCGACGTACGAACGAATACAGCATCCGTTGGGTCCGCAGGGTCAAGCGCGACCGGCTTCCGCCAGGGGCTGACGATCAGGATCGCGCCAAGTTCGCCAAGCTCCGCGACTACCTGCTCCGTATCGACGACGAGGTGACCTGCAAGAGCTGCGGGAAGAAGATCGAAATCCCATCGCAGCATTCGCTGATGTTCGTCGATCAAATCGAAGGCCTTCCAAAAGACGACGAACTCGATGCCGAGATTGCGGCGGCCGCGGGCGAGCCCGAGCCGGCAGCCGAGTCGAAGCCGAAACTGCCAGACCGCTTTACTCGCCCGTCGAGAGGCTGGAAGGGTTAGTGACAGGCCAGTAGATCCGGCTGGCGTTTGACGGCCTCCATTCAAAGATGTAGTCTCCCCACGTTCTCCACGTAAAAATCTGCCCCGGGGTAACGAGGTTCAAGCCTTCTGGAGGTCGCAATGAGTGTGTCGCTGCGGCGGTGGGTCCCTGCGCTCCTGGCGGTCGTATGCGTTGTTGGCTGGAGCAACATCGCTCTGGCGCAGGATAAAGATCCCGCGAATGGAACCTGGAAGCTCAATCTGGCGAAGTCGAAGTTCAGTCCTGGTCCTGCACCAAAAGAGATGACGGTGACCATCGAGTCCGCCGGGCCCGGACGAAAGGTTGAGGCGAGCGGCGTGGCCGGAGACGGTACGGCGTCGAAATGGGGCTACAGCGGCAACTTCGACCGCAAGGAAATTCGCGTCACCGGGAACAATCCTGATGCGGACGTGGTGATGTTGAGGCGCCTGAGTCCGACGACCACGCGGACCACCTGGAAGAAGGACGGTAAACAGACGATCGTGAACGGCGTCAGCGTATCGGCGGACGGCAAGACGCTGAGCGTCGCGCAAAGCGGCGTCAACGCGAAGGGGCAAACGGTCAAGAACACGTTGGTGTTCGACAAGCAGTAGCCCTGGTTTCGGCTGCGAGGCGGTGGTCCACTCTGCCGCCTCGCCCCCGATCGCTCTGCGCTACGACGGACTCAATTCGCGAACTGGCCGTACTTCAACGCTGCCCTCCCGGGCCGGCGGAATCTTCGCCGCCATCTGAATCGCTTCGTTCAGGTCTCGCGCATCCAGCAGGTAAAACCCGGCAAGCTGCTCCTTCGTTTCAGCAAATGGTCCATCGGTGACGGAGAGTTTCCCGCCTCGCACACGCACGGTGGCGGCCGTGTCTGTCGGGAAAAGCGCCTCTGCCGCGAGCAGCGTGCCCTTCTCTCTGAATCCGTCGCCGCACGCCATGCACTCGCTGTCGGGGACGGTACGCAGCTTGTCTTTTTCCAGATACACGAGACACAAGTACTTCATGGTCACCCTGTCTTTGCAGCCTTCCTGTTGATCGATCGTTGCGTGCCAGTGGTCGTCGTTGTCGGCAGAGCGGCGAGCTGCCGTTCGAGAAACCGACGCTCTGGATCTTGGCGGGTGAGCGCGATCGCGCGCTCGTAGGAGCCACGTGCCTCGGCAAATCGCCCCAGCCGCCGGCTCAGATCCGCGTGCGCCGCGTGAGCCAGGCGATAATCGAGTAGCTCGCCGCGCTTGAATATCTCGTCGATCAGCCGTACCCCTGCCGCCGGTCCGTCCCGCATCGCCACCGCAACGGCGCGATTCAACTCGACGACAGGAGAGGGATCGGAACGCAGCAGGATGTCGTACAGACCAACGATCTCGTTCCAGTCGGTTGCCGACGGAGTGGCCGCCTGCGCATGCACGGCGGAGATGGCAGCCTGGATCGTATACGGACCGAACCGCCTCGTGAGGAGCGCCTGCTCGACGAGCCGCGTCCCCTCGGCAATCAGCGCGCGATCCCATCGCGATCGATCTTGATCGTCAAGACGAATCAACTCGCCATCGGCCGAGGTTCGCGATTCGCGACGTGATTCGTGAAGAAGCATCAGCGCGACGAGACCAAGGACTTCAGGTTCGGGAAGAAGTTCCATCAACAGCCGCCCAAGCCTGATCGCTTCAGCCGACAAATCGTGACGCGTCAACGCCGAGCCAGACGACGCTTCGTATCCTTCGTTGAACACCAGGTAGATCACCCGGAGCACCGCATCGAGCCGGTCGGGCAATTCCGCCGGCGTCGGAACCTGGTAGGGAATGCCGGCATCGCGGATCTTCGCCTTCGCGCGCACGATTCGCTGTGCCAGCGTCGGCGCCGGGGTCAAAAATGCCTGAGCAATCTGTTCCGTCGTCAAGCCGCAGACTTCCCGGAGCGTGAGCGCGACCTGTGCATCGGGGGCGAGGGCCGGATGGCAGCAGGTGAAGATCAGGCGCAATCGATCGTCTTCAACGCTCTCTTCATCCGCCCAGGCCGCGGAGTCGATGACGCCGATCTCTGCGCGTTCGATAACCTCGTCCAGCGCATCGAACCGTGCGCGGCGGCGCAGCCCGTCGATCGCCTTGAAGCGGCCCGCCGAGACCAGCCAGGCGCGAGGGTTCGCCGGTATTCCATCGCGCGGCCACTGTTCGAGCGCTGCCCTGAAGGCATCCTGAAGCGCTTCTTCGGCGACATCGAAATCGCCGAGCAGGCGAATCAGCGTCGCCAGCACGCGTCGCGAATGCGTGAGGTAGACGGCATTGACCGCATCATGAACGGGATCGATCGTCACAGCGATCGATCACACCATCTTCAATTGTTCCGTGCAAGATGGATCGAGGGGCGGCAGGAGAAACGCGCGGTTTCTCCTGCCCATCATTGGCGTTGTCAGTTGCCGCACGACGACGAGATCTTGCGGATCGATCTGACTTGTAGCTGCCGATCCGAAAGCGTGCCAGTGACGCCGACGCGGTGACCAATCTGGCTCGAGAGGTGAGCGCGGTTGGCTGGATCGACGACCTCGACCGACGCATTTCCCTTTTTCAGGAACCCGGTCTTCCAGCTGCGGGCCCTTGGTGCATCGACGCCATCGGTGTCGGTCAGACGATACGTGTTGTTCGACTGTTCGAGGCAGCCGAAGATCGTCACCGGAGCCATGCTCGCGCTGCTGGCGTTCGTCTCGGTCGTGTCGGTCGCCCTCGTCGTGGACCCAACAGGCTCGTCCGCTCTCATACTCGTCGCGGTCGGCTTCGGCTCACCACTGGCGGTCGACACATCGTCGGGAACCGTTTCGGTTGATGCAACCCGGCGGGCCGGTGTCATCTCGTGCGCTGCGAGCGCGATGACTGCGCCGGCGACGCACATCGCCGCGATCAGCATCGTTCCCGAATTGAACGGCCGCTTCGATTTGTTCGAGCGCGCACGCGATGCCACCGCCGGCTTCTTCGACGTGGCAGACGCCTTGGAACGCGTGGATTTCTTCACGGGCATCGATCGTCCTCCTTGGCCGTTGCCTGAAGAGCAAAGGAGGTGCCCGGCTTGCACGGGCGGCCGCGATTGGTAACTAGCCGGGAATGATTGACTTAACCGTCGAATCCGTCGATACGAAAATGGTGTGTCCGTACCGACACACCCAATTCGTCATCGTGGAACGAATGCGTCGAATCCCTCATCCCTCATCCCTGATCCTTGAATCACTGATCCTTGAATCCCTGAATCCCTGATCCATGAATCGCCGAATCCGCGAATCGAACCGAAACGAGACCGCGGAAGCAAATCGCAGCGCAGTCCTTGAATGCGCGTTTCCGAATCCACGATTCAACGATTCGACCGATTCAGGGATTGGTGATTTCGGGATTAGCGATTCGGGATCAGGGACTAGGGATTAGGGATTCGCGGTACTTTGATCTCCCACGCGAGCCCTACCGCTTGCAGCGTCTGGATTCCGATCCAGTTGAAATCCAGCTCATACCAGGCGAGTCCATGGCGTGCGCTGGTTGGATAAGCGTGGTGGTTGTTGTGCCACCCCTCCCCAAAGGTGAGCAGCGCGACCCACCAATTGTTGGTCGAGTCATCGCGCGTCTCGAACCGCCTGGATCCCCACTTATGGGTCGCGGAGTTGACCAGCCAGGTGGCGTGAAGACCAATCACCGTCCGGAAGAAGATACCCCACAGCACGTATGGCACGCCGCCGAACGCGAGGAGCGCGAGACCGACGATCACGTTAGACGTCCAGTGCCACTTCGAGAGGAACACCTGTCCGCGGTCGCGCGTCAGATCCGGGACGTATCGCGCCAGCACCGACGCGTCGTGATGTAGCCCTTCCCCGGTCAGGATCCAGCCGACGTGTGCCCACCAGGTCCCTTCGCGTGGCGTGTGCGGATCGCCCTCGCGGTCCGAGTGCTGATGATGAATCCGATGAGTGGCGACCCAGAAGATTGGGCCGCCTTCGAGCGCAAGGGTGCCGCACCACGTCAGGATGTATTCAACCCACTTGTAGGTCTTGTACCCGCGGTGCGTCAGCAGACGGTGGTACCCCATACCGATGCCGAGCATTCCGGCGGCAACGTAGAGGAGGATCGCCGCAAGGATTGCGCCTCGATCGATGAAGAACAACGCCGCGATCGCGCCGACATGGAAGCCGGTCATCGCCGTCGTGGTGATGGCGTTCAGTCCCTTTTGATAGCGCCGGCCGTATGTGAGCGTTACTGATGCCATTGGCTGCCCATGCGGCAGCGACAATATCAAGGCTGATGCGGCGCGACTGTAATACTTCTGTATTTGTGGCGTTCGCGCTTTGACTATCCGGATCAGCTTGAGTAGCGTAAGGGCCGCGGTCGGATCCATGCTCCTCAAGCCAGTCGTCTGGGTTGGCGCCGCCGTCAGCCTGCTCATCGCTCAAGCGGATGCGCGCTCGACCGTCGCTGAACGCGTGACGAAGCTCACGCGCGACGCCCGATGGAAGCCGGTCGCCTCGATTTCTGTCGGGTTCCCGACTTACCACCCGCAAGGCATGGTGAAAATCGGTGACGCTTTTTATGTGTCCTCGGTCGAGGTCAAGGTGCCGACGATCCGTTTTCCCAAACCGGTCAACGGTTACGATCGTGATGCCGGTCAGGGTATCGGACACCTGTTCAAGATCGATAAATCCGGCAAGCTGCTGGTCGATCTTCCTTTGGGCGAAGGAAGCATGTATCACCCCGGCGGCATCGATTACGACGGTTCGAGCATCTGGGTTCCGGTCTCCGAATACCGCCCCGACAGCCGGTCGATCGTCTACCGGGTCGATCCGCAGCGGATGCAAGCCGCCGAGGTCTTCAGATTCCCAGATCATATCGGCGCCATCGTTCACAACCTGGACGACCGGACGCTGCACGGTGTGAGCTGGGGATCGCGGAAGTTCTATCGCTGGACGCTCGGGGCTGACGGCAAGGTCACGAATGCCGACGTTGCGCCCGACAAGCTGTCGACACTCAATCCATCACATTACGTCGACTACCAGGACTGCAAATATGCGGGCCATCGCCGGATGTTATGCACAGGGGTGACCGAAATACGCGCGCGTCCCGACGCCATGCCATTTCGCCTTGGCGGACTGGATCTCATCGATCTGAACGATGAACGGCCGCTGCACCAGGTGCCGGTGCTGCTCTGGACGGCGGCCGGGCTCGACATGACCCACAATCCTGTCTGGATCGAATCGACGACGACCGGACTTCGCGCCTATTTCATGCCTGAGGACAACACGTCGACGATTTACGTGTACGACGTCGACGCGAAGTAGTCGAGGCGGTTTTCAAGTTGTCACCACGTCGACCGCTGATTTGGCCCGCAATTCACCCAGCGAAATCGGCACCGCGACTTTGAGCATCAGAGTGAAGATCAGGAAGCCCAGCGCGAACACGCCGGCCGACACGCGGACCTCGGTGATGGTCGGGTAGTACTGATAGATCTCTCCGAGCGTGTCGGGTGTCAACCCGGGAATGATGAGACCCATGCCCTTCTCGATGTAGCAGCCGGCGTATGTCGCCAGGCAACCAAGATTCAAGGTGACGGGATTTTGCCGGGCCGCCGGCATGATGAAGAGCAAGAATGCGGTCAGGTTCAGTCCGACAGCCGACCACGCGAACGGCACCAGCGTCCTGTGCTCGCCGAGACCCTGAAACCAGTACCGCGTATAGAGCAGGTGCTCGCTGTTCGAGTAGTACTCCTTGAATGCCTCCACGCCGTGGAGAAACAGATTCAGGAACATCGCGTACGCCATCAGCTCGGCGATCTTCCAGATCGCCTCGTTCTGTATCTCGAAGCGAGTGAAGCGTCGCAGGAGCTGGAGGACGACCAGAAGAATCGCGGGACCGGAGCAGAACGCTGACGCGAGAAACTGCGGCGCCAGGATCGAAGAATTCCAATACGGGCGTGCCACCATGCCGTTGTACAGAAACGCGGTGACGGTGTGAATGCCAATTGCCATCGGAATCGATGCGAGCACCAGCGGAATCACGAGGCGCTTGTCGTAATGATGACCGTAGAAGGCGCGGTAGATGATGTGGGTCACGACGACGAAGTTCACGGCGAAGTAGAGGTTGAGCACGATCGCGTCCCAGGCGAGGATCGAACTGGGAAAATTGATGTGCCCCCAGGGCGGCATCATGTGCCACAACCGATCAGGCCGTCCGATGTCGACCAGGACGAAGAGCAGGCACATGACGATCGCACTCAGCGCGAGCAGTTCGCCGAAGATGACGATTTCTCGGATTGGCTTCCAGTCGTAGACGTAGGCCGGAATGACGAGGACGACTGCCGCGGCCGCGACGCCAACAAGAAACGTGAAGTTGCCGATGTAAAACCCCCAGCTGACCTGATCGCGCATCGCGGTCAAGACCAGCCCCGAGCGCGCCTGTTCGACAAACGCCGCCACTCCCGACACGATCAAGCCCACTAGCAGGACGATCCACGCCCAGTACGGCCGGTTACCGCGCAGTACCGTCCTGATCGAGACGGTCACGAAATCGACGAAGCGAGAAATGATCTGCATGACTAGGTTCCGTAGAAGTAGAAGAACTTTGGCATCGTGTTCAGCTCGGGCTTGAGCAGCATCACCCGCTTGTTTTCGAGGATGTACCGGATCTCGCTATCGGGATCGAGCATGTTGCCGAACTTGCGCGCTCCGGTCGGGCAGACTTCGACACAGGCGGGATACCGCCCGGCCCGTGTGCGCTGGATGCACCAGGTGCATTTCTCCACCACTCCCCTCGGACGCGGCCGGTTACCCAGATAGTGCATGTTCGCGTTGACCTCGCCGGCGGGGATCGACGGCACTCCCCAGTTGAAATGCCGGGCGCCATACGGACACGCGGCCATACAGCAGCGGCAGCCGATACACCAGTCGTAATCGATCACCACGATGCCATCGGGCTCGGTCCAGGTGGCGCCCGTCGGACACACCTTCGTGCACGGTGGATTCCGGCAGTGCTGACATGCGGTCGGCACATAGAATCGGTTCGGCTCGGGGACCTGCTCGGGCTGGTAGTACGGGTCGGCGTCGGAAAAATCGAGCCCCTTCTCCTTGTTCATCGACAGCACCCGAATCCACTGCACTTGTGGTTCGCGCGACTGATTGTTTTCAGCGACGCAGGCGTCCACACACCGCCGTGAACCGTTGCACCGCGACAGATCAAGGGCGTAGGCGAAGAGCACGCCTGGCATCGGACCAGTGTCCGATACGGTCACGGTCTTGCCGTACTGTTCGGCGTATTCCCGTTCCCAACGTGCGATCGCCTGTCGCAGCTCCTTCTTGGGGATGTCATGGAGACGGCGCGGCCCACACGCGGTGAGCAGCCATCCAGCTGCGGCCGCGGCAGCAACCGATCCGAACTGCCGCCGACTGACGCCACCTTCGACCGTTCGATGCTTCTCCATCGATGTTCTCCGTCTAGCCGCCGGGCCGTATCGGCCGTCGCGGCGCAAGGGCAGGCGCCAGGGGCTTGAACTGAGGTTGGTGAGGGTTGTGGCAGTTCACGCAGAGCAGATACCCCTTCTGCCCGTTCCAGTGTCCTGTCCGGCGCCCGTGAACGCCGGCCCGCCAATCCCGGTACTTTTCCCCGTGGCATTGGCCGCAAATCCGGTACGACTCCTCAAATGGCACCCGTTCCCCGCTTGCGAGATGGAGGAAGTCGCGGTTGTCTGCATCGTGACAATCGAGGCACCACCGGTGTTCTTCGTCGTGCTTGAGCACGATGTCGGCGTGATCGTCCACCTCCCGACGGGTGCGGTTCGTCTTCAGATCGGCATGGCAGAACGTGCAAGGAAAAACACCCTCCGAGAAGGGTGGCGGTGGTACCTCGACATGCTCGCCCGGACCCGGTACGGCAGCGGATCTCTGCGTCGGTGTCGGCGGGCGCGACCCACTGCCAGACGGTTGCGGCGAGCCGGTCTGTACCAAGAGTACGGTCCCGCCAACGAGCGTCACGAACAGGAGCGTCTTCACGGCATCCTCGCCACAATCGGTTCCTTGAGCTCGATCACTCGCTGCATTTCACGCAGCCACATCGCCTGGAACACTTGCAGCCGCTGCCCCATCACCTCCGCGACGTTCTGGGTGACGATGTAGCCGATGTCCGGCCGTGCAGCGAAGTGCTGGAGCAGCGCCCCACGCGGGATTGCGAGTACTTCGCTGTCGAGCGGTGCTGTGGCCTTGAGCGTGAAGCGATGCGGGGGAATCAACGCGGACCACCCGAATGCCTGACCGGGCGATCGTTCCTCGATGAGGACATCTTCTTCCTGTTGCCTGAGCTGCATCGGCAGCGTCAGGGCGATCCGGCCACGTTCGACGACGAACAAGTTGTCAGCGGAGGCGCCCAGCGAAAACAGTTGTCCTCCGCTCGGCACTCGAACATGGGTTCCAAGTGCGCGGATCGCCTCTGCCTCCTCCCCCGACAGGCCCCTGAGCAGTTCCGGTTGATCGAACGCCATGGCCAGCTCCCTTCAGTGAATGAACGGGGACGTGGTGAGGGTCCTGAGGGTCTCGGTGGTCGGGAAGTCCCGAAACGCCTCGGCCGCCGCCTGTTCCAGGCGGACGTGGCGCTCGATTTGCAGCCGCAGGACCTCTATCGGCAACGCGGCATGGGCCTGTGGCGCACGGTCATCGACAAAGAACCGCGATGGCAGTGTGAGAAGGCGCTCATCCTCGATCCGAGGAGCTCTGGGCGCCTCGCGAACGGCGGCCTTGAAAAGAATGGCGGCAACCGCCACTCCGATCAGGCTGATTGCTGCGACTGACAGGAACATCTCCATGCTGGACCTCGTTTCGCAATAACCAGCGAGGAGGCAGCTTTGGTGCCACGAGCGGCGTGGAAAATCCCGCGCGGAATTGGGGGATTTTCGGTGGGAGTCCCCCGCTGGCTGCCGGTTTGTCAGGTCGCGCCTGACGTTCCGTCACCGTCCGATCGCCTCCCCGGAGCGTTTCTCACGCGGTCCCCGAGCTGGAGGGCGTCATGCGCCTAGCCGGGTGGTCTGGCATGACGGCGGGTCTCGCCGTCGGAATCACCCTGGCGGTGGCGCTCGCTGCCGGCACTGGCGCGTACTTCTATTCCGTTCACTATTCCCGGACCCTGCTGGAGAATGCGCGCGAAACGGCGCGGACCGAAGGCGAGCTAATCCGCGACGCGCTCGAATATCAGATGGTCGCCGACGATCGGACGCTGATCGCGAAGATGATCGACAGCTTCGGACGTCGTCCAGACGCCGAACGGGTCGCGTTGCTCGACCGCGATGGCGTCGTCCAGTTTTCGAGCGCGCCGGTCTCGGACACCGATTTCGCGCCCGATTCACCCACCTGTCAGGCCTGCCACCAGTTCCCGCCGGCGGCACGGATGGACAGCCGCGTCATCGAGGCGCGGAACGGGACGGTGCTGCGGACGGTGATTCCGATCAAGAACAAGCCGATCTGCCATGACTGCCACGATCCAGAGGATCGGATCAACGGCGTCCTGATGCTCGATGTGAACATGAAAGCGATACGGGCCGGTATGGATCGCGACTTGCGCTGGATGGCAATCGGCACAGCGGTGCTGACGCTGTTGCTGATTGGCGGCATTGCCCTGGTCGTGCGGTTTGCCGTCCTGCGCCGGTTGCAACGGTTTGAGACGACCGCCAGGTTGATTGCGAAGGGGGATCTGAATCAGCGAGTCCCTGCCCAGGGATCCGATACCGTTTCGTGGCTGGCCCGGGAGTTCAACACGATGGCGGATTCGATGACCGCCCTGCTCGACCAGGTGCACGGACAGCAGCGCCGCCTTGAAACCGTCATCAACAGCATCGACGACGGCATCGTGGTGCTCGATCCGGAGCGGAAAGTGATCGCCGCCAACGACGCATTTCTCGAGCGCACCGGGCGTGCGCGCAGCATCGTGCTCGGATGTTGCTGCCGCGATGTCGGCCCGATGGTTTGTCCGACCGGTGATTGCCCGACGCTCGAGTGCCTCGACACGCGCGAGCGACAGGTGCGCATCATCGAACGGCGGCTGCCCGGCGGTAGCATCAAATGGGAGGAAGTGCACGCGTCGCCGATTGTCGCCGAGGACGGCCACCTGGCGCAGGTCGTCGAGGTGTGGCGTGATATCTCAGATCGTCGAGCAGCCGAAGCGCGCCTCGCTGAATCGCATCGACTGGCTTCTCTCGGCATGCTCGCTTCCGGCTTCTCTCACGAGCTGAACACGCCTCTCGGAACGGTCCTCACGTGCGTCGAAGGCATCCTCCGCGATACGGGCCGCCGGGGGGGTGCCGAGTCGGAGTGGGCTCCTATCGAGCAGCGTGCCACAGTGGCTCGGGATCAGATTCTCCGTTGCCGATCGATCACGCAACACTTCCTTCGCATGTCGCGCGGCCAGACGGGCGGCACCGATATCGTGGACTTGCAGGTCGCGCTGTCGGCAGTGAGCCGATTGATCGAGCCGACCGCGAGGGCGCACGGCGTGAAAATGGTGCAGCGCCCGACGTTCGCCGGCCTACATGTGCTCGCGAACGAGGCCGAATTGCAGCATGTGTTGATTAACCTGCTGCTCAATGCCATTCAGGCGAGCCCTGCAGGCTCTGACGTGACACTCGAAGTGAACGCGGGTGATCCCATGCGCATTCGGGTGATCGATCGCGGCTGCGGGATTGCTCCGGAACATCGCCGCAAGATCTTCGAGCCGTTCTTCAGCTTGAGACCGGGCGGCACCGGCCTTGGGCTCTTTCTTTCCATGGACTTTGCTCGCCGGTGGGGAGGCGCTATCACCGTCGAGAGCGAGCCCGGCGCAGGGGCCGTTTTCGAGGTCTCGGTTCCAGCCGCCGCTCCAGGCGTTGGCGTGCGCCACTCCGCATGAAGACCACATCTCTCTTGCTCGTTGACGACGACGATGCGTTCCGAACGGCGCTTGGAGGCGAGCTCGAGCGTCAAGGGTTCGCCGTCGCTCTGGCTGCGTCAGGCGAAGATGCAGTCGCCAGGCTGGCGGAGCGTGAACCGGAGGTCGTGCTTCTCGACCTGCAGCTGCCAGGCCTCAGCGGGCTCGAGACGCTGAAGCGCATCAGGGAGTCTCATTCCACCGTCGACGTGATTGTTCTTACCGGCCACGGGTCGATCGATACCGCGATCGAGTCGATTCGTATGGGGGCCTTCGATTACGTCTCGAAGCCGTGTCCGCTCGACGAGTTGGAGGTTCGTGTTCAGCGCGCGGTTGACCAGCAGGCGTTGCGGCGCCGGGCGACGTTGCTCGAACGAGGCCTGACCCCGCCTGATCTCGGACACGCATTCGTCGGCGAGAGCGAATCGTTCCGGCAGGTGCTTGGATTGATCAATCGCGTGGCGCCGACCGACTCAGCAGTGCTCATCACTGGCGAGACCGGTTCCGGTAAAGAGATGGTGGCGAAGCTGATCCACGCGCGAAGTGGGCGGCGGCAGCGCCCGTTTGTCGTAGTCGAATGCGCGGCGCTGCAGGAGAGCTTGTTACAAAGCGAGTTATTCGGACACGAGCGCGGCGCCTTCACAGGCGCCGACCGCGCCAAGCCGGGCCTGTTCGAGGTCGCGCACGGAGGCACGATCTTCCTCGACGAGATCGGCGAGGTCAGCCTCGCCACGCAGGTCAAACTCCTCCGCGTGCTCGACACCTCCACATTCCGGAGGGTAGGGGCAACCTCCGAGATCAAGGTCAACGTCCGCGTGCTTGCCGCAACGAATCGCGACCTGGAAGGGAGTGTCCAGCAGGGCGTGTTCCGCGAAGACTTGTTCTACCGCCTGTCCACGATCAGGCTGAAGCTGCCGCCGCTGAGAGATCGTCGGATGGACATCGATCTGCTCGCCGATCACTTCATCGCGCGGACCAACGAGCGCTTAGGGAGTGCCAAGCGTCTCGGGCGGGAAGCGCGCGCTCTCCTGCAGCAGCACGATTGGCCCGGTAACGTTCGCGAGTTGTTCCACGCGATCGAGGCGGCCGCGATCGTGTGCGATGGCGGAGAGATTCTGCCCGAGCACCTGCCCGCGCCGCTACGGCACCGCACCCCATCACAGCGCCCATCGGCTGCAGCTCCGATCGAGACGCTTGAAGCCATGGAGCGCGCGCACATCGAGCGGACGCTTCGCGCCATGGACGGGCATCGCGGTCAGGCGGCAAGGGTGCTGGGAATCAGCGAACGCAATCTCTATCGAAAACTGCGAGAGTACGAACTCGAAGGCTGAGGTCGTACCGGGATCCGGGATCCCGGGTGCGGGTCGGGCGTGCAGCACTGACGAAAGGTCAGATCCAGATCTGACAAAACGGCAGCCGTCGGTTGGACGCGTCCGGTAGCTCGCCATCTTCTGACCGAAATCACGAGATCTCCGTCGGCATCTCTTCTGCGTGTACTGGCGTACCAAAGGAGTACATCGCCATGAGGCACTTCATGCTGGCTCTTGCCGGAATCTCGTTGGTGTCGGTCGCCATCGTGTCGGCGGAGGATCCGAAAGTCGAAACGGGAAAACAGCTCTTCTCATCGAAACAATGCGTCAAGTGTCATCAGATCGATGGGCACGGCAACAAGGCGAACAAGCTCGATGGGGTTGCATCCAAGGTGACCGCCCCGGACATGAGGAAGTGGCTGACGAACCCGAAGGAGATGGAAGCGACGCTCGATCACAAGCCGAAGATTACGATGTCGTCGAAGAAGGCCCCCCTGACCAACGCCGAGGTCGATGCGTTGGTGGCCTACCTCCAAACGCTCAAGTAACCGTTCTGCCGGCGCGGGCCCACGCCGTACAGCGAAAACGGCCGGCTTGTTAGCCGGCCGTTTTCAGTCAGCGAAGGGAAGTCTTAGCGACTTCCCCCGTTAGTGTTTGCCATGCATGCACCTCCCGGCCGCGACCGATTCGGATGCCCCTGTCGAGAGGCGTGGTCGCTCGAGCCTTTTTTTGCGCCATCGAAGAGCGAGGCGAACTGACGTCTCAGAATAACATAGGGACGAGCCCAACGATGCCGCCGCTGCTCGAAACGCGCGACCTGAAGAAACACTACCAGATGGGCGCGGTGACCGTCCGCGCGCTCGATGGCGTATCGCTCTCGGTGGAACCAGGCGAATTCGTCGCGCTTCTCGGCACATCGGGATCGGGAAAATCAACCCTGCTGAATCTCGTCGCCGGGCTCGATCGCCCCACCGACGGGTCGCTGCGCATCTTCGATAAGGATCTGGCGCAGATGTCGAGCGCCGAGCTCAGCCTCCACCGCCGCCATAACGTCGGCATCATCTTTCAGTCGTTCAACCTGGTGCCGACGATGACCGCGCGGGAGAACGTGACGCTCGCGATGATGTTCGCCGGTGTTCCCCGGGCCGATCGTGACGCGGCTGCGGCCGCGCTCCTCGACGCGGTCGGTCTCGGCGAACGGCAGCAGCATCGCCCACGCGAGCTCTCCGGCGGAGAGCAGCAGCGCGTCGCGATTGCGCGGGCGCTGTCGAACAAGCCGCACCTGCTGCTCGCTGACGAGCCGACCGGCAACCTCGACAGCCGCACCTCCCGCGACATCATGAACATCTTGCAGGGGCTCAACCAGCGTGACGGCAAGACGATCATCATGGTCACCCACGATGCATCGCTGGCTCAGACCTACGCCGCGCGTACGGTCACGCTGCTTGACGGCATGGTCGTCAGCCAACCGCTGGAACCGCGCGCATGACGTTTCGGGACACGCTCTCGCTCGCGCTCCGCAATCTCGGAGAGGCCAAACTCCGAACGTCGCTGACCACGCTCGGCGTTTCGATCGGGATCGCGTCGCTGGCCGGAATGGTCTCGCTCGGCGTCGGCCTGCAGGATCAGTTCGTGTCTCGCTTCACCAAATCCGGATTGTTCGACACCATCACCGTGACCCCTGGGCAGGATCTTCCCGGTGGGCTGGCGCAATTGACGCGCGCGACCTCGAGACGTGGCTTTGGCGCTCGACGCCGCGCGGAACAGGCGGCAAGGAAGGCGTCTCCCGACGATCCGCCGCCACGCGCGGACCTGAACGATGCCACGATTAGCGAGCTGTCGAAGCTCGATGGCGTGAAGGAGGTCTACCCCAACCTGCGCGTGCCGGTCGAAGCCAAGTACGGCGACGAATCCGAGGGTCTCCTCGCCGCCGGCGTGCCGATGAGTGCCAGGAACGAAGGGTCATTCCAGTCGATCCCTTACGGCAGGTTCTTCACCAGCGACGAGTCGGCGGAGTGTCTCCTCAGCCTGGACATGGCGAGGCGAATCGACGAAGCGAATCCGCAGGGGCTGATTGGGAAAGATCTCACCCTCGTCCACGCCGCCTTGACGCGGACGCCGCCGGCGCAGCCGCTTCCAGGCGGACCGCTGTCGGCCAACGCGTCCCGAGTCGACGTGCCCTATCGTATCGTCGGCATCATCGAGCGTGAGACCGGCCCGTTTGGCGGCGCCGCGACGGTCTCGGGCTTGATGATTCCACTCGGACGCGCGAAAGAGATTGGCGCCGCGACGCGCGCGCTGACGCAGGCGCTCGTCCCCGAGCGCGCCTCGGAGCGTGGCTACAACACGCTGATCGTCAAAGTGACGCGCGCGCAGTTCGCCCAGGATGTCGAGGATCAGATCAAGAAGAAGGGGTTCTCGGCGTTTTCGCTCAATGACGCGTTGCAAGGCGCCAAACGCGCGTTCATGATTCTCGATATCGTTCTCAGCTTGATTGGCTCAATCGCGCTGGCCGTGTCGTCGCTCGGGATCGTGAACACGATGGTGATGTCCATTCTGGAGCGGACGCGAGAGATCGGGATCATGAAGGCGATCGGCGGAAGCGACGGCGATATCCGCCGGATTTTTCTCATCGAAGCATCGGCGATTGGACTGTTCGGCGGCGTCGCCGGTGTTGTCCTCGGATGGCTCGTCGGCCGGATCGTGAACTTCGGCGCGAATGTCTACATTCAGAACCAGGGCGGTACACCGGGCAATCTGTTCTCGCTGCCGTTGTGGCTGATTGGCGGCGCGATTGGGTTCTCGGTGACGATCAGCTTGATTGCCGGCAGTTATCCAGCCGCACGAGCCGCCCGGCTCGACCCGATCCGGGCGCTCAGACATGATTGAGAGGGCGATCGTGAAATCGATGCTCAGTCTCCTTCTTTTGTCCACGCTCGTGGCACACCCCGCCTTCGCCCAGAGCAAGGCGAAGGCGGAGAACGTGCCCGAGATTCCTTACGAATCCGTCCCGGGATTCCTGAAGCTGCCGCCCAATCTGTATCTGGGCGAAGGGATCGGTGTGGCGACGAACTCGAAAGGCCATGTGTTCGTGTACACGCGCAGCGGCGACACGCGGCTCTTCGAGTTCGATCAGAATGGCAACTTCGTGCGCGAGATTGGCCAGGGCCTCTACGGCTTTGAATTCGCGCACGCCGTGCGCGTGGATCGCGACGACAACATCTGGGCCGTGGACGAAGGGACCAACATGGTGATCAAGTTCACGCCCGACGGCCGCATCGCGATGGTGCTGGGGCGACGGCCGGCGGCCGTCGAAGGGCTCGTCGCGACACCGCCGGGCGCTCCGGAACCGCCGCCCGAGCCGTACGTGTTCAGTCGTCCGACCGACGTCGGATTCGATTCGGCGGGCAACATCTTCGTTACCGATGGCTACGGTAATTCGCGGGTCGTCAAGTTCGACAAGAATGGACGGTTCATCAAATCGGTTGGGGCAAAGGGCAGCGAACCCGGTCAGTTGAACCTGCCGCACACCATGGCGATGGATGCCAACGGGAATGTGTATGTCGGCGATCGGAGCAATGCCCGCGTTCAGGTGTTCGACAACAATCTGAACTTCAAGGCGATCTACGACAAGGTGGGGAATCCCTGGGCCGTGTGCGTCTCTCCAGGTCCGCATCAGTACTTGTTTGTGTCGAACTCGATTCCCGACAACGGCCTGGCGCAGTATCGAGACATCACCGGTGAAATCTACAAGATGGAGCTGGACGGGACCATCATCGGGAAATTCGGCAAGCCCGGTAAGCAGCTTGGCGAGTTCAGCACGGTGCACGAGATCGATTGCCGAAATCCCAACGAGCTGTACGTTGCCGAAATTACCGCGTGGCGAGTGCAGAAGATCATTCTGCATCCGGCGTCGACAACCCAGAACCGCTAGGAGAGGTACATGCTGCGCTGGCTATTTTGTGTTGCCGTGGCCGCGAGCCTGATTTCGCTGAATCAGGGCCCCACTCCTCAGGCCGGCGGATCGGTTCCGGAAATTGCCTATACCGCGTCGGCGGATTTTCTAAAGCTCCCGACCGATCTGTATTTGGGCGAAGTCGCAGGCGTCGCGACCAATTCACGTGGTCAGCTCTTCATCTACACGCGCACGGGTAACCCGACCGTTGGTCTGGGCAACTCCCGGTTGTTCGCCCACGGCGGGTCACGCCTGCTCGAATTCGATCGCGCCGGCTCGTTCGTCAAGGAAATCGGCCAGGGGATCTACGGGTTTCTGGTCGCGCACGCGGTTCGGGTCGACGCGCAGGACAACATCTGGATCGTAGACGAGGGATCGAATCAGGTCATCAAATTCAGTCCTGAGGGGCGTGTCCAGATGATCCTGGGTCGCAAACCGGAAGCGGTCACCATCAGGACGGCCGGACCAGGCGCACCGGCGGCCGGTGGTGGTCGCGGATCGCAGTCTGGTGGCGGCGGGGCAGGCGATCAGTTCGTCCGGCCGAGCGATGTTGCCTTCGATGCCGAGGGCAACATCTTCGTTGCCGACGGACACGGGGCGAACGCGCGAATCGCCAAGTTCGACAAGAGCGGCCAGTTCCTCCTGTCGTGGGGATCTCGAGGGGCCGAATCCGGTCAGTTCAATACGCCGCATTCCATTGCCACTGACGCGCAAGGAAATGTGTATGTCGCGGATCTTGGAAACAAACGGATTCAGGTGTTCGACGGGAAGGGAACATTCAAATCTCAGATCACGACCGTCGGGGTGCCGCAGGCGATCTGCATCAGCGGCGGCACCCATCAGTATTTGTACAGCTCACATGCTGGTGACGAGTACGGCATGGACGACGCGACCATCTATAAGCTCGAGCTGGATGGACGTGTCGTTGGTCACTTTGGAACCGCGGGCAAGCAGGTCCGGCAATTCGGGCTCGTAAACTCCATCGACTGCCGCACCGAAAACGACTTGTACGTAGGGGAGTTGACGAACTGGCGCGTGCAGAAGATCACATTGTCCGGTTCGGCGCGGTGACCGTGCTTGGAGAGCAGCTTCCTGCTCTTCCGAATACCGGCCCTCGGATCGGACACCGAATCCCGGGCCACGGATCTCGGATCCCGCAACTTTTGACGTATCATAACGGCACAGCCTGATGTTCTCTCGCGCTCTCGTCCTCGTCTCGCTCCTGGCGATGTCGCCACCGGAGGGTCAGATTCTCCAGGTCGCGCCTCTTGCCAGAGGAAGCGAAGTCTTGGTCTCGTTCAAGCTCGCGCAGGAACCGAACGAAGAGATCCGAAACGCCATCCACAGCGGGCTGACCGTCAGCCTGGTTTACAAGATCGACCTTCGGCGTACGTCCGCCGTCTGGTTCGATCGCACCATCGCATCGACCGTCGTCACCGCCACGGTCCGCTTCGATAACCTCACTCGCAAGTACGACGTGCGGCGCGCGATCGATGGTCGGATCGACAAAGCGGACTCCAAGGATCGAGAGGACGAAGCCTGGGCGTGGCTGACCGACCAGTTCGAGCGGATGCCGCTGTTCCGCAGCGAGTCGCTCGAGGTGAACGCGGAATACTACGTGCGCGTACGTGCGCACACAACCCCTCGCATCATGTCATTCGTGTGGCCGTGGCAGGCTGACGACGTTGTCGGTCTGGCCAAATTCACCTTCATGCGGTGATGCGCGGCCGACCTGCGTTCGTCATTCTCCTGTTCATCCTGGGCGCGACGGTGGTCATCGGGCAGCAGCCGCCCGTGTTCACGCCATTCGGCGCCCTGCCTGTGCTCGACAGCTATCTCGACGCCCTCAGGAAGCAGGCGGGCATCCCCGGCATGTCTGCCGCAGTGGTCCGCGACGGCGTCGTTATCTGGGAGAAAGGTTATGGGTACCAAAATACTGCCTCCAAGGTACCGGCCACGCCGGACACGCCATACCTCGTTGGCGATCTGAGCGAGACGCTTGCAGCCGTCATGCTGCTCCGATGCTCCGAGCGACGGCAGATCTATCTCGACGACACCATCCGGAAGTACGGTGCCGAGCTGCCCGACGCCGATGTGACGGTTCGCCACATCCTGAGCCACACCTCACCAGGGCTGGAGACGCCGTTTACCTTCAGTCCTGAACGGTATTCGCAGTTGACGACGGTGATGGAGCACTGCGAGCCGCGTTCGTACCGCAAGAGTCTCGCGGAGCTTCTCGATCAAGAGGCGATGAAGGATTCGGTGCCTGGCACCGATCTGTGGCACTCGGATTCGGTGTTTCGCGAGGGAGAATTCACTGGGGAAGACGTTGATCATTATCGGCAGGTGCTCGAACGCATGGCGACACCGTATCGGGTCGACACACGCCTGCGCGCAGATCGCACGGAGCTTGCAGCAATTGGGATCAGTTCCGCTGGCGGTCTCGTCAGCACGGTCCGGGATCTCGCACGCCTGGATGCGGCGCTCGATGCGAAAGACATTCTCTTGCAGGAGACGCTCGACATGGCGTGGAACCCCTACCAGACGACGTCGGGCTTCGTGTCGCCAATGGGACTGGGATGGTTCGTTCAGAGTCACCGCGGTGAACGGGTGGTCTGGCACTTTGGGCTGATCCTGAATGCGTTTTCATCGCTGATGCTCAAGCTCCCCGAGCGCAAGCTGACCCTCATTCTCCTGGCCAACAGCGATGGACTGAGTGCGCCGTTTCAGTTGTCTCAGGGGGACGTGACACGTTCGTTGTTTGCGTCGCTGTTCCTCAGGCTCGTCACCTAGTGCGCAGGCGGTTCTTCAAGGTTGTTGCAGCCGGCCTGCTTCTCGCGCTGACGTTCCCTTCTAGCGCCGCTGCCGAGTGGCACTTCGTACCGAACATCGGCTGGACGTTTCAGGCCGATACGAGCTTCCTCGATTTCGATCAGGGCACCTCGAAGGCACACTGGACGTTTGGCGGCACGGTCACGCTCCTCGGTTCGGGAATCTTCGGCGTCGAAGGGATGATTGACTGGACGCCGGGATTTTTCACCAACCATGAAATTGCGGAGCCGGCCCGCCTCGTCACGAAGAGTCACACGCTCGCGATGATGGGAAACGCGGTGCTGACGACGCCGCGGAACTGGACCGAATACGGCTTGCGGCCGTTCTTATCTGGCGGCCTCGGCGCGCTCGGGTTCTCCCGCACGGATGCCAATAACGTGTCGCCGGACGAGCGCAGCTTCCCCGCGTTCAACATCGGAGGCGGGGCGATCGGATTTCTCTCCAAGCGGACCGGAGTCCGGTTCGACCTGCGGTACTACAGCAACCTGACCGAGCCCGCGCCTGAACAGAACAACCGAATCAGCTGCCTCGGTCCCTGCCATCTGCGCTACATGACCTTCACCGTCGGCGTCGTCATTCGACGCTGAAGATCTAGGTTCTACAGGGTTCTGCGGGGTTCTGCGGGGTTCTACCGGGTTCGGTTCTCGGGTTCTACTGGGTTCTGGGTTCTACAGGGTTCTTAGGTTCTACAGGGTTCGGCTGCCACTAGCGAGCAGAAACCAGGCAGAGCCCCATTCTGCCCCGCAGGACAGAACCCAAGAACCCCACAGAACCCCAAGAACCCGCAGAACCCAAGAACCCCGCAGAACCCAAGAACCCCGCAGAACCCAAGAACCGAACCCCGAAGAACCTTGTAGAACCCCGCAGAACCCTGTAGAACCTGATCTCTGACGCCTATGATATATAGGACGACATAATATAGGAGCTCTTCATGTCGCAGCGGCCGGCAATCGAAGAAGCCAAGAAGGGCAGCACCGAAGTCGTTATCCTGGCGATCCTCGAGCAGGACAGCCATCACGGATACGAGATCGCGAAGCTGATCGAGCAGCGTTCGGGCGGGACGCTGCGGTTCACGCTCGCCTCGCTCTACGCCACTCTGTACCGGATGGAGGACCGCGGCTGGATCAAGGGGCGATGGATCGAAAAGCCCGGTCAGCGCCGCAGGTGCCACTATCGAATCACGGATGCTGGTCGAAAGACGCTCGCGGTCCAGCGTTCTGACTGGGGCCGGTTCATAGCGGCGCTGAACGACGTCGCCGGCGTGGAGTTCGCCTGACCATGGCGGCCCACGATTGGCACGCCCTCGTCCTGGCTCGCGCGCGCGAAACGGGCGCCCGTGATCTTCAGACCCAGACGATCGCCGAGCTCGCGGCCCACCTTGAAGACATCTATCTTGACGCGTTGGCGAACGGCCGAACCGAACACGAGGCGTTCAGTGCTGCGACCGCGGCTCTCCACGAATCAATGCTGTCCATCGTCGCGGCACCACGAAGGCGGCCTCCCGATGCGCGCGCCTGGACGTCTGCGCCGGAGCCGGGCAGCCGCGGATTGCACGGACTTGGCGGCGACATTCGATTCGCGTGGCGTCAGCTGCGTCGAGCGCCGTCGTTTGCCTCGATTGCCATTCTTACGCTCGGAGTAGGCGCCGGCGCGGCCACAGCGATCTTCAGCGTGGTCAACGCCGTCCTGCTGCGGCCACTGCCGTTTCGCAATCCCGAACAACTGGTGATGTTGTGGGAGCAGAATCTCGAAAAGCAGCTTCCCCGCGAACACGTGTCGCCGGTGAATTTCATGGACTACCGGAACGTCAACGCCGCATTCGCGGATGCCGCCGCGTGGTGGCGACCTGATATCAACGTCGCCGATCCAGGCGTCGAGCCGGTGCGCGTCAACGCGATCGAGGTCAGTGGCAACCTCTTCGATCTTCTTGGGGTTGCGCCTCAACTCGGGACCGGTTTTCCGTCGCGCGGGCCATTCTACTCGTCCGAACTCGTCGCGGTGATCAGCGATCGGTTCTGGCGCGAGCACTATCACCGGGACCCGGATGTGATCGGAAAGCCTCTCAACGTCAAGTCGGCTCAGTACCGCATCCAGGGTGTGATGCCGACCGGGTTCACCTTTCCCGACGACGTCGACGTGTGGTTGCGGCTGAACTGGGATCTCACCCAACACAGTCGCGGCGCACACTTCATGGAAGCGCTGGCGAGATTGAAGCCCGGGGCCACTCCACGCCTGGCCGCGTCGGAGCTGTCGCGTCTGAGCGCGCGGCTGGCGAACGAAAATCCGGCGACCAACGGTTCATGGAGCGTCTATCCGGCACCGCTCCTCGACGACATGCTCGGGTATTACCGCCCAGCCCTCCTTGTTTTGGTCGGTGCCGTTGTCCTGGTGCTCCTCACGGCATGTTTGAACGTCGCGAGCCTGCTGCTCGCACGGGCCGGTCCACGGGCGAGGGAGATTGCCGTCCGGGTCGCGCTCGGTGCTTCACGTCCGCGACTCGTTCGGCAATTGCTGGTCGAGAGCGCCATCCTCGCCGTGGGCGGCACCATCGTCGGCGCTGCGGGGGCATTCGTGCTCGTGAAGCTCGCGATCGCGTACATGCCAATGGCAGTGCCGCGGCTGCACACCGTGACGGTCGATGCCAGGGCGATGTTCTTTGCATTGGCAACGGTCTGTGTGACGACGCTGCTGTTCGGGCTTGTCCCCGCAATCGTTGTTTCCCGGAACGAATCGCGCGAGGCCCTGCGCCTGGGTACACGCAGCACGGCCGGCCTTCGAACACGTCGTTGGAACCGGCTGCTCGTGGTCAGCGAAGTGGCGTTGGCGTGTGCGGTGCTTGTCGGATCCGCACTGCTCGTGCGCAGTGTGGCCAGGATGCTACGCGCGCCGATTGGCGTCACCTCGTCGAACGTCGTCGTCGCTCGACTGCAGCTCGCTGGCGGCAGTTATGCGAGTTGGGACGACGTCCAGCAGTTCTACACGACGCTTCTCGGAGAGATCCGAGTGCAGCCCGGGGTCGAATCGGCCGGTGTCTCGACCGCCCTGCCGCTCGATACCGGATGGG
>JBPYFA010000583.1:0-10081 GCA_051986585.1 Vicinamibacterales bacterium | reverse complement strand
GCCCTCGTGCAGCTCGTGGACATCCCCGCCGAGGTGCAGGGTGGGCGTCAGCATGCCGCATCTCGTTTGAGCGTCGCGACACGCAATGTCGAATTTTTTCTTCTGGTGAACACGAGATCGGCATGTGGGAAATTTTATCTTTACGAAATATGTTTTGATTATCAAGAAACGAATGAAGGAGGCAGTCGAATGAAAGGTCTGGATCTAGTGGCAGCGGTGCTCGTGATCGTCGGGGCACTCAACTGGGGGCTGGTCGCGGCCGCGCGGTTCGATCTGGTGGCGGCGTTGTTTGGGATGCGCTTCGGCCAGACATCGCCGTTGACCGCGGTCGTCTACGGTCTCGTCGGTCTCGCAGGCGCTTACCTCGCCATCACCTTGCCGCGCCGCGTCAACGCCTAACTACGGCAACTAACAATTCACAACAGGAGAAGCACCGTGTTAAAGATCGTTCAGCTTGGATTCATTGCCGCGCTCGTCGCTGTTTCGGCCGTGGCCACTGGCGCACAGGCGCCATCGAAGGACATCGTCGACACCGCCGTCGCCGCCGGGTCGTTCAATACGCTCGCCAAGGCGCTGCAGGCAGCGGGCCTCGTCGACACGCTCAAAGGGAAGGGCCCCTTCACCGTCTTCGCGCCCACCGACGAGGCGTTCGCGAAGCTGCCCGCCGGTACGCTCGACGAGTTGCTGAAGCCGGAGAACAAGGCGAAGCTGACGCGCATCCTCACGTCGCACGTCGTTTCGGGCAAGGTTGGCTCGGCGCAGGTGGTCGGGATGAAGAGCGCGAAGGCGCTCAGCGGTGCCACGCTCGATATCAAGACCAGTGGCAAGACAGTTATGGTCGATAACGCGACGGTCGTCAAAACCGACATCGCGGCGTCGAACGGCGTCATCCACGTGATTGACGCGGTCATCATTCCGGCCGACGGCAAGTAACGATGCCCGCGTTTCTGCTGGTCGCCGCACATCAGCGGCCGAACGGACCGCTGCCGCACGTGCACCGTGCGGCAGTGGTTCCCGCCTCCGTCGAGGACACGTTTGCGTTCTTCTCGGACGCAGCCAACCTCGAGCGATTGACGCCGCCCTGGCTGCGGTTCAGTGTCCGGACGCCGCGCCCGATCGTCATGTACGAGGGGGCGGTGATCGACTACCGCATCTCGGTGCGCGGCCTTCCGCTTCCGTGGCGCTCGCGCATCGACGTCTGGGAGCCCGGCGTCTGCTTCGTCGATCGGCAGACGGTCGGTCCCTATCGTTGGTGGCGACACGAGCACCGGTTCGAGGCCGTCGCTGGTGGGACGATGGTGGTCGATGACGTGGAGTACCTGCCGCGGCTGCGGGTGTTCAGCCACCGTATGGTGGAACACGAGCTGGCGCGCATCTTTGATTACCGCCAGGAGTCGCTACAACGAATATTTGGAGCCGGTGTGCATGAGTCGGGCGCCATGTCCACTGCGGCTCGTCCAATTGTCGGCATGGCGAGTAGCGGGCGCGAGCGTGGCTCGATCGTCTTCCGGGAGCGTTCATGAAAGAATCTTGGATCGCGCTCGTCGGCCGTCATGCGACGATGGCGTTTCTAGTAATGCTGCACGCGCCGATCCTGCAAGGCCAGGCGCCGGCGCCAGTCCGGACCGTGGCGCACGTCGACCTGGAACGCTATGCGGGAGACTGGTTCGAAATCGCGAGGTTCCCGAACCGGTTTCAGCGCAGCTGCGTCGGTGACGTGCGGGCATCCTACACCCGCCGCGCGGACGGGCAGATCGACGTCGTCAACTGGTGCCGCACCGCCGAGGGTTATATCGAAGCGCGGGGCATTGCCCGCATCGCTGACCCTCACACCTCCGCCAAGCTGAAAGTGCGGTTCGCACCGGCGTGGTTGTCATGGCTCTCGGCGGTATGGGGCGATTACTGGGTGATTGGACTTGCGCCCGACTATTCCTGGGCCGTCGTTGGCGATCCCAGCCGCGAGTACCTGTGGATTCTCGCGCGGACGCCGCAACTTTCCGCCGAAGCGATGGCGGCGGCGCGCGCCGCTGCACGCGACAATAGCTTCAACGACGACCGCCTCGTGCCGACGCCTCAGACGGGACCGCTGTGAGCAGCGTCTCGGTCGCGCCGGGATAGGTGATCTGGGTTCCCTTCACTCGCGCCCACGGTGTCAGTACGTGCCGCCGCACGCGAACGCCGCTCGTGATCTCGCTTGCGGTGATGCCTCTGACCAGGAGTGCATCCGCAATCAAAGAGCGGTGACAGCGCCACGGAACGGCCTCGGCGCACATCAGCACGACCTGCTCGCGCTTTGCCAAATCGATGCAGCGGTCCAGGTTCCGTTTGAACGTTGCCGTCTGCATGTAGTCGGCATATCCGCGGAAGCTCGCATTTCGCCAGCCAGTGTTTGTCGAGTCTCGTCGCGCGTGACGCAGGCCACCCAGGCCCGGCATGTGCCGGTAATGGATCCGAGCGCGACGTAAAGCCACAGACAAATTGTCGCGATTGAACTGCGGGTTATGCCGCGATCGCGGGATGGTGCGCACATCGACGACTCGGCCGACGCCGTGCGCCTCGAGCAGCCGGATGAACTCTTCGATCGAGCGAGTCGAGTGGCCGATCGTCAGGATGACGAGCGGTGTGACACCGCGCATGGCCCGGAGGGGCTACGGCGACTGTGAATAGAGCGTCGCGCGGTAATCGGCGACGAACTTCTCGATACCCTTGGTGGTGAGCTCGTGTTCGCTGTGAAAGCTCCGCCAGGGCTGGTCGAGATCGATCGTCTCGTAGGCGATCGGCGAGCCCTCCCCTGGGTAGGTGAACCGCGCATCAGGCATCTGGAAACCGCCGTCCGCCCACTCGCGAAGAACTTTGGCCGGCACGGTCACAAGATCGGCGCCAACGGAGAAGCAGTACAGAAGGTGTGCCACGGAACGGATGCTCGCAGCCAGCACGAGTACGTGACCATCGCCGCTTTTGTACATGCGTGTGATGTTCGACACGAGATCGACGCCTTTTTGCCCAATGTCGTCCAGACGGCCAATGAACGGCGACACGTACGCGGGCTCACGTGTCCCTCGGGTCGCCGCATACACGGCCGCGGCTTGCTGTTGCGAAAAGCACAACGTCATGTTCACCCTGAGGCCGGCCGCGACGGACATTTCAGCAGCGCGGAGTCCTTCGGCCGTGCATGGATATTTCACGTAGGCGTTTGGAATCCACGAAAACATGTCCTGCCCCTGCCGGAACATCTGCTCGGCAGTCGTGCGCAGGTCCGCGAATACCTCGATGGAGACTCCGGCGTCGCCAACCAGCGGCGAAATGGCGCGGACGATTTTTCGATACTCGTCCGCTTCCTGCTCCTCCGTAAGTTTCTGCCCTGCCCGCACGAGGCGGATGATGTCGGGGTTCTTGGCGATGAGCGACGGATTGGTCGTCTGTCCGTCGACAAATCCGATTAACTCCTTGATCGTTTGTGTTTCACGCGGATCGCCACCATCGACCAGGATCTTCGTCTTTGGCCGGGTCACGAGACGATTGGGGGGATTGCCGAGGCTGCTTGATTGTGGGGATGGCACGATGGCTTCCTTTGGGTTCTAACTGACGGGGTCGTTCAAAAATCCGTAAACTCAGGCGCTAGCTGTCTACCGACGCGCCCAACCTGATTCGATCATACGCGCTCGCAAGGACCCGTGCGCGTAAACGGGCAGGGCGGGCCATGTCATGGCTGAGCCTCGCTCGGCATCAGTTGGCGCGGAGAAAGCGCTCCAACGTGCGCAGCGGGCGGAGAAGGCGAAGGCGCAGCGATGATTGCCGGCGTTTTGGTGGTCACGATGGCGTGACCACCGTCCTGTCAGACGCCTTCGAGACCTCGCTGCCAGTCGAATCCGATTGCTGCGAGAAAGGCACGGGCAATCAGGGCTGATCCAGTGTTATTCGGGTGCACACGGTCCCAGTTAATCGTGGCCGGATAGTAGGTCGTGAGCAGTCGATCGAAAGCGGCCTGCACGTCGACGAACACGCTGCCCGTTGTCGCGGCAGCGACCTTCTTCACAACAGCGCCGTACTTGTCCATCGTCGCGCGCATCGCGTCCTGGCGGTTCGGCTCGATGTAGTACGGCGTCATCAGGACCAGACCCTTGACCAACGGCTTTGTGGACGAGACCAGCTCGCCGAGGTTGCGCTCGTATTCGTCGATCAGCACGTGACCCTCGGTCTGCTTCGGCGAGTCGTACTGGCGCCAGACGTCGTTCGCGCCAATCATGATCGACACCCAGTCTGGCTTCAGGTCCAGCACGTCCTTCTGCCATCGCGCCTTGAGATCGCGGGTCGTGTTGCCACTGACTCCCATGTTGATGACCCGGATCAGGCGCTCGGGATACACCGCGCCCAGCAGCGCGTCGACCATCATCACGTAGCCGCGCCCCAGCGCATCGTCCGCTCGCCCCTCGCCGATCGGCCGGGCACGGCCGACATCGGTGATCGAGTCACCGATCATCACCAGCTTCTCACCCTTCTGTAATCGCAGATCCGGCCGGCGAGCCGGCGTCTGAGCGGCGACAAGCGGGATCCCGAGCGTCGTGAGCCCGGAAACACCGGCGAGGGCGGAAACAAGTTCTCGTCGTGTGATCATGACCCGGATTGTAATCGAGGACGCATCTTGTAGCTTCCGGCTTCAGCCGGAAGGCTGCGTGAGGTGATTCATAGATTGACGACAGCCACGGTCTTCCGGCTAAAGCCGGAAGCCACAAGATCCGTATGGACTAAAGCCGGAAGCCAGAAGATGCGTACGGCTAAAGTCGGAAGTCACAAGATCCGTAGGGCTAAAGTAGGAAGTCACAAGAGCCGTACGGCTCAAGCGGGAAGCCACAAGGTCAGATTTCTGTGGCTTCCGCCTTTAGGCGGAAGACGGTCACGTCGCCAGTGGCGGTCCGCTTGGTACGCGGATGCGCGTGCGAGTCGTCGTGTAGGCGTGACGCCTGGCTGTGAACTTGGCGGTCAAGTACTCGCCCAGGTGAATGGGTCCCGAAATCGTGCCATTGGCCAGGGTTCCGGCGAAGATGAACGTGATCGAATCGCCTGGGCGCTGATCGACGCTGCGCAGCGTCACCTTATCCCCCTCGATCATGCCGACCAGCTCGCGGGTGGAGAAATCGCCGCGATGCGAGCCCTGGATCCAGTTGCCGTCCTGCTCGATCTGCAGCGTGTGCTGGCTGCGGCTGCTGTAGAACTCGACGTCGACGTCCCACCGCCCGCTGACGTCGGCGGAGGGCGGCGGCATCTCGGTGGTCCGCGGCGGACGCTTGCGCGACAGCACCGCGTGAACGCGCTCCGCCACGACCGCGTCGTCGCCGGGTTGCATCTGCCAGGCAGTAATGGTGATGCCGGTCGTGCCCGGCGCTGCCGCCTGCGCCGCACGGCCGCCGCCACCGCCGGCACCAACCGCAATCCGTGGTTTTGTCGTCGCCAGCTCCTCTGCTACGTCGTCGCCCATGACGTTGAGCGCCGCAGCATCCCACGTGATGGCCAGAGAAGGGCTCTTGTTCGATAAATCCGTCGGCTCCCTGAGCGCGGTCTTCACGCCGTCGATGGTCGTCACACGTTTCGAGATCGTGTCGAGCCAGGCGAGCCAGGTTTTCCATTCCGCCGCGTGATCGCGCTTCACCCAGGCTTCGACCGCCGCGAGCATGCCGAGTGTTTCTTCTCTGCCGACTTTGTTGTCGCGCCCAGGGCCATGATGCGGCGCGCTTGCTTGCCAGGCGGACTGCAGGATGTCCTTTCGTCCGAGCAACAGTCCTGCGCACTGGGGACCACAAATCGCCTTGCCGCCGCTGTAGGCGACGACGGTGGCGCCGCGCTGCAGGTGAACGTTGGGAATCGTCAGCACTTCGGCGGCCGCATCGACGAGGATCGGAATGTTCTTCGGTCCGGTCACGCGTGCCACCGGCTCGAGCATCGCATTGGGGCCGCTGTCGGCCATCAGGTAGATCATCGCCGTCCGCGGATTGATGGCGCGCTCGAGTTCTTCGATCGACTCGACCGTCACCATCCTGACGCCGACGTTGCGAATTGCATGGTCGTAAACATTTCGTGCCGAACGCGGTGCGATAACCTCGGTCTTGTCGAAACCGGACAAATCCGGGATGCGAATGAGTTTTTCCGGATTGCCGCCGGTGACGCACGCAATCGTTACGTGCTTCAATCCGGCCGCGCAACCGGCCGAGACCATGCCCCACTCGGCCCCGGTCAGCTCGGCGAAACGGCGGCCGACCGCCTCAGCGAGCTCGTCGATCTGAACGAAGTGCTTCGCTGCGGCATCCATCGCCGCGCGGACTTCCGGCCGCTCCACCGATCCGCCGATGATCGTGAACGTCCCGCGACAATTGATGACCGGTTCGACCCCGATCGACTGATAGATCTGCGGTCCCGCCACCATCGGTCCGGCGGCCGCCGCCGTCGCGGCCTCGAGCGAAGCGTCAAGCCGGCCGAGGAGGCTCGGCATCGCAAGGGCGTTGCCCATCAGGAACAATTCGCGCCGAGTGAGACCGTCAAATTTCATCGTTCCTCCTTCGAGGGGCTTCGCCCCTCGAACTCGCCAACACGCTCGCTTCGCGGTGCTCGCTCGCGTCTTCCGTCGCAAGCCCTACTTCACCGCCACCAGAGAAATCTGCTCGAGGCCCGGATAGACATCCTCGTTCACTGCCTTCCGATCTATTGGCGGTAGCGTCGCAATCGTCGTACGCGTCGGGAACAGCTCCGGGAAATATTGCGCGTAAACGCGGTTCATTCGCGAGAAATCTTCGATGTCGTCGAGGTAGACGTTGGTCGCGACGACGTGGCCGAGCGTCAGTCCCGCCTCCTCCAGTCCATCGAGCAGGTTCCGCATTGTCTGGCGGACCTGCGCCTCGACGGTCGCGGCATAGATCCCCTGCACCTTGTCCGGTCCCGGCGTGAAGGGGCCCTTGGCGGAACAAAAGTAGGTGTCGTCGGCAAAGACGCAAGGGCTTGCGGTGGCGCTCGGCCGCATGTTCTTCGGCCGGACCGCGAGGCGCTTTGAGAGATCCGCCACGGCCACGCCGGTAAATTCGATCGTATTACCGCCCGGCAGGCTGGCGACGCGGATCGTGGCGCGCGCGGGCGTGTTCCCGAATTCGAAGTGCTTGGCGTAGATGGCGTTCATCTGTCCCGACGCCTGGTCGGTCAGGTAAGGGTTGACGAACACCACGTGACGGAAATCCAGGCCCGCCGCCTCCAGCGTCCTTTTCATGTTGTCCAGCGCGAGCTGCACCTGCGCAGCCGGATCCGCCGGCACGCTGCCGGTTCCGAGGTCGGCACCAAAGGAGCCGGACAAGTAGAGCCGGTCGCCCGCCATCACGCCGGCCGTTACCGGCGAGTTCGCCGGATACCCGGCGGGTACGATGGGCTTTCTGCGGGAGAGATCGCGGAAGGCGACGACATTGATCTCGACCGGAGTGTCGGTCGGCATCCGGTGAACGCCGAGTACGGCTCGTGCCGGCGGCTGTTTCGGAAAGTATTCGCGCCAGACACGGTCCATCGTGTCGAAGCTCGACATGTTAATGAGATACACCTGGCTGTAGACGACGTGGTCCAGCGTCAACCCGGCGGCTTCGACGATGCCCTTGACGTTGTCGAGGGTCTGCCTGACCTGGCCTTCGACTGTGTCAGGGAGTCGTCCATCGCGGTCGCGTGCGCCCTGGCCGGACACGTAGAGGAAGTCGCCGGCCATGATTCCGGGACTGTAAGGGCCAACGGGCTTCGGTCCCGGAGGGGCGATGACTCGTCGTTGTGCAGCAGGTGCCTGCTGCGCTGCGGCATGGAGCACCGGCATCGGATCGGCAAGGCGCGGCAACGGGCGAATGGCGGCCGAGACGCCCATCAGCGTCACCAGCAGCAGCGGAACAAGCCGCGCAGTCGGCGTTGGCATCATCCCCTCCAGCTTCGGTGGGAATTATATGCGCTCGCGCTGGTCTGTCCGGGAAGTGGATCAGGAAAGCCCGTCGCGTCGCACCGCGCGGCGAATCCAGCCGACGGGGTTCGTCGTGATCATCCAAATCCGAGCTGCGCCCGTTCGCCCATTGCGCATGGCCGCCTCACGTCCCACACAATCGGGTGTGACTCGGGCAGTCTGGCTGTCACCCACCGAGATGCAGGCGCACCACCGCGCCCTGTAGATTCTCAGTCCCGATCGCGACGAACAGCTCGCGGTCGGTTACCGAGACACTGAAGGCGACACGCCGGTCAAGGCGCGCGACGAGGGCGCTTACGAGCGCGCGATCGATCGCGTACAGCTCCAGCCTGTCCGCTTGATGAATCTTTTCGCCGGCGAGCCGGCTGAGGAATTGCCGTGGGTCCTTGTGGGTATAAACGACGACGCGGGTGGCGGCTTTGGATGCCTTGTGCAACCGGGCAGCATCCGGCGTGCCCACTTCGATCCATGTCTCGACTGCCCCGGTCAGATCGCGGACGGCGATCGCGGGCTGGTCGGGGTCCGATATTCCACGCGAGAACGCGATACCGTCCGCGAACTCGAGCAGGTACGCGAGCAGGCGCGCGATGAGGTGTTCCTCGGACTCGGACGGATGACGAGCGACGCGCAGTGCGAGCGACTCGTAGACGCCACGATCGCTGTCGGCGAGCTCGATGTCGAAGTTGTAGATCGTCGCCTGAAGGGCCATGCTACGGCGAGGCAGGCGCGTCGGCAGGCGCGCCAATCAGCAGCCGGTTCTTCGGCGTAATGTCCGGTGGAATGCGCTGTGTCCAGATCTGATAACCGTGACTTGCCAGGCGGCGGGCTCGCACGACGTCGATCGCGAGCGCATCGTCCACCCATCCGGAGAGCGCGCCGGCGTCGCAGGCATCGACGTCGTGACAACACGGCAACACCGCCACGCGCGCGCGCGCGTTCGTCGCGAGCTGCAGCACGAGATCCGTCAGCGCACCGCATGCATGAATCGAGAGAACAATGTCTCCTGGCAGAATCTCGATCACATCCAGCGAACCTGCCACGAATGTGAGCCGTCCGGCGAGCCGCGGCCAACGTGTGACGAGTGCCCGGTGCAGTGTGGCGGCGGCGGGCGGCACGACGGCGTCGACCGCCAACGCGCACGGCGACGTGTCATCGAGAATCAGCATCAATTGCGCGAGCAGGCCGTGGCCAGCGGCGAGATCGACGATCCGGCCTCCGCGGAAGAGTCGCCGGACTCGTCGCGCGGTCTCCCAGGCTTCGTACAGCTCCTTGCGTGGAAGACACCCGGCATGGCAGGCGGCTCGGCCGACGCGATCGAGGAGTGTCTCACCTGGAAAGCGCGCGAGATCTCGATCGGTGAGGCGCCCACGTGACGAGCGGGAGAAGCGCACGGAAAGAGGATAGTGCGAATTGCGGACGTCAGCGTCCCGTCAACTTCCGGATCAGATCCACTTCCTCCGGCTTGTACGGCGTTCCGTCCTGCTTGAAAATCTCGTGGAACCACACCGTCGGTTGACGGTCAACGTAGGGCTTCTGCCACGAGTCCCAGGGCAGATACGTCTGAGTCCTCCCGGCAACGAACCCCCAGTTGATCGCGGCCACCTTGTACCTCTTCGCGATCGGCAGTGAGCCGTCGAACGTGCTGCCGTTGCCACGCGCCATGTACTCGGTGCAGAGAATGGGGCGATGGAAGCGCTGCAGCCACTGGATGCGCTGCTCGAATGCCGCCGCCTTGTCGTAGTTGTGGAACGAGATGACGTCCGACTGCTCGAGCTGCACGCGTTCCATCGGCGAGAGCTTGTCGTCGCTCGACCAGTCGCCCTTCCATACGCCCGACGTCAACGGTTGCCCGGCGCCCGCCTCGCGTGCCCACGCGAAGACCTGCGGCAGCAGCTTCAGGACGAGATCGACCTTGTTCTTCGGCTCCTCGCTGCCGTAGCTGTTCGTGTTCATGTTGTCGGGTTCATTCCAGACATCCCAGCCGAGCACGCGCGAGTCCTTGCCGAACGCGCCGACAACGCCCGCGACGTATGTCTTGAGACGTGGGTACTCTTTCGGATCCTGCAGGGCCTTCGCGCCTGGAGCCTGCAGCCAGCCGGAATTATGCACGCC
>JBPYFA010000582.1:0-14717 GCA_051986585.1 Vicinamibacterales bacterium | reverse complement strand
TTGACGATCCCGTCGCGGACCAGCGCCCCGAGCGCATCGACCATCGTGCGCATGCCGAGGTTTCTGCCGCTCTCGATCGCGATGGGCAGTTGTGAGAACGCGCCATCAATGATCACCTTGCGCACCGCTGGACTGCTCAGCAGCACCTCGCGCGCGGCAATGCGGCCGCCGGCCGATTTGGGCACCAGAATCTGCGCGACCACGGCGCGCAGAGCGCCGGCGAGCGAGGCGCGCACCTGCGATCGACGGTCCGCCGGGAAGGCATCGATCAGCCGTTCGATCGCGCCAGGCGCCGTCGGCGCCGAGATCGATCCGAACACGAGGCGCCCGGCGCGTGCCGCATCGAGCGCCGCCACCAGCGCTTCTGGGGCGCGCAAATCCTCGATCACGAGCACGTCCGGCCCTTCGCGGAGCGCCGCGCGCGCCGCGGTCGCGATCGCATCGCCATCGCCGCGCACCTCGCGCTGGCTGATGAACGACAACCGCTTCTCGTGCACCCGGCGGATCTGCGATTCGATCGTAATGACGTGGTCGTAGCGTGTCGTGTTGATGACGTCGACGAATTCGCCGAGCAGCGCGGACTTTCCGCTCGAGCGCGGTCCCGCCACGACGATCAGCCCATCCGCTTCGATGCACAGCGATCGCAGCTGATCGCCAATGCTGACATCGTCGATTGCCGCCGCGTCACGCGACGGCAAGTGAAAGATCAGGCCGGCGCCTGAGTGATCGTGGAACGCGACGCAGCGGACGCGTCCGACGCCCGGCACGGCGCACGTCCACTCGGGCGTCGCATCGGCGACGAGCTCTCTCGGCGCGAACTGAAAGATGAAGCGCTCGACGTCTCCGGCCGCAACCGGCGCCTGGGTCCCGACCAGTGCGATCTCGCCGGACAAACGCATCATCGGACGCGTATCGACCACGGCATAGACCATCGACGCGCCATGATCGGCCGCCGCCCGCAACAATTCGACGAGCGACGCCTCGGTTGATGCGGCCGCGGCCGGCACGGTTGGCTGTGGCGGCTGGAGCTTGAGCGATGGGCGGGCAATCGAGGTCACGACGCTGGCCGGCACTGGTTCGGGAACCGCGGGTGCCGTCGGTTCTGGCGCGGCGTCGACTGCACGGGCAGCGGCTTCCGCATCTGCCTGCGCGCTCAGCGCACCGAGCGTCTCGGTCAATCGCCACGCTTCCGCGTCCGCTACGCGCATCGCCTCGCGCTCCGCTGCGAGCACCGCTTCGGCCGCCACTCGCTCGCGATCGATCCGTGCCAGTGACGCTTCGTGTTCCCGAACCCGCTGTGATTCGGCAGAAAGGAGTGCTTGTTTGCTCGCGAACTCACGCTCCGCCGCGTCGAGCGCCGCCTCACGTTCGCTGAGGACGCGTCGAGCCTCGATCGCGAGCGCGGCTTCCTTCTCTGCCAGGGCGCGTTCGTGTTGCGCGATGAGCGCCTCTTCCCTGGCGACGAGAGCGCGCTGGCTTTCTGACGCAAGAGCCGCTTGCTGCTCGGCGGCGGCACGCTCGTGTTGCGCGGTCAACGCCTCTTCCTTCGCGCGCAAAACGCGTTCGTTCTCAGCCGCAAGCGCAGCTTCGCGTTCGGCGAAGGTACGCTCGAGCCGCTCGGACAATGCTGCCGCCTGCTGCGCAATGATCCGCTCCGATTCGGCCGTGAGCGCTGCCTCGCGCTCGGCGAGGATCCGCTGTGACTCGGCAGCGATCGCTGCTTCACGTTCGGCAAGCAATCGCTGCGATTCGGCGACGATGGCCGATTCGCGTTCGGCGAGCACCCGCTTTACCTCGGCGGCGATCGCCGCTTCGCGTTCGGCCAGCACCCGCTTTGCCTCAGCGGCGATAGCCGCTTCGCGTTCGGCCAGCACCCGCTGCGACTCGGCGACGATTGCCGCTTCGCGCTCCGCAAGAATCCGCTGCGACTCGGCGGCGAGTGCCGACTCGCGCTCGGAGAGCCACCGGCGATGGTCCGCCGCCAGCGCTTCCTCTCTCTCGGAAAGGGCGCGCTGCGTTTCGACGCTCAACCCGACGGCCTGGTCGGCCAGACGCCGAGCTTCGGCAATCGCCGTCTCCTTTTCGGCGAGCGCACGCTGCACCTCGTTGGCCAGCGCCGCTTCCCGTTCCGCCAGACGGGCAGCCTGTGCGGCGAGTGCTGCGTCTTTCTCCGAAAGTATCCGCTCAACCTCCGCCGCCCGCGCCGCTTCTCTTTCCGCGAGAGCCGAACGCTCTGCAGCGAACGCGGATTCTCTCTCGGCGAGCAGACGCCTGGTCTCCTCGGTGAGCGCTCTGTGACGTTCGGCAGCGGCGCGTTCAGCCTCGTCGTTCAACGCGGTCTGCCGAGTGGTGAGCGCGCGTTCCACCTCAGCGAACTCTGCCTGGCGCGCCGCGAGCGCCTGGGCGAATTCAGCTTCGAGCGCTGCCTGCTTCTCGGTGAGCGCGCGCTGCGTCTCGGCGGCCAGCGCCGCTTCCCGCGCAGCGATCGCCGCTTCGGACTCTCGCGCCAAGGCAGCCACTCGCTCCGCCACCGCTCGCTCGGCGTCGGCTGCGATCCTTGCCGCCCTCTCGGCGACAGCCCGATCGACTTCAGCCCACACCGTCGCGTCGGTTTGGGCGCGCGCGCTTTTGGCCTCCTCTGCGAACGCGGCCTCGCGCTCCGCCAGCGCCCGCTCCGTCCGTTCGGCGAGCGCGGCGGCATGCGCCTCGGCGCGGGCGGCAGCTTCGCGCGCCGCGTTCGCTGCCTCTGCTTGCGCCTTGAGTGCCGACTCTCGCTCGGCAACCGCCGCATCACGCTCGGCTGTCAGCACCGACTCTCGCTCGGCCAGCGCGGCGTCCCGCTCTGCCTTGAGCGTCGCCTCTCTTTCGGCCAGCGCCTTGTGCGCTTCATCGCGCAGAGCGGCCTCGCGGATCGCCAGCTGCTCGGCCAGCTGCGCGTTCAGCTCGGCTTGCTTGGCCGCCATTGTCGATTCAGTCTGAGCGGACAGCTCCGCAGCCTTGGCTGCAATCGCTGCGTCCATCTTCCGAAGCAGATCGGCTTCTCGCTCGGCGATCCGGCTTTCTGCAGCGGACGCGAGTGCGGCCTCGCGTTCGGCCAGCGCGCGGGCGGCATCAGCCTCGAGCTCGGCACGACGAGACGAGAGGGCCGTTTCCGCTTCCGCCGCCAACTCGGCTTCTCGCGCTGCGAGCGCTGCGGCGGCGTCTTGTTCAAGTGCCGCAATCCGTTCTTCGATCGCAGCCTCGGGGCCAGCCAAATCGCGTGCCGGCGGCGCCGAGGGTTCAGTGGTAACGACCAACGGCGCCACGTCAGCAGCCGCGGCCGCGACAAGCGGCGCGTCAGGCGCGCTTGCGACAGACTGGGCCGGAACGGAAACATCTGCCGGCACCGCCGGCATCTCCTCCGGCTCTGGAAGCACGGCCGCTGGCGTTTCCTTTCGGCGACGGACCTCCACCCAGACGTCGTCGCCGCCGCGTGCGGCGGTCACAGTGAAACGGCCACCAGCATCGCCGGGAAGCTGAATCTCCTCCTCGATGGCGCCGAGATCGTCGAGCGAGTGACGCTGTTCATCGGTGAGCATCTGAGCGAGCATCGACGCCATTGCGGGAGCCGTGAGCGGTCGTGAAGAGAGTTCCACCTGGCCCCACGCAAGCGGACCGCGCACCGCGCTGACGGTTGCAGAACTCAGGACGACGTACGGCTTTTCACCGACGTGCATGACGAGCGCTTCGCCATCCAGCCGGATGATTGCGTCGAGAAGGGAATCGAGAAGCGTCACGTGTCGTTGATCTTTCGGTGGTCGCTATGTCCCTCGATAGCTCAAGGGTTTACGGTTTTGCCGTACGCGTCGATCGATTTTAGCGCTCTGATGCGCTGCTTCCGCATGTCCTGTGCCAGATCGTGCAGTTTCAATCCGCGTCCAACCTCTTGAGTCTGCGCCAAACCCGAGACCGGCACCATCAGCCTGCGATTGGCGCGCGCGCGCTATTTTGATTAATCAAATCGTATAATCCGAGTCATCGAATGGCGCAATCGCAAACGGTCGAGAATTATCTGAAAAGCATCTATCAGGCGCAGCTCTCGCTCGAACCAGGAGCGCTCGTGCCGATGGGTCAACTCGCATCCACTCTCCGCGTTGTGCCTGGAACCGCAACGACGATGGTGAAAGCGCTGTCCGAGTCAGGGCTGGCGCACTACGAGCCTTACGCTGGCGTGCGGCTCACCTCCGCCGGCGAAAAGCTTGCGGCCCTGGTGTTGCGACGCCACCGCCTGATCGAGCTGTTTCTCGTACGCGTCCTCGGCATGAGCTGGACCGACGTGCATGACGAGGCGGAAAACCTCGAACATGCAGTGTCCGATCGTCTGATCGGGCTCATCGACGACATGCTGGGACGGCCCGAAGTCGACCCGCATGGCGATCCAATTCCGGATCGACACGGCGCGCTTCCCGTGCACGAATACGACAGCCTGCTGACCTGTGCGGTCGGAATGCCTGTCACCATCGCTCGCATCGGCGATCAGGATCGATCGTTCCTGCGATTCGTGGAAAAACACGAACTCCGCCCTGGAGACGTGGTGCAGGTGGAGGAGCGCAGCGAAGAAGCGGATAGCGTGCGCCTGCGCAGCCGGAACAATCGTCGGTTGACCATTGGCGCCCGCGCCGCCTCCAAGGTGCTCGTTCATGCCGCGCGCACGATCGCGATGTTGATGATCGTCTCGGCTTCGGTCCTGGCGCAGACTCCGCCGCCATCAGAACCGTTCAGAATTACCGACAATTCATTCCTGGTAGAAGAGGCGTTCAACCAGGAACGAGGCGTGGTGCAAAACATCTTCGGCGCGACGCGCATCGCCGGCAGTTGGAACGCGGCGTTCACCCAGGAGTGGCCGGTACCCGCCGAAACGCACCAACTTTCATACACACTTGTCCTGCTCAGCGGCGGCAGCTACGCCGGGTTCGGTGACATGCTGGTGAACTATCGGTATCAGTTGATGACCGAAGGGCCCGGGAAACCCGCGTGTACGCCGCGTGTGAGCGTGATTCTGCCGACCGGCAACAACGACAAGGATCTTGGGAATGGATCGGTCGGCCTTCAGCTCAATGCGCCATTCAGCAAACAGACCGGCGACTGGTACTGGCACTGGAATGTCGGCCTGACCTGGTTCGATCGTGCGCGCGCGACGTTTCCGGTTGGCGATCAGACAGTGATTCGAAAACACCGCCTCACTTCACCGTACCTGGCGGGCAGCGCAATCTACCGTCTGCGGCCGATGCTGCACCTGATGCTCGAATCGCTGTGGACGTCAGACCAGACGATCGAGGAAACCGGTCTCGGGCGGGAAGAAACGTTCACGTTATCGCCGGGCATCCGCGGCGGATGGGATATCGGAGAGAGGCAGGTCGTACTCGGCGTGGCGGTGCCGATCACCTGGTCGAATGGTGGAAACGCCGGCCTGTTCGGCTATGCGTCGTACGAGCTGCCGTTCAGAAAGAATTAATGTCCACTTACTCGCCATCGTAGGTGGCGAACGACGTCGGCGTTTCCCACACGCGGACGTTGACGATATCGATCCCGAGCTCGCGTCCCTTGTCGAAAATGAGTCGGGCAATTCGTTCGACCGTCGGGTTACTTTCCAGCAGGTACATCGGCTCGCCGAGATCCTGCAGCGGCTTCACCAGCGGATCATCCTTGCGCAGGATCATTTTGTGATCGAGCTCGCGATCGATCCAGCCCTTCACCACCCGTTTGATGTCGGAAAAGTCGGCGACCATGTTCCGGCTGTCCAACCGATCGGTCCGTACCTCGACTTCGACAACGGCGTTGTGGCCATGCGGATGCTTGCAGACGCCGTCGTAGTCGAGCAGACGATGGCCGTAACAGAAATCGATGCGCTTCGTCACCAAATACATGAATCGCTAATCCCCAATCGCTAATCGTGAATCACTAATCGTGAATCACTAATCCTTGAATCGCTAATCCCTGAATCCCTGAATCCGAATCCCTGAATCACTAATCCCTGAATCCCTGAATCCCTGAATCCCCGTATCGCGAATCGCGAACTGCGAAATGCGAACCGCGAACTGCGAACTGCGAATTGCGAACCACGAATTGCGAATCGCGAATTGCGAATTGCGAATTGCGAATCGCGAGTAAGTTAATACTCTGATCGATTATGAATCAGCCGACGCCGGATCGGATTGCGGTGCTGTTTTCGTCGGGGCTCGATAGCGCCGTGCTTTTGGCTCATGCGGCGGAAAAGTGGCCGTTGGCGTCGATTCAGCCGATCTACGTGAGCGCCGGCCTCGCTTGGGAACGCGAGGAACGCGAGATGGCGGCCCGGTTTCTGGCCTCGTCGATGCTCGATGCCACGATCCGGCCGCTCGTGGCACTCACCGTCGATATGCGTGACGTGTATCCGCCCACTCACTGGGCGATTCGCGGCGAACCACCTGGTTATGACACTCCAGACGAGGATGTCTATCTCGAAGGACGGAATATCGTGCTGCTGTCGAAGGCATCAGTGTTCATGGCTCGGGCTCGAATACCGCGCGTGCTCATCGGCCCGCTCGCAGGCAATCCGTTCCCGGACGCCACCACCACGTTCTTCGAATCGATGGGCCGGGCGCTGTCGCTCGGACTCGATGCCCCAATCGCAATCGAAGCCCCTTTTGCCACGATGGCGAAGGCGGACGTCATCCGGCTGGGCCTGTCGCTCGGCGTGCGGTTCGAGCTGACCCTGTCGTGCATGCAGCCGCGCGATGGTCGCCATTGCGGCCGCTGCAGCAAGTGCCGGGAGCGAATTGAGGCGTTCAGGGATCTGGGAAAGGAGGATCCGGCGAAATATGGACCCTGAAAATGCTGAATGCTCAAGGTTGAATGCTGAATGTTCCGGACGAGATTTTCATTCAGCATTCAGAATTCAAGATTCAGCATTTACAGCTTTTTCAGTCTTATTCCGCCATCGCCGGTTCTGATCCGTAGCTGCCGTCCCCCGTCACCGAGTCGGCCGCGCACGGTGCGGCGATTGATGTCACCGTTGCCGGCCGCGACCACATCCAGATCGTTGCGAATGGCCCCGTCGCCGGTGTGGGCGTCGAGCTCGGCTGAGAAGTCCGGCGGCAAATACAGCGACACGCCGCCGTCTCCGGTCGTGATCTCCCAATCATCGCTCATCGACGTGCCCGCCTGAGCGCGATACACGATCGAGCCGTCGCCGGTGTGAATGTGGAGACCTGAGACATCTCCTGATACGGTGACGCTGCCATCTCCAGTATCAACCGCCAGGCGACCCTGCACCTCGTCGGCTGTGATCGATCCGTCGCCGGTAGTCAACGTCACCTCGCCCGAAATGTCCGTGCCCCGAATGCTGCCGTCCCCGGTATGCAGATCGAGTTTGCCGGCGACACGCTGGACGAGAATAGAGCCGTCGCCGCTTCGCGCCTGAACATCGCTCCGGCGCGGCAGCCAGACATTCAGCCTGGCGGTGGCCGACAGCCGTACTCCGACAGCGAACGTGCTGCGCGGCTTCAGCACCTCCAGCTGGATCGTGTCGCCCTCCTGCGAGGATTTGACCTCGAGCGCGTTGACCGATTCACGCGTGGGTCCGCGCTTTTCGATTTCGACCAGCACGTCGGGCTTTTCCCAGGATTGGATTTGGATCGAGCCGTCGAAGGTGGTGAGGTGAATGGACGGTGTGCCCTTGACCGTGAATCGCTTCTCGTCGCGGACGATTTCGCTCTGGGAATCGAGCGTGACGCAGCCAGCGGCCCAGAAAGACGTGACCGCCAGCACGCCGGTAAGGACAAAAGACCTCATACGGGGGATAGACGGAAAAAGGTTCTGCGGGGTTCTACAAGGTTCTACTGGGTTCTACGGGGTTCGGTTCTTGGGTTCTCCAGGGTTCGGGGGTTCTCCCGGGTTCGGGGTTCTGCAAGGTTCTGGTCGAGCCCTTACGATCTTGCAGGTTCGTGCTCGGGCCACTGAGCTTTGCGGCCCTCGAGCGGCAGCGGGCCGGCTCCCTCGGCGCGGAACAGCGTTCGATCGGCCTTTTTGAGCAGCGAGCGCAGCCGCGGCTCGTCGGGGGCAGAGAATACGATCACGCCGGCGCCCTCCGCGGGTGGAAACTGGCGATCGTCGATGTAATCGCGATCCAGCGTCACAATCGTGCGTCCGAGCTGGCGGGCGAGTCGATAGTGCTCGATATCGCGGGCGCGCCGCAGCTCTTCGTGTTCGAGCACGAACAGCACGTCCCACCGCAGACGCTCGCGCATGTAGGCGACGATGCCGTTGGGGATATTGGCATCGGCGTAAATCCGCGGCTGATCGACGACGCGCGCCAGATGCGGGCTGAGCTCGCTGGATAACGTCCCCATACCGAATCTGTAGCCCCCCCGAGCCTGTTAACCCTTGAGCGTTGCAAAACCGAACCTTGCAGAACCCCGAACCCCGTAGAACCCAAGAACCGAACCCCGTAGAACCTAAGAACCGAACCCCGCAGAACCCGGTCGAACCCTGTAGAACCCCGCAGAACCCCGATCTTGTCACCGCCGCCGGTCGATTTCCGCCGGTTCCTGCGACATCTGCGCCGCCCCTTCTTTCGCGTCTTTCGCTTGACGGAGAAGATCCGCGACGAGCGCGTCGCGCTTCTTGACCAGTTCCTTACGCGGCCGGCGGCCGTTGTCCGAGCCAACCGCGTATTCACAGAACAGCGGAAAGGCGATCGTGGAATCGCAATACGCGACAACCGTATCGGGCAGCACGCCCGGATTCACCTTGCCCCAGCTGACCGCCTCTGCGGGCGTTGCACCGGACAGGCCACCCCAGACGACCTGGTCGGTGGTGATCTGGATGAAGAAGTCGTTGCCGCCTTTCGGAATGCCGTACACCTCCCAGAGCGTTGGTTGTCCCTGGAGGTAGAAATTCTTTGGCGACCCGCCGCCGAGAATGACGCACCCGTTCTTCTTGCCGGCGAGAATGATCGCGCAGATTTCGTTGACGTCGCGATTGGGATCGATCATCAGATTCGACCCGTTCATGAGCTCGTGGTACGCGATGTTCATCCCGATTGAGCTGTCCCCCGGCGACGAGGTGTAAATCGGCACGCCGGTTTTGGCCGCCCGGGCGAGCACCGAATATTCCTCGCTGCCAGGATGTCGATCGATCAGATCGAGACCCAAGCGGTAGTGAAGCTCTGAGGTCGCGATCGCTCCCGACAACTTCGAACGCACCAGAAAGTCGCGGATGTAGGCGTCTGTTTCGAGCAACACGGTGGCGGGAAACAGCACGTCGTAGATGCGGATAATCCCCTGCTCGTACAGCTCCACATCGTCGAGAAAGGGAGACCCGCGGTGCAGCGTGAAGTTCAGCGCATAGTGCAGGTCGTGGTAGAGATTGGCGCCGGTGCTGATGATGAAGTCGATGAGGCCCCGCTCCATCAGTTCAATGGCGCAGCCGCCAAGACCGGCCGGCGTGAGGGCGCCGGCGACCGTCAACCCGATGGTGGTATCGTTCTCCGGGGCCAGCATCTTCCCGGCGAAGATCTGGCAGGCTTCCGATAAGCGGCCGGCGTTGAACGCCTGAAAGCCACCATCGATGAGCTGGCGCACTTCGGCGCTTCCGCGTGGCCGATAATAGGTAATCGCTTTTCCTGTAAGGTAGTGCTCTGGCTTGCTGTGGCCCGGCGACCCGGGCGCTCGGTGGGGCACTGACGAACCTCCCGCGTTGCACGGCGGACGCGCGGCACGATCCGTCAGACGTCCGGCAGCTTTGCCTAACATAGCACCAGTCAGCGGGAAGAGCGGCCGAAATCCCTTGACAGCCGGTGGGTTCTGGAGCGAACGTTAACCGCTCCCCCAACAGCCAGCCCGCAGACAGAGGCGGGTCGTCCGACGGTGAACCATGGATAATGTCGGTTCTGGGGGCGTGATGTTCTCGATCGCGCTGCTGCTCCTCGCTCTGGCGGCAGCCGCCATCACCTTCTTCTGGTATAAGGGGCGTCCGATTCCGGGCCCCCACGTCTTTCGAGCAAGCCGGCTGAGTCGCGGGAATCTCTGGTTTCCGACACAGGTCGCGGTCACGCCGGCGAGCATTGTGCACTTTACGCCGGAGTTTTTCGGCGCCCGTGAACAGTCGATTCACCTCGCCCATGTCGCATCCGTCATGATCGACCGAAACTTATTCTTTGCGGACGTCATGATCGAGAGTTCGGGGGGAACAGACCCGGTCCGCTGCCACGGGCATCGAAAGGCCGACGCGGTGGAGATGAAGCGGCTGATCGAGGAATTTCAGTCCGAGTATTACCGGACCCGCGGCGCCGCAATGCCGCCTCCGGCTGGGGACCGCCGGGCATGAGCGATATGGAGAACGTGTCGGTATCCAGCCGCCGGGTTGATCCGTCGGAAATCGAGTCCCGCTTTCATGCGCTGGTCCAGTCCCCACTGCGCGCCGGGCTGCTGCGATTCCTCTGCGCCCGTCCGGAAGAGTCATTCGAAGTCGAATCGCTGATGCAGACGTTCGGCCGGATGCGGCTCGACGTCGAAAACTGCCTCCGCGAACTGGTGGCCTTTGGCGTCACCGGCAAGATCGCGGGAAGCGGCATCGCTCGGTATGCCTTCCAGCAGCCGGCGAACGACGCCGTCCGCGATCTGCTCGACGAATTCCTCGAGCGGCGCGCAACGGTCAGCCACGAAGATCGCTCTCCCGCGGTGCAACGCTTCCGCGAAATGATCGGCCGCGACGAAAAAATGCTCGTCGTGTTCGAGTGGATTCGGACCGCGGCGAAGTCGGACATTTCAGTGCTCATCCTCGGCCCCACCGGCTCCGGTAAGGAAGTCGTCGCGCGGATGATCCACGAGTTGAGCCGCCGCGGCACCAACAAGTTCCAGGGCGTCAACTGCGCGGCACTTCCCGACACGCTGTTCGAGTCCGAGCTGTTTGGCTACGAGAAGGGGGCGTTCACCGGCGCCCACGATCGCAAGCCCGGCCGGCTCGAGATGGCGAACAACGGCACGTTGTTCCTCGATGAGATCGGCGATCTGGCGCTCGTCGGCCAGGCGAAGCTGCTGCGCGCGCTCGAGGAGCGCCGCTTCGAGCGCCTCGGCGGAAACGAATCGATCGAGGTGAACTTCCGGCTGATCTCCGCCACCAACCGCCCGCTCGATCAATTCGTCCGCGACTCACGGTTCCGCGAGGACTTGTACTACCGCGTCAACGCGTTCTCGATCCGATTACCTTCGTTGCGCGAACGCGCAACCGACATCCCGGTGCTGGCACAGCGGTTCCTGGCGCGCTACTGCGCGGCCAATGGCCTGCCGCTCGACGGCAAGACGTTCTCCAAAGAAGCCATGGACCTGCTGCTGCAGTATCACTGGCCCGGGAACATCCGCGAGCTTGAAAGCACCGTCGCGCGGGCCGCCCTGTCCTCTCCTGGCCGCTCGATCCGCGGCAACGACGTCGAGTTCCTGCATGCGGTCGAAGCGCCACCGGATGCAAGCCGCCAGCGGCTGCCTTCGCTGGCCGACGCGGAACGTGCCCATATCGTTCGCGTATTGGAGGCCGTGAACTGGAACAAGAAGCAGGCCGCCAGCGTGCTCGAGATCAGCCGGGGCACTCTCTACCGCAAAATCATGGAGTATGGCCTGGAGAGCGATCAGCAGGGGGCAAAAACAAGCGGCCGGAGTGGCACAAACTGAAACGTCCCGGGCCTGACGGGATTTCAGAAACTTAAGTACCGATCACGAGATTGTATTCGGCGTTACGAAACCGTCCGATCCGATCACGCTTCTGACTGACCGTACCTTAACGATACGCGAGTGACGGCCCCTTCTAAATCCTTCGATTCCGAAGTACACCGTTCCACAGGGTCCGGTAACCCCGTGTCGGCAGACACTTTGCAGCCGCGCACGCGTCCGTACTCGAAGTGTATCGTCCGGCCCCTCGACATGCTCAAACGCCCCTTGCTCCTCATCGCGATCCTGGCTCTGACCGCCCTGCCCGCACACGCGGGACAGAATGGCGACGCGAAGCTCGACGCTCCGCTTCGCGCCCGTACGCACCATGGCGGGACGTCCCGCGTCATCATTGAAACCAGCGACGTGAGCACGGCGGATCTGCTGATCCGCTCCGTCAAAGGCAAACCGGGCCGCCGTTTGGGGCTGGTCCGCGGCCAGGTCGCTGAAATCCCAAATAGCGCGCTCGAATCCCTGGCGCGGCATGCCGGTGTGAGCGCGATCCGGCTCGATCGTCCCGTGCACGACACGATGGAGCGAACCTCCGCCACGATCGGGGCGACCTGGGTTCGAGACAATCTCGGGTTCGACGGATCGGGAGTCGGCGTGGCGATCATCGACTCGGGCGTGACCGCCTGGCACGACGACCTCGGCACCGACCGTGTCGTTCACTTCGTCGACTTCGTCAACCTGCAGCCGACCGCGTCCGACGACTACGGCCACGGGACGCATGTCGCCGGCATCATCGCCGGCAGCGGCTACGATTCGAACGGCGCGCGGCGCGGCGTCGCACCCGGCGCGCACCTTGCCGTCATCAAGGTGCTCGATCGCGACGGATTCGGGTACATCAGCAATGTGATCGCCGCGCTCGACTACGCGGTCGAGCATCGCGCCGAATTCAACATTCGAGTCATCAACCTGTCGGTCGCGGCTGGTGTCTACGAATCGTATGCAACCGATCCTTTGACACTGGCGGCAAAGCGGGCAGTGCAGGCGGGTATCGTCGTCGTCACCGCGGCGGGCAATCTCGGGCGCAACGCGCAGGGACAGGCGCAGTATGGGGGCATTACCGCGCCGGGCAATGCCCCGTGGGTCCTCACCGTCGGCGCATCGAGCCATAACGGCACGATCAGCCGTGCCGATGATTCGGTCGCGCCATTCAGTTCGCGGGGCCCGAGTTACATCGACTACAGCGCGAAGCCCGACGTCGTAGCACCAGGTGTCGGCATCGAATCGCTGGCCGACCCATCGAGCCTGCTGTTCGAAACGCATCCCACCGCGCGCCTCTGGGGCACGGTAGACACCGCGACCCCGCCGTATCTCAGCCTGACCGGCACGAGCATGTCGGCCCCGGTCGTCGCCGGCACGGTCGCCCTGATGATTCAGGCCAACCCGTCGCTGACGCCCAATCTCGTAAAGGCGATTCTTCAGTACACCGCCGAGCACAGGCTCCGGTACAACGAGCTCACGCAAGGCGCCGGATTCTTGAATGCACGAGGCGCGGTCCAGGTTGCAAGACTCTTCGCCACTGGCGAAAACCCGCCCGCGAGTTCGGCCAGCATCGATCCGACGCCCTGGAACAAGCACATCAATTGGGGCAATCATCGAATTGGGGGCGGCGTTCTCAAACCGGATGCAAATGCCTGGCGGCTCGATGTGACATGGGGCGCCGCCACGACCGACACCGGGGATTCGATCGTTTGGGGCTCGGTGTGCAGCGCCAAGGATGACTGCGGAACGACCATCCGCGGCTCCTCAACCGATGAGGACAACATCGTCTGGGGCACGAGCTGCGCGAACGATCGCTGCACCGACGTGGTCTGGGGTCCGAACACGGAAGACAACATTGTCTGGGGAACGGCGTGTGGCGGCGCGGACTGCGCCAACACGGTGTGGGGATCCGAGTGCACGTTGGGCGACGAGTGCGCGAACAGCGTGTGGGGAACGGCATCAGACGAAGACAACATCGTCTGGGGGACATCCGCCGGCGTCGACGAGGACAACATCGTCTGGGGAACCGCAACCGCGATCGAGGCGGCGCGAGCGAGCTGGCCCGTGCCACTTGGGGAACAGCCCTTCGAACCGGGCGAACCGCTGTCAGGCCCAAGCGGATCATCGCCTCGCGGATCGCCGCCTGCGGCTCCGCTGAGATCCTGAGTTGATGGAAACGCTTCCGCTCCCCGCAAGAGTTTTCGTCTGCAGCGTCATTGCTGTCGGAGCGCTGCTGCTCGTTTATTTTTTTCCCGCGAACTCGTTCAGTTCTCCCGGGCCGTTCCTGGTGCTGCTTCTGCTGTCGTCCATCACGTCGGTCTTCAAGGTCAATCTTCCGCTCGCACGCAGCGGCTCGACGATGTCGGTCTCGTACGCCGTCGACTTCGCATCACTGCTGTTGCTCGGCCCGAACGAAACGATGATCGTGGCCGCGGCAAGCGCGTGGAGCCAGTGCTCCTTCCGAATCAAGGAGCGCAATCCTCTCTACCGGACGCTCTTCAGCATGGCGTGCCTGGTGGTCACGGTCCAGGCAGCGGGGCTGGTTTACCGGTGGATTGGGCCTGATGTCGAACGCGCGGCGACTCTTGGTGATTGGATTGCTGCGCTGCCCAAACCGCTCGTAGGCGCCGCAGCCGCGTACTTCCTCATCAACACGACGATGGTAGCGACCGCGATCGCGCTGTCCACTCGTCAGAATCTGATCAAAGTCTGGAACGAGAACTTCTTGTGGAGCGCGCCGAGCTATTTTGTCGGTGCCGGTGCGGCGGCGTTGGCCGTCGCCATCTTCAAGTTCGTCTCGGTGACGTGGTTGCTGCCGTTGGCAGCCGCTCCGCTCTATCTGACCTATCGCACGTATAAAACCTATCTTGGTCGGATCGACGACGAGCAGCGGCACGTCCGGGAAATGGCGGACCTCCACCTCGCGACAATCGAAGCGCTCGCGCTGGCGATCGACGCCAAGGATCAGACGTCACAGTCTCACATCCGTCGTGTCCAGTTGTA
>JBPYFA010000581.1:0-11458 GCA_051986585.1 Vicinamibacterales bacterium | reverse complement strand
CGGTGGTCGCGGTCGCCTCGGCTGCGTCCGCCTGCGCGTTGTGTCCGATATAACCTCGACGCTCGTCGGAGACGATCTCGCCATCGCGAACCGTGATCACGCGGCCGGCGTACTCGGCGATGTCCGGTTCATGGGTCACGAGCACGATCGTCACCCCCTGGTCTCGATTCAACGCGACCAGCATGCTCATGATGTCGTGCGAGGTGCGGGTATCGAGATTGCCCGTGGGCTCGTCGGCAAAGAGAACCGCCGGCGAGTTGATCAGCGCTCTGGCGATCGCGACGCGCTGCTGCTGTCCGCCCGAGAGTTGCGCCGGCGTATTCTGTTCGCGCTCACCGAGGCCCACCATGTCGAGCATCGATTGCGCCCTCGCCACACGCTCGCCGCGCGGCGGCGGTCCATCAGGCCGGTAGAACAGCGGCAAGGCGACGTTTTCGAGCGCGCTGGTCCGGGCCAGGAGGTTGAAGCTTTGGAATACGAAGCCGAGGTGCTCGCCACGGATCCGAGCGAGCTCCGGCTCGGATGCGCGCGAAACATCAAGCCCCTCGAGAAAGTACTGGCCGCTGGTAGGCCGATCCAGGCAGCCGAGGATCGACATGAGCGTCGATTTACCCGAGCCGGACGATCCAATGATCGCCACGAACTCGCCGCGCTCGACGGTGAACGACACGCCGTTGAGCGCATGGATGTCGACGTCGCCCACGTGGTAGGTGCGGACGATGTTGCGGACGTCAATGACGATCTCTGCCACGTCAGAACCGCAGCCTCGGCGTCGAGCCCCGTCCCGAGCCGGAGCCCTGCCCCGACCCTTGTTCCGAGACGATCACTCGATCGTTTGGTTGGAGACTTCCGCTCACGATCTCGACATTGACGTTGTCGTCGAGACCGATGGTGACCGGCACGCGAACGGGCTTGCCGTCGCGCAGCACCCAGACCGCCGCGCTCGTGCCACCCGATCGAGCATCAGTGGTGCCGGCAGATGCCGCCGCGCCGCGCCCGGTCGTGCCTACCGCGCCCGGCGTGCCACGGCCGGCGTTCCCCGTCACACCGCCAGGTGTGTACCGCAACGCCTGGTCGGGTACACGCTGCACGTTCTCGCGTTGCGCGGTGATGATCTTGACCGTCGCCGTCATGCCCGGCTTCAGCACATCACCCGGGTTCTCTGCGCTGACGACGACGTCGTAGGTAACGACGTTTTGAACTGTCTGCGGCGCCTGCCGCACCTGCGACACCGAGCCGCTGAAGGTGCGATCGGGATACGCTTCGACGGTGAACGTGGCCGGCGTACCGCCATGGATGTTCCCGATGTCGCTCTCGCTGACGTTCGTATCGACCTGCATCTTCGTCAGGTCGGTTGCTATCAGGAACAGCGTCGGTGTCTGGAAACTCGCCGCAACCGTCTGCCCTTCGGTGATGTTCCGCGACACGACGGTGCCGTCCACCGGCGACGCGATCTTGGTGTAGCCGAGGTTCACCTGGGCGGCCTCGAGCGCGGCTTGGCGCTGCGCGACTGTCGTGCTGTCGAGCGTGACCTGGGCGCGAGCCTGATCCGCCGCGGCCTTCGTCTGATCGAGCGTGTCCTGCGGAATCAGACCACGCTGCGCGAGATCCTGGTTCCGTGTATACGTGAGCTGTGCGTACTGAGCCGCGGATTGATCCTTTTGCAGCTGAGCGCGTGCGGCAGCAAGATTCGCCTGATCCTGGTCCACCGTGCTTTGGTAGGGACGCGGATCGATCTGCGCGCAGATCTGCCCCTTCGTCACATGGGTGTTGTAGTCACAGGACACTTTTGTGACGACGCCGGACACGTACGATCCGACCTGGACGGTGACGACGGGGTTCACCGTACCGCTCGCAGATACGGATTCGGCGATCGGACCTTTCGTTACCGGCGCGGTTGTGTATTGCGGTGCTGGTGTGCGCCTCAGCCACCACCAGCCCGCCGCAACGACTGCCAGAACAACGAGAAGTGCGATCATCCACTGAGCACGACCCATACCTCGGAATCGTGCAAGTTTCCGTCCGGCCCGCCTCTGCAAATAGTTCCCATCCGCCGTTGAGCCCGGCGTCAGCGGTACGCGGCCGCTCTCACTCGGAGGTCGGGTTCAACGTTCCTGGACCACGAGAGTGCCAGTCATCTGCGGATGAATGGTGCAATGGATCCTGGTCGTGCCAATCGTGTTCATGGTGAACGATTGCTCGCCGCCGGGAGCGAGCGCCCCGGTGGTTACGAACTCGGGCAGCGACGCCGTATCGGCCACGACGTTATGCTCTACGGTGTCGACGTTCCGCCAGCGCAGCCGCTCCTGTCGGTAGACGACCACCGGCTCGTCACCAAAGGCGTTCGCCCCCAGGTTCATGGCGCCGGGCAGGATGTAGGCATTCGCGATTGTTGGTTCCGCGGGCGGTACGGGCGGAGTGGGAGATGAAGGTGGTTGGCCCCCACACCCTGCGAACAGCAGGATCGTGGCGCCGAGCATTCGTGACATTCTTTGTGCGTGATTCATCTTCCTCATCTCTGATCCGATTTGGCGCTGGGCCGACACGACGATTTAGTCGATAGGACAGACACCTACAAAATCTTTCGCTGCTGGAGCCATGCGATGAGTACGGAAGCGGCGTGGATCTGCGAACGGTCGGTTGACGTCGACGTGCCGGCGTCGTTTGCGTGGCACTACATGACCGAGGTGCGCAACTGGAACGATCCGCCCGCGGAGTTCTCGCTCGAAGGCCCATTCACGGCCGGCGCGCGCGGTACGACACACATGCCGGGGCGGCCGGCGATTCACTGGACGATCGAGTCGATCGATCCGGGCCGCGCTTATACGATCCGGAGTTCGCTGTCAGATCGCGTGTGGATGCGCTTCCACTGGGAGTTCGAGCCGCTGTCGGATCGGGCGACGAAGGTGACACAGCGGCTGGAGCTGTGCGGCGACGATGCCGCGGATTACATCAACCAGGTGCGGGTCGGATTCGAGCCCAACCTCGAGCCGGGAATGCAGCGGATTGGGCGCATGATGCTGGAGGCGGCGCGCGCAGGCCGCTGACTGCCGTAGCAGCCGCGGATGGACACCGATGAACATCGGCCGCGGACGACGCACATTGGCGGCGCAGGCTTCGGATGGCGCAGGACATCCGGTCACGTCGCCGCAATCAGCCTGCGCCCGACGCTTTGAGCTTCTGTGGATGACCTGTTATGATCGGGTGTTCCACGCACGCGGCGTGAGCGGAGCGTGCACTCTCACTCAGGTCCCCATCGTCCAGAGGCCTAGGACGTGGCCCTTTCAAGGCCAAAACACGGGTTCGAATCCCGTTGGGGACGAACCACACCGGCTGCGTGGGAGGCTGTCCACCTTAGTTCCGAGCCGTTCGGGACGCCATCCCGCTCAATGGAATCACCAAGGCAAGCTCGTGAATGTCGTGATTCCGAAGAGCCTGCAAGAACTGATTCGGCAGAAGATTTCCGACGGCCACTATAGTAACGAAGAAGAAGTGGTCGCGGACGCATTGCGGCTGATGCAAGCACGCGACGCAGCGGTCGAAATCAAGCGCGCGCGTCTGAAGGACGCGATCGATCGCGGTTACGACGATGTAGCAGACGGCAAAATCGTCACGCTCGACACAGACGACGACATCGACGCGTTCTTCGGCGATCTGTGAAACGGCTGGAACTCACCGATATCGCGCGGTCAGATCTCAGGTCTATCCGACGTTATTCCGACCGAACCTGGGGCGTGGAACGCACCGTCAGGTACATGGCTGCGCTTCGAGAAACGCTCAAGCACCTGCGCGCCGACACAATCCACTTCACGAACCGTGATGACCTTCGGCTCAGCTTGAAGATGGCTCGTCCGCGTTCTGCACGATCGGATGGACTATCGACGTCATCTAGTAACTGACGCAGGCAGTTCTGACGATCTTCAGTAGGCCGCTTCACTTTTCGAATACGATGCGGCCCGATGTTTCGAACGTTTTGAAGTCGGGGTAAGTTGCCGGACCATTCTGGGTCAGTCGCTCAGTGCCGTTCTTGGGATTGACCAATAATACCCTGGTGTTCCTCGGGGATTTCAATTGGGAGCAGCATCTGCAGGTAAGTTTCAAAGCTACGACCGCAATACGCGAGGCAGCCTGAACGCCATCGTATGTCTCTCGAGGGGAGTGGTCACTGCTCATCCGCTGCCGCGTCTTCCTTCGCGGGCGGCACTTCGCGAATTTCGGCCAGCCCGTCGATGAGCCCGCGCTTCACCGCCGCATCGGCTTTGATGAAGTCGGGCATCTGCCATTCCGGCTTCGAGGCGTCGTAAAGCTCAATCGGCCCAATCAGGCGACGTAGCAGCAGGCGTGCGACCTTCGGCTCAGACCGGAGCGTCTGCTTCCACTCGGCGGCCCGCCGCGTGACGGCATCGCGCAGGCGCTCGAAATTCGGCTGCTGACGCGGGGTGCGGAGGCGCGCTTCGATGCGGCTGATTTCCAGCTCCCGCCCTCGGATGCCGGGCGGCGCCACAGTGTTCGCTGGAACGCCCGCAGCGATGGAGCGCACGAGGTTCTCAATCTCACCTCGTAGTCGGTTCCGGTCTGTGTCGAGCCGAGCGACGTTGTCTGACTCGCCTTGGTCCACGAGCGCACCCCAGGCATGACGACAATTACTGGGGGCGGCTGTGCAAGACATGAAGGCCATTGCAGAGCCTGCGGAGCAAGGGCATTATGACGCCACAGCGTTGGCATTGAATCGCATGCGTCAGGCTCTCAGGGGACCGCCGTTCGACGGCGTTTTCAGAGGTCGCTAATGGACCCATCAGAATCGCACTCCATTGTTCGCCGTCAAGCGCAGTCCGGAAGGGCTAGCTATGGTGACCCGCTCGTGCTCCACGAGTCGAACCGAACGAGGGTCGTGCTCGTCCCCTTTTATATTTCGCGAACGCACGGCCGGCACGGACCTGTCGATCAAGATCGTTACTTACCGGAAGGGCGAGCCGCCCCACGACTGGGCCGTCATCGAGGAGAAGTCGATATCGCTCGATGAGGAGGCCGCGAGACAGCTTCTCGCCGGCATTCGTGAGCATTTGCGGGTTGCCCAAGCCCGACGACGGGAACTACCTTGTCATTCGCGTATCCGAGGGCACGGCGCAACTAGGTGAGCATGACCCCAAAGCTGTGGCGGCTGCGCTGGCCCAAGTTCTGAGTTCAAATGAAATTGTCAAGCACTTCGCCAGAACCGAACTTAACACGGAGCTGCTGAACGCCCTTCGAGGAGCCATTCGGCTGTCCGAAATGCGTGCCGACCTTCAGGAACTAAGCGACGACGATTTTTCGTTCTAGCCGTCCGACGGACTCGCACTACCAGAAGCAGCGTCCCTCCCGGAAATGGCGCCGCGAACGGAGGTATTGACGACTCTGACGTGACTGTTGCCGCTCCAATTGGAAGCGGCCGCAGCTGATTGGCCGACAATTCTGAGAACCCGCGAACTCGTGAACCTTTCCGTCGTTCCCCGAGTAAGGCAAGGTAGACGAACATGCCGGGCGCCCCAGACGCGGAGATCCTGAGCCGGTTCGTCGAAGGCGATCAGGCGGCATTCGAGCAGCTGTTCCGGCTCTACGAGGCGGAGGTCTATGGCTGGGCCATGCGCATCGTCCGTGACGCGAGTACAGCAGATGATGTCCTGGTAGAGGCATTCTGGCGCGCATACCGTGGGCGCGCCCGGTTCGATCCGACGAGAAGCTTTGGCGCGTGGATGCGGCGCATCGCGACAAATGCCGCGCTCGACAAGCTTCGATCGGTCCGCCGCCGTGGATGGGAGCGGGCGGACGACACGCTGCCGGCACCACCGGCCGTCGATCGCGACATGAACGATGCGATTGACCTTGCATTTCGGAGGCTGCCGCCGGACCTGCGGGCCATCGCCGCGCTCGCACTTATTGAAGAAGAGCCGTACGCGAACATCGCGGACGCTCTCGACATTCCGATCGGCACTGTGAAGTCGCGCCTTTTTCGCGCAACGCGATTTCTGAGAGAGGAGCTCGCCCGGCTGGGCGTGAAGCCGTGTTGAACAGCGAACCGAACGAGATCGAGCTTGCCAGAATGCTTCGAGCGGCTCTGCCCCGCGCAGCGGCGCACCGACCGCCGCGCGACTTGTGGCCGGAGGTCATTCGCCGGACACAGCAGCCACCCCGCTGGTCCGTGGTGGACTGGAGCGCGGCTGGGATTGTCGTCATCGCGCTCGTGATGTTCCCGAAGTGGTTCTGGTTTGTCGCCTACCACCTGTGAGGTTGTATGAAGCCACGCCCGTACCTGCGCGCGTATATGGCCGGCATCATGGTGCCGACGATCGTTCTACTGATCATCATGGGCATCGACGCCTATCATCGGTTCTATCTCGAGGTACCGAGCCAGTTTATCTTCGGCCTGCCCGGCAGGCCGCTCGAACGAACGATTCTCTTCCCGATGGCCGTTGTGCCGAATCTCTGGGGCGCTTGGAATATGCTGTGGGTAGCAACCAAGCACAGAACGCATTTGCCGATCGGTGTCCATGGCTCTGTCATTCCCGCGCTGCTCGTACCGGCCGGGATCCTGCTCGCACGAACGACGGATTTGTTCTATCTCCAGATGGGCTACGCATTGCTCGCTATTCCAGTCGGCATGGCGATGTATTACCTGGCGTGGAAGTTTCTCGTCGGTTCGTTGAACGCGGAGTTGGGGATCGCGTGAACGATGTTCCGCTCACGTCCATAGCGGCCGGTTCGTTATGCGGTCAGCGGGGCCGGATGTTGTACGCAGGCCGTGAGAGGCTAACGGCCAGCGTTTGTGCAGAAGGCCACATCCTCACGGTCGGCAGTCGATCAACGCGCTCTAGGAGTGCGGACGACCCAGCCGAACCACAGAAACATCGTAATCATCAGGCTGAGACGATAGGCCGGGTGGCTCCACATGCCCATACTGGACAGCCAAAGCAGTCCGCCCAGAATGAACGTCGGCCCAAGAAGCGCGAAACGCTGCATCGTCTGCCTCTTTCCTTGAGTCACCCCGTGCGGGGCACTGCCCGCAGTCTACCACCGAGCCCCCACCCCCGCAGCGCTACGCCACCAGCGGCAGCGTGAACCGAACACATCTCTGGCGCGACCGTTGGGGACGAACTCCCTAAACCGTAATTGCACACGGCTTCGAGCAGCTGTCCGTAATCGGCGTCGAAGGTATCCTCCGGGCCGAGGTGAGCCCACCCTGTGTTGCCAGGTTCGATGAACGCCGGACCTTTCACCACTACGCCGGAGAACAGCTTGTCGAATCGCGTTGGGCATTCGAACGTATAGCCTTCGCCGCTCGGGGTGAACACAATCCGGCCCCGGAGTACGCGCTGTAATACCGCTCGCGCTTGTGTCGTCGAGCCACGCAGCATCCGGCGCCATTCGGCCAAGCGGTCGTCGACGACGTCTGCTGGGCAACTGCGGCAACGGACGGACGCTGCGCAGTTCGGCGTCAATCGCATCCCGGCGGCTTTCCAATTGCCCGAGCCGAGTTGTCAGGGAGTGAATATCACCGCCCGTCTCGATAGCGGATAGGAGTCGTGCAATTTTCTTCCACCTGCTGGCGCTCCTGCCTGAACGTGTCTGACTGCTCCCGCGCACAGTCACGTTGCGTCAGGGCGACCACTTCGGCCACGGCTTCCGGCGTCAAAGGCAGACCGGGCTCAGGGTGCAGTTCAATTGAAAAAGGACGGGGCCGTCGTTAAGCTCACCACAGATGATCAGGAAACTGTCCCTCGCGACGCTGATGCTGGCCGCGGCCTCACAGCACCAACCGACGTTCAAGGCCGACGTCGAGCTGCTGGCGGTCGAGGTCACCGCGATCGACAGCAAGAACGCGCCGGTCCAGGGGCTAGGCCCCAGCGACTTCGATGTCACCATCTCCGGTCATCCCCGCCGCGTCGTCAAGGCCGAGTGGCTGACCTACGGCATGGAACGCGCATCGCAGGCAGGTGCCGTGGCTGCGGCGGCGGCCGGCGAATCCGCCGCCCCGCCCGTGGCGTCGGCGCCGCCGCAGCGCAAGTACATCATCGCCATCGATGAGGAGAGCTTTCAGCCGGCGGCGGTGATGGCGGCGAGGACGGCAGCGGAGCGCTTCATCGACAAGCTCCGTCCCGACGACTACGTGAGCATCTACGCCTATCCCACCGGCAAGGCCAACATGACGCTTACGCAGGATCACGCGGCGGTTAAGAAACAGCTTGCCCGCGTCAATGCGATTCGCCACGAGCCGATCAGCCAGTTCCACATGACGGTCGGGGAGATCGTCGACATCGCCAACGGCGACAAGCAGGTGCTGGCGACCGTCGTGGCGCGCGAGAACGCCTATCCGCCGCAGGTGGTGACCGAGGCCAACGGTCTCGCCACCTATCTTGAGTATCAGGTCACGCACAGCGTCGAAGGACTGCGCGGCCTGATCAAGGCCGTGTCACGAGTGCCGGGACGGAAGATCCTCGTCCTCGTGAGCGGCGGCCTGTACTCGTCCGATCGAGTCATCGGCCGGCGTTTGAGCTCCGGTGCGACCATTCATACGCTGACGCACGATGCCGCGGCCGCAAACCTGGAACTCTACGTCCTGCTGCTCGACTGGAGCTTCTTCGAGTCGTTCGCCGAGCAGAACCATCTCGCCACCAACTATTACCGGAACTCCGACATTGCCGAGGCCGGGCTCGATATTCTCGCCAGCGACCTCGGCGGCGATGTCACGCGCGTCCGCGCCACCAATCCGGACTTCGCCTTCAACCAGGTGCTGACCAAGACCTCGTCCTATTACCTGCTCGGCGTCGAGCCGGCGAACGACGAACGCGACGGCAAGCCGCACCCGATCAAGGTCAAGGTGAAACAGCGCGGCGTCGAGGTGTTGAGCCGCACCGAAGTCACGATCCCGGCGAAGTGAGGTGGCGCGTATGCACACCTTCGCGCTGCCGGTTCTGCCGGCGCCGCCCGCCGCGGTCGTGTCGACGTCCGCGCCCCACACGACGTCGTCCCCGCCGGCCGGGTGAAACCTCGCTGCCTCCTCGAGGTAAAAGAACACGCGCACGCCAGCTTGAATTAACTGCTTCAACGCGTATGCGGTTTCGATAGCTTCGCATCCGAGTCGTGATTCCTCGGACATGACGAGCACATGAAACGGCGGGCGTGGTTTCAGACTGTTCATCAGGTGAGAGAGCCGGGACGGTTTGCGAACTCCGCATGACTGATGCCGTCCTCTACGAACCTCCTGGCTCAAGATCAAGAATTCCGAGTATTCGCAGATCCGCGGTCGACGGAATTGTTTGAGACCCGGCGCGGTCTTCACCAGCGCCGCCGGCGACCCGCATTGCCGCTTGATCTGCGACTGGCGCGATACCTATCTGCGTTGAAGACCGCCGCGAATGACTGGGCCCGTGGGACCACGGAACGCCGTAGCGTCGCGTGGCCCCGGCGCGTCGCCGCGCGATTACGCAGACGCGACTTCGTTTACGTAGTCGATGTGCACCGATGACGCGTCCACACCGCCACGGCCCATCGCTTCCCGCAACATGGAGTTGTTCACCATGGCTTCTGCCTCCGCTCGCGATGCGAACGTGTTGGCGACAATCAGAAGGTTCGCATCGTCCTCGCCGCGCCACACGCGATACGAGCGGATGCCCTTCGCCCAATCTGCGCGCACCGCCTTGTCGAACTCTGCACGCCACGCATTGTAGTCGGCCACTCGGTGAGTGATAAGAACAGTCGTCATCTTCGCCTCCGTGGGCGCATTAGGACAAAAGCGTCGCTGGATTCTACTGCCGGACGTCGACGGTGGGATCTACGACGGCGTACTGTTCAATCCCTCGCAATGGACTAAGCCCATCTTTGTATTGACAGCGCACCCGTCTGGCACGGAAATCGGCGCAGTCGTAAAGCGGCGACGAAATATACGATCTGGTCACGTGCTGCCACGCGGCTCGCGATCGTGTACAAGGTCCGATATCCCGTTGGCAGTCGCACCCTCATCAGGAGATGACAATCGTGAAGCGAGCTGGACTCGTCGTTTGCTTGATTGTCGGTGTTGGTTGGTCAGGGATGTCGGGTGCTGGGTGGCCTTCCCAGTCGCGCACTCAAATCGCGGTTCCCACGGATCCGACATCCGTCGGTTACCTCAACCTCACCCAACGCCATCCCGATGCGGCCGATGGGCCGACCGAGTTTGCAAAGAACTATTCACCGAGAACGGCTCTCGAAAGGCTAGACCAGATGCGAGGGTTCCTTAATAGCTTCAAACAGTTGACGGCGCGCGGTCGTGGGAGACTCACGGCGGCTGATCTTCGCGACGTGGGAAACACCAGCGCGGAGATCCAGACCATTGGTTTCCATAACATCCCGCTGGTTGTGGAAGGCACATTGCTGAAGCAGGACTACCAATTGAAACAGAGCGAGTATGAGCTGGCCCGGCTGCGCCACCTGCGTGGAGAGGTCGCCGAACAGGATGTTGAGCGGGCAAGGGTTGCCTACGCAGAGGCCACGAAGCAGTTTCAGATTTTCTGGGACACGAAGCGGCCTACCGACTAGCGTCGCCGCGGGCGGGCGCCTACGTGAACATGACTGCTACGTTCCAACCCCATCCCGGTTACGCGGCGAGCGGTCCCTCCAAGTACAAAGTCGGATATCCCGTCGGCATATCTGCTCCCAGAGGCTCACTTCTCACGTGGATCGTTTCATGCCCACCCCGGCGACGCCGGAGACGGCACGTCGCCGGGCAGAAGTGTTTTGGCTAGGCAGCACGAAGGAGAACCGCCCCAACACGACGACGGGTCTTCGCGTGAACCCGGCACTCTCTTTGGGGACGCCTCCCTCCTTGTAAATCCTCTCCACCGACATCCTGAGTGGGACTACTGGGGACAGAAATGAACCAGATTTGCCGGCAAGCCGAGGCCGGCATTCGAGATACACGGGATCGCTCGAAGATATTCGTAAATGGCAGCAAGGTCGTCGTCGGACATGTTGCCATAGACCGGCCATGGCATGACCTGAAGCAGGTTGGCGTCGAAGGGAGGAGAAGCAATGCAACCCTGCACTCCCATTGTCGGGCACGCCGGATGGGCGTTGTCGAAGTCGTGACCGGTGCGCATGATGGTCACGAAATCCTGGAACGAAGTGCCACCCTCCGGCAGCGGGTCGGTACACGGCGAACTGTCGCATCCCGGCGTCAGGTTCCGGGTGTAAACGTACAGCCCCGCCGGTGAGTTCGCTGGAACGAACGTTCCTACTCCCGGAAACGGGCCGAAGGGAGTGCCGCCGGCCAAATAAGCGTCCGGATTCACCATCTTGGGTTGCCCGAAGTAGGGGTTATGGCCGTCAGCCCATTCTCCGCCGAGCAAAGGGTTGTTGTGGCAGCCATTACAGTCGCCTTGCGCATTTACGATAAAGCTGCCCTTCCCCACCAACGCCGGATTTTTGCCTCGCATGTTGAGAGGGA
>JBPYFA010000580.1:0-9777 GCA_051986585.1 Vicinamibacterales bacterium | reverse complement strand
CTGGAACGCCGGGATCCTTGGGGTTGTTGTATAGCGAATTGGCAAAGCCGAAAGTGCCCCATCCCGCATCGAAATTGAAGGTCCACTTGACCTGCCTTGGCAGGCCTCTCGAGCGCTCCGTGTTCTGATCGACAGGCTGACTTGGGGTCGGTGGATCCTGGGCGCGCGCGACATTCGTCACCGCGACGAGAAATGTCAGCAGCACACTGCCCAGGATCCCTCTGCGATCCATCACACTTTCGCGGGACCCGCTAGACAGTCACCGACTCGCCGCTGACCTGTTCTCTGACGACGCGAGCGTGCACCAGTGCCCGTTCCGACTCGAGGAGGCTCTTCGCGTCGACTCGTCCGAAGAGGTCGACGAGAGGTGCGATGAGACCAGTCCATCCGGTCTGGTGGCTCGCGCCGAGTCCAGCTCCGTTATCACCATGGAAGTACTCGAAAAACAGAATCAGGTCGCGCCAGTGCGGATCGTTCTGGAACTTCGACGTTCCTCCGTACACCGGACGCTGTCCCTGCTCATTGCGCCGGAACATGCCGGCCAACCGTCGCGTGATCTCCTCCGCGATCTGGAACAGGTTCATCTGGCGCCCGGATCCGGTCGGGCATTCGACGGTAAAGTCGTCGCCGTAGAACGCGTACAGGTTGAGGAGCGCACGGATGATGAGCGTGTTGACCGGCATCCAGACCGGGCCGCGCCAGTTGGAGTTCCCCCCGAACATCCCGGTATTCGATTCCGCGGGGAGGTACTGCACTTTGAATTCCTGGCTGCCAACCCAGAATGTGAACGGATGATCGAGGTGGTACCGCGAGAGCGAGCGAATGCCGTATGGGCCGAGAAACTCCTGCTCGTCGAGCAAGTACCCGAGCACCCGTCGCAGCTTATTCTTGTTCAAGATTGAGAGGAGTCGTCGGCCCTTGTAGCCAATGAATCCGGAGTCGGTTGGGGCGACTTGCGAGACGAGCTCCGGATGACGCTTCCGAAACAGCGCGATCATCTCCATCAATCTCGGGTGTTTCGTCGCGACATCTCCTTCGAACACGGTGGAGGCACAAAGGGGCAGTAAACCGACCATCGATCGCACCTTCAGGCGTGTCGTCTGACCGTTCGGGAGCCGTAGCAGGTCGTAGAAAAACCCGTCTTCTTCATCCCACATCTCGTCGTGGTTGTCCCCGATCCGATCCATCGCGTATGAGATCCACATGAAGTGCTGAACGAACTTGAACGCGACCTCCTCGTACATCGGGTCGTACTCGGACAGCGTCAGCGCGATCTCCAGCATGCACTGGCAATAGAACGCCATCCATGCGGTCCCGTCCGCCTGCTCGAGCGAGCCGCCGGTCGGCAGCTCCGCGCTGCGATCGAACACCCCGATGTTGTCCAGACCAAGAAAGCCGCCGGCGAAGACGTTGCGGCCCGCCGGGTCCTTACGATTGACCCACCAGTTGAAGTTGAGCATCAATCCCTGGAACGACCGCTCCAGGAAGCGCATGTCGGCTCGGCCGAGCGTTTGTTCCATCTTGAACAGAAAGAGCGTCGCCCACGCGTGCACCGGCGGGTTGACGTCGCTGAAGTTCCACTCGTACGCGGGGATCTGGCCGTTCGGGTGGAAGTAGAGGTTGCGGAGCATCAGCAGGAGCTGCTCTTTGGCGAAATCGAAATCGACCAACGCCAGCGATGTCGTGTGAAACGCCAGGTCCCAGGCGGCGTACCACGGGTACTCCCATTTGTCCGGCATCGAGATGATGTCGGCGTTGAGCATGTGGAACCATTCGGTGTTCCGAACGCCGTGGCGGGCTGATTCGAGCAGTGGATGGCTCTTGTGTTCAACGAGCCACTGCTCGAGGTCGAAGTAATAGTACTGCTTGCTCCACAACATGCCCGCGAGCGCCTGGCGGTGAACCAGGCGTGCATCGTCACTGAGCGTCTTCGGCGTAATCCGTGTGTAAAACTCGTCGGCGTCGGCGATCCGGTTCGTAAACGTCTGATCGAAATCGCTGAATCCCTTCTTCGCCGTGCCGGCGGTCAGCCGGACGCGGACCGTCTTGCTGCCTCGTGCCGGTACGTCAACCGTGTAGTGAGCCACGGCCTTCGTTCCGACATGCGCGGGGTTCACCGCGTCGCGCTGCCCTGAGACGATGTAGTTGTGGAACGCGTCCTTCACGTGCGGCGACGGATTGGGTTGGCCCCAGAGGCGCTGCGCGTTGCTCTCGTTCTCGGTAAAGAGCAGCTCGGGTGAGCCATCGCAGAGCAGCGTGTAAGTTCCGAGCTCATGATGTGACGCTTCGATGCTGTTGGTGGCGGTCTGGCGCAGTGATGGCTTCCGGCCGTCGATGCCCCATGACCAGGTGTTTCGGAACCATAGCGTCGGCAGCACGCGCAGGCGTGCGGCTTCCGGCCCGCGGTTGTGGACGGTGATGCGCACCAGGACGTCTTCGGGTTCGCCCTTCGCATACTCCACGAACACGTCGAAGTAGCGATCGTCGTCGAACACTCCGGTATCGAGCAGCTCGTACTCGAAATCCTCGCGGCTGCGTCGGCCGTTGGTCTGCACGAGGTCGCGATACGGGAACTCCCGCTGCGGATACTTGTAGAGGTATTTCATGTAGGAGTGAGTGGGTGTGCTGTCTATATAGAAGTAATACTCCTTCACGTCCTCACCGTGGTTCGCCTCGCTGTTGGTCAGTCCGAAGAGGCGCTCCTTGAGGATCGCGTCACGTTCGTTCCACAGTGCGACGGCAAAACAGAGCCGCTGCTTGTCGTCCGAAATACCGCCAAGCCCATCCTCGCCCCACCGATACGCCCGCGAACGCGATTGGTCGTGCGAAAAGTAGCTCCACGCGTTTCCGTCGTCGCTGTAGTCTTCGCGGACCGTCCCCCACTGCCGCTCGCTCAGATATGGGCCCCACTTCTTCCACGGCACGCCGGTTTCGCGCGCGTCGTTGAGGCGCTTCTGTTCCGTCACGTCCACAACATTCAGTTTGGCCATCTGAAATGCCTTTCATCGAGACCGTCGGCTGGAACTCTCCGTAGAATGGTCGCCGTAGGTAACTTGAAATAAGCAAAGGTCGTTCTTGCCCGTTGTCTGCTTTTCTCAGTGCTCGTGGGGCCCACCGCTCGCTCTCGCTTGGCGTTTTCGCGCCTGGCTCGGGCCGCAGGCGCTTTCCCCTGTGCCTCTTCTCTTTTCTTGTCCCCGAAATATCGGATGTTCCACGGCATTCCGTGGGCGAGTCGCGAAACGTGTGGGGATGCGCCTAGAGAGCGCAGCCGCGGTCGGCACGCGGTTCGCACCACACGCGTCACTCTGGACATGGAGGCATCGATGCGATCGTGGCGACTGGCGACTGGTGCGGCAGTCTTCGCCGTCTGCGTAGTGTCGCAGATGCCGGTGGCTGCCCAACCGCCACCTGGCTCCGCCGCTCCCGCCGCGCCGCAACCGCAAGTTCCCAAGGACCCACTGGGCCGGACCACTCCGAGAGGGACGCTGCTGGGATTTCTCGACGCCGCTCGCGAAGGCAGAATCGAGTTGGCGTCCCAGTACCTGAACACACGGGGGCCGACCAGGGACGCTGACGACCTCGCTCATCAACTCTACGTAGTGCTCGATGCGAAGCTCCCCGCGCGACTCGCACAGGTGAGCGACGCGCCCGAAGGATCGCAGGCGAATCCGCTCGTCCCCGATCAGGAAGTCGTCGGCGTCATCGAGGTCGGAGCGCAACGCACGGAGATCGTGCTCGAACGCGTCGACCGCGCGAACATGCGCGTGTGGCTGTTTTCAGGCAAGACGCTGCAGGCAATTCCCGATCTCTACGACCAGGTCCTTGCCGGCCGTGCGCGCGTCCCGCTTCCACCATTCCTGACCAACACACGATTCGAAGGCGTTCCGCTCGCCGAGTGGGTGGCGGTGCTCATCGCCATCCCAGTCCTGTATTTCCTGATCGGCCTGCTGAACCGTCTGTTGACGCCGCTCGCGCGGGGCTTGTCGCGACGACTGTTCAAGCAATCGGGATTCCTGGCCGAGAACGCCCTGCCAACCCCGGCGCGGCTTCTCGTGCTGGCGGTCGCGACACGGTGGCTGCTCTCGGCGCTCGAGTTGTCGCTGCTGCTTCGGCAAATCTGTTCGGCCATTGCCGACGTGCTGATCATCGTAGCGATTGCCTGGCTGTTGATGCTGCTCAACGCGGTGCTCGAGAAACAGGTTCTGCCGCGCATTCGCCTGCCGAACACGGCTGCGGTGGCTCTGCTTCGCCTCGGCCGGCGATGCCTCGACATCCTCGTCGTTTTTGCCGCGCTGGTAGCCATGCTCCGTCACTTCGGCGTCGACCCGACGCCGGCGCTCGCCGGCCTCGGCGTGGGCGGCATCGCCGTCGCGTTGGCGGCGCAGAAGACGCTCGAGAATGTCATTGCCGGCGCGTCGCTCATTTTCGATCAGGCAGTGCGGGTCGGGGACTCGCTGAAGATGGGTGAGATCGTTGGCACAGTCGAGCACATCGGACTGCGGTCGACGCGGATCCGCACGCTCGACCGTACGCTCGTGAGCGTTCCAAACAGCCAGATCGCCAACGTCAGTCTCGAGACGCTCTCCGCCCGCGACAAGTTCTGGTTCCACCCGATGGTGACGCTGCGCTACGAGACGACCGCGGAGCAATTACAGAGCGTCATCGACGGCATCCGGCATCTGCTCGAACAACACTCCTCGGTCAGCCGCGAATCGGTTCGCGTGCGGCTGCTTCGGCTCGGCCCATCCTCTCTCGACGTCGACGTGTTCGCGTACGTGTTTGCGACCGACTGGACGCAGTTTCTTGAGATCCAGGAGCGCCTGCTATTCGGCGTGACCGACATCGTCGACCGCGCCGGCACGGCTATCGCGTTCCCGTCACAGACGATGTACATCGAAAGGGAAAAGGGACAAGGGAAAGCGCCTGCGGCCCGAGCGACGCGCGAAGACGCCGAGCGAGAGCGAGTGGGGGTGGGGCCCCACGAGCAGTGAGAAAGGCAGACAAGGGACAAGGCAGAAGGGAAGGGAAAAGGAGATGTTGGAGTTTTAGCCGTTTCCGAGTGAATATCCAACTCAACCGACGCTTGTCGGGTCAGTCGAACAAAGGAGATGTGTGATGCGCGTCAGGATACTAGCGCCCGCGGCGTTGTTGATGCTCGCGGCAACGGCCGGCACGGTGCTCTCGCAGCAAAGCGGGGCGCCGGAAATGTTCACCGCGAATGCTCAAGCCACGGCTGCGTCGGGGGCCTCGGCGGCCGCGCCCGTGCAGGTTGAAATCCGTCGCTATACGCCCGACGCCGACCGCACGGCGGTGGAAGGAGCCTTGAAGGGCGGCGGATATCCCGCATTCCTGACCGCGCTCCGCAAGGCACCGGAAGTTGGAACGGTCTCACTGGGAACCCAGAAGTGGGCGATCCGCTGGGCGCGCGAGCAGTCGACGCCAACCGGGCGGACGATTGTCGTTGTTACCGATCAGCCGATGTTCTTCCTCGGCGGCAGCAAAGCGACCGCGAAACCGCGCGCGGGGTACGAAGTCGGGTTGATTCGGATGCAGGTCGACAAATCCGGTATGGGCACTGGCGAAATGGCCGCCGCCGCACGGGTCAAACCCGGTGGCGAGACCGGCGTGCAGGTCGACGACTATGCCGATCAGCCGATCAAGCTGACCGGGGTCGCGCGCAAGATTGTCGCTGGACCCACGGGAAAGAATTAGAGATCTTCCGCCTCAAGGCGGAAGCTACAAGACCTCAATTTAGGTTCGTGTAGCTTCCACCTTTAGGTGGAAGGACAAATTACTGCTTCTTCTCTTCAAAGCTTCCACCCAATGCCAGATGCAGATTGACGCGCTGGACGCGCTGTTCGGCCTGCATTCGGACCAGCGCGGCGCGGGTCGCATTCAATGCCAGCTGGCGCTGCGAGACGTAGCGCAGATCCGTGCTCCCCACCTTGAATTGTGTCTGGACGATGTCGTAGGCGCGCTGGTTGTCGGCGAGCGTCTGCGTGAGGATCTGTTCGCGCTCGCGTGCGGCGTTTTCGGCGGATAACGCCCCCTCGACTTCGCCGAAGGCGCGCAGGCCAACCTGCGCATACGCCGCCACCGCCTGCTTCTGTTCCGACGTGCGGATCTCGACCTGTGTCTTCAGCGCACCGCCGTGGAAGACCGGCGCCACCAGGCTGGCGCCGTAGTTCCATACGGGATTGTCCCGATTCTTCAAGAGGAACAGATCGCTCGAAATGGCGCTGACGCCGCCGGTCAATGAGATCGATGGCAGACGGGCGGCTTTCGCTTCGCGCACGCGGTTGAACGCGGCCGCGACCCGGCGTTCGGCGGCAACGACGTCAGGACGCCGTTCCAGCAGCGTCGAGGGCAGGCCCGCCGGAACCTGATCCGGTTGTCCTGGCAGCTGCGCGGTGACGGCAGCTGCCGCGGCCGGATAATGCCCCAGCAACAGCTCGAGTGCCCGAATCGCGTTTTCGCGAGCGAGCTGCAGCTCGCGGAACGTGTCCCGGTAGGTGCCGACGTTCGCTCGCGCGACGTACACGTCCTCGTCGTTGCCGACGCCGACGTTCGAGCGAGTCTGCGCCAGGCTGACCAGCTGATCGCCTTCCTGGATCGATGCGCGTGCCACCTCGGCCTGCAGTCCGGCCTCGGTTGCGAGGAACCAGCTTTTCGCCACCGCCGCGGCCATCGACTGCCGCGCGTATTCGAAGTCGGCCGCTGCCGAGCGCGCGTCCTCTCGCGCCGCCGACCGGCCGTATCGCACACGTCCCCAGAGATCGACCTCCCAGGTTGCCCTCAGTATCGCGCCCGTCAGGCCCGAACTGTCCCCTCCCAGGCCGCCTCCGCCTTTCGCGAGCAGATCGACCGAGGGATAGAGCTGCGCGCCGGCGAGCTTTGCGTACAGCATTGCCTGCTCGACCCGCGCGGCGGCAACACGAAGATCCGGATTGTTAGAGATGGCTTCGGCAACCGCCGCCGAAAGTTGGTCGTCGTGAAACGACGTCAACCAATTGTTGGTTATGTCTCCGGCGCCAGACGACCCGACCCACTTGTCGGGGACCGCGACCTTGGACATCGACTCGCCCTGGATCGTCGGTTGGTCCGGCGGGTTCTTCAGCCTGATACAGCCGGACCAGAGCAACGCGCATACGGCGAGCGACGCCGCCAAACGGACCTTCAAGCGATCACCCCCATTGCCCAAAATTCCTTGCCCTTGTCTGCTTTTCTCAATGCTCGTGGGGCCCCACCCCCCAGTCGCTCTCGCTCGGCGTCTTCGCGCCTCGCTCGGGCCCCGCCTCCGCGTTCGCTTTGGCGAGGTCTCGCCGGAGCCTTCGCCGTAGGCGGACGCAGGCGCTTTAGTGCCCGAGATGGATGCTGTGTTTGATGATGATGAAGTCGAGGTACGACGCGACGCGCAGCAGCACCTTGCGGATGATGTGCACGAGCGTCAGATGCTCGGTGTAGATCGCCGCTGCACCGCGTGCCCCGGCGGCCATGAACACGTCCTTGTCGCGGTCGTCGACGACCACCTTCACAGGGAAGCGCCCCGGGGGAGGGACGAACGTCGTCTTCGGGAGATCGCCTGACGCTTCGACCTGCCCCTGGCCCTGCGCCCAGATGATCGAGTCGACGTGCCCTTTGATCACGCGGCCGGGATAGGTGTCGAGCGTGACCTCAACCTCGTTTCCCTTGTCGACCTGATGCAGCTCGTTCTGACCGAACAGCGCAAAAATCTGGTACTCGTTGTCGACGAACGTCATCACTTCGTTGAACGGCATGCCGGCGACGAAGAAGCCAGGTCGCAACATGACGTTCACCATCGTTCCATTTCCAGGCGCGACGACCGTCGTCTGCGACAGATCCCACTTCGCGGTTTCGAGCTGGGCCCGAGTCGTGCTGACCTGCGCCTCTGACTCGGCGACATTCGCCTGGGCGGTCGCAATCTGCGCTTTGACCTGCGCGACCGAGGCGAGATCACCCTGCACCCGGCCGTCCAGCTTGGCGCGGACTTGCTGCTCGGCGGCGCGTGCGGCGGCAAGTTGCGCGGTCAGCTCGGCGACATTCGTCTGCGCCTGCTCGAGATCGAAACGGTTGCCGGCGCCGGCGGCCACGAGCTGCGTGTTCTGGCTGACCCGTTTTCGCGCGAGTTCCAGCGATGCCGTCGTTCTTCCAATGTCGCCGAGCGTCTGGTTCAATTGTTCGTTCAGCTCTTTTTCACTCGATTGCGCGTCGGTCAGCTTCGCTCGCGCCTCAGACAGCCGCTGCCGATCGGCCCCGACCTTGGCCTCGTCGGATGCCAGCTTCGCTTCCAGCGAATGCACCTCATTCTGATATGGCGTCGGGTCGATGCGGAAGAGCATGTCCCCCTTCTTCACGGGCCGGTTGTTCTCGACGCCGACTTCAATGACCCGGCCGCGCACCTGCGAAACGATGGGAACCACGTAGTTCACGACGCGCACATCGCTCGTGGTCGGCGCAAAGATGTTGAGCAGGAGGAGCAAGCACGCGATCGCCACGATCGGAAAAATCGCGACCGCGACCTTCCACGGCGTCGTCCAGGGCAGCAGCTTCAGCTTGATGAAGATCAGCCAGACGAAGAACGCATAAATTCCAAGTAGGATGATTTCCATTGCTACGCCCCCTGGGCCTTGTACTTGGCCTCGAGCGCTTCGAGATCGGCCCGAATCGCCGTCAGCTCTGACGCCGGCACGCCGCGCTCCTCCAGTAGCGCCAGCCTGTTGTGCAGGCTGGGGTTTGCCGATGCGTGGGCGATTGTTGCCTCGTCCCACGCCTCCCCCTCAGCGTCCTCTTCATGCGTCGCCTTGTCGGTTCCGTAGGCCAGCTTGTGCATGACCGGCTTGCTGTAGGCCCAGATCCACGCGAGCGGCCAGAGCAGCCCGCCGAAGACGAGCGATAGCAGGCAGAGCGTCCGGATCGCCTCGAACTGCGGATGATGGCGTTTGTGGGCAATCTTCTCGGGGAGGATGTGCACCATCCAGAACAGCACGATGAGCACGATCGGCACGAAGAAGATGATGAAGATGGCGAGAAACGTCGCCAGCTTGTCTTCCAGTTCCGGCGACAGGAACGAGGCGTGCGCAGTCCCGGGCGCGAAGAGGAGAACCGCGAGCACGGCGGCCAGTTGCGCGCCCGAGCGGACCAGTAAACGTGTGTGTCTCGGTTGACGTGAGAGCATGGCGATTAATCCTGCCCGCCTTCGGTTGAAGGACCTGCAGACTGAAACGCGAAAACCAATTGGTGCTGGCTCACGCGTCTTGAGCACTAGACGTGCCATGGTGCCGGGAATGCGAAGTTGCGTGCGTTGGCCCAATGACGGCCCGTGAACACCTGATACCCACAAAAGGCGGGAAGCTCAGCCCTCCGCTATAACGGGCATCCTCCGGAATATCGGAGCGATATCGCGGTTGTTCGCGGGACGCATTGAAGCGAGCTTTCCGCGCAAAATATCGGCCATTTGGTTGGAAACGACGCGGTTGTTCAGTGCGCTGTTCGACTGGGCCACCGTATCAGCGTGAAAATTCGCTGTAAGCGTGAAAATTTGCGGTTTGGGCCCACGAAATGTCGCGGCGAGATGGGCACGGCCGGACGTGAAGCGCCGGTTTTTCGGTTCACCATTCCGGGTCGAACCTTCCCACGAACCATCCAATCTCGAAGAATTCTTCGTAAGTTGGCGCCAAGTCCCGAGGTTCATGGTGGTCGTACAAATGTCATACGACTTTATCCTCCAACGGCAAGAGCCTTGCTCTTTCAGATCGC
>JBPYFA010000579.1:0-23189 GCA_051986585.1 Vicinamibacterales bacterium | reverse complement strand
GCTGGCGCAGCACGTCGAGGATATTGAGCAGGGCCCAGCTGTCCTTGCCGCCAGACAGCCCGACCATCACCCGGTCGCCATCGTCGATCAGGGCGTGCTCGGTAATCGCCTTGGTGACCTTCTTTGCGAGCCGCGTCTCGAGCGGCGATTTGTAGGACATTTATTTCACGGCGTTCTTCCGGCTGAAGCCGGAAGCCACAAGAAAATCTATACGGCTAAAGCCGAAGCCACAAGAGAATCTCTACTCACAAGAAAATCGGTACTCACAAGAAAACCTGTGCCCCACAAGAGAATTTTTACCCACAAGAAGATTTGTAGCTTCCGCCTTCAGGCGGAAGATCAAGTCTACCCTACGCCGTGAGCTGCCTTACCGTGTCATGCCAGTTCAGTTTTGCGCCGGCGACGAATGCCGCCTCGCCCATGCGCACCGCCAGGGACGGATCGTCCATCAGCTGCCGAAGCGCGGCAGCGAGCGCCTGCGGCGTCGGCTCTGAAACAAAGCCGCTCACGCCGTGCGCGACGAGCTCCGCTGGACCGCCGCTATCCCGACAGGTGACGACCGCCTTCTTCGATGCAAAGGCTTCGGCGGTGACGAACCCGTAGTCCTCCTCGAACGGAGGAAAGCAAACGGCTCGGCACCGGGCGAGGTGTTGGACAAGCTCGTCGTCTGACAGGCGGCCGGTAAATGTCACACGCTCGACCACTCCACGGGCCCGCGCCAGCTGCTCGAGCGCGCCTCGGTGCTCACCGTCACCCGAAATCACCGCTCGAACGACGTCCGCTCCCGGCTGCGCCAGTGCTTCGATCAGGAGATCGACCCGTTTCAAAGGCGTGAGCCTGGATACCAGAAACACGTAATCTCCGTATTCATCGCACCGATACGCACGCTGTGGCGCCGGCGGGTAGAGGACCGTCGAACGAAGCTCCGGCCAGATCGCCAGACGTTGCTGAATGGTTCGAGACTGGACGAACAGCCGGGATACGTTTCGCGTGAGCAAGTAGCGGTCCGCGGCATGAATCCCGAACCGCCGTACGCTTTCCTTCATCCGTCCGGCGGCAGGAAGTCCGCCGCGGAATCGATCCCACAGATCGTAGTACTCGCGCATCGTGTGATTCAGCCAGCAGACATGTCTTGGATGGCGGACCGCGTAACTCGGGTAGCGCAGACTAATCACTTGATCGATCGGGTGACCATCAGCGGCTCCGACATCGGTAAACCAGGTCGCAAGATACGCCGATGCCTGGCGGCCGAATCGATTCTGCGGCGTCACGACGATGTCCGCGGTGTGACCGGCCTCGCGCAGCGCCTGAACCAGGGACCGCGCGATGACCATGTGTCCCCCTTCGACCATGGGCGGACTCGACGTCACGACGGCAATTCTCACTGCGGGCTCGCTTCGAGCACAGGCCTGACGCGGACGCCCAGATATCGGGTATCGGTGGAATTCGCGTCGAAGAAGATCGGCGTGAATCCGCCGCTGCTGGATACCGACGCCGTCCACGCGAGTGCCTCGACTTCCTTTTCATACCGCAGGCCCGGCGGCATCGAGAACACGATATCGTGCGTGGCGCCCGCCTCCAGGTGCATCTCCTGGCTGCGACCGCCAATCGTGACGCGTACATCGGTCGGCACTGGACCAGCCGTGAGCGTGAAGATCGCGCGGCGGATTGGCCTGTCGGTCTTGATGATGAACTCGGTGCGCGCGCGGCCGCGCGTCCAGAAGCTCTTGTCCGCTTCGCGGTCGTAGGCGTTGTCGTCGAGGAAGTAGACGAGGAAGCCTGGGTCACCCTGGCCGACGTCACCGAACCACAGGTGATTGTGCTGCGGCTCATTGTTGACGGGAAGATCGTTGATCAGCGTCAATTCGATCGGTAAGAGCCGAAGCGGTCCGCTCTTCGCGTTGTTCTCCGAATGTGACGACGCGACAAACGGATTGAGCACCATCGGGGCAACAAACAGGCTACCGATGACCCATGGCACGAATGACGCGCTGAGGGACTGAATCGGCGGCAACACGAAAAGCATCACCCCATAGCCGCTGAAGAAATAGCGATTGCCCACTCCGCCGCCGTGCCACGTGTATGGCAAATAAATGATGAAGGCAAGCCCTTGAAGCAACCCGGCCCCAAGAACCAGCCATTGCCAAACGGGACGCTGCCGCGGCGTTCGGAGAAACGCGCCGATCGCAAACACGGCCGGAAAGAAATAGCCGAGCAGCCCTGTGTGGCGGCCGATGAAGAAGTACTCGAAGTTGTGCGTCAGGTTGGAGGTGAACGTCCGGGGGTTGAAAATAATGTGGCTCAACGACCCCACCACTTCCCCGCGCGACTTGGCCATGCCCAGATCGCGTTTCGGGATCTCGTTCTGGAACGGGAACTCGAAGTAGTACGTCGCCCGATCGCCTCCCTGATAATTCCACTCTCCCGAGATGAGTTTGTTGACCGCGAACAAACCGGCGGCCAATAGCGCGAACGCGAAAATGCCAGCAAGCATCCGGCTCGCACGCCGAGGTGATCGCTGGAGCACGTCCCACAACTGCCAGACCACAATTGGCGCAAAGAGCAGCACGTTGGTCGCTTTCGAGAAGGTGGCGATGCCGAGCAGCGTGGCGGCGACGACATCGCTGCGACCGGTCAAGAGCCATCGCATTCGCGGCGGCGCCTGGTCCGGCCGCGCCACCTCTTTGTAGAGCCAGCAGAAGTAGGCGAGAAACACCACCGAGAAGTTGAAGACCTCGGGCATCAGCCAGACGAAATACACCGGCACCACCGACGCCATCACGAAACCCGACGCCAGTACCACCGACACGATCGGACCCGAACGCGCGACCAGGAATAGATAGCCGCACAGGATCACAATCGACAGCAGCAGCGCGTGCAACACGAGAAACCCGTTGGTCCCGAACACCTTGACGAACGGCGCCGCGACGAGCGGATAGATGAATGACTTGCCGTAATAGAGCCGATTGGGATTGGGATCGGGCGCGCCGGCGATCGTCTTGCCCTTCTGCAGGAACAGCCCTTGTGGGCCACCTGGAAACTCTCGCCAGACGCGCATGAGATCCGCTTTGGTGTAGGTCAGATCGCCGTCTTCGACGAGGCTGTAGGCCATCATGTAATAGGTGGCCTCGTCGCTCTTGAATCCCTGCGCGACTCGCGGAAAGTCAACCGCCAGCGCGAGCCCGCCGTAGACGCAGAGAAACAGCCCAGCCGCAATCACACCCGGACGAAAATCGAGAGTTCGCACGCCAGGCTGGTCGACGATCATACGGGTGCATTGCCCGTGAGGAAGGATAGGTCCGAGACGAGCACGCCCTTCCGATGGGTCGCACGCGACACACGATGCAGCAGTTCGTAAAGCCGTTCCATTTTGCGAACGAACGCGGCGATGTCGTAGGTCTTGCCGGTCTGAAATGCCGCGGCTTGCAGGCGCTGACGGGTCTCGGGCTCGTCGATCGCTCGGATCAGGCCGGTGGCGAGCGCCCGCGCGTCGCGCTTCGGCACGATGATGGCATCGCGTTCATTGGTGAGCACGTCAACGAGACCATCAGCATCGGTTGCGACGATGGCCTTACCCATCGCCAGCGCCTCGAACACGGTCAGCGGCGTCCCTTCCCAGAGCGACGGAAAGACGCTGATGTCGAACGCGGACACAACCTTCGGAACGTCCTTCGCAAATCCGGCGAACACGAACCGGTTACCCAGGTTCAGCGCGCGCGCCTGCTGCTCGAGCGATTCGCGGAGCGGTCCTTCGCCGACGATGAAGAACCGCGCCTGCGGACGTTCGTTGAGAACGAGCCCGGCCGCGTCAACCAGGTACGAATTGCCTTTCGAGTCGTGCAGCCGCGTCACCGTTCCGATCGCGACGTCGCTCGGAGAAATACCGAGCTCGGCCCGGGCTGCCTGAATTTCGGCCTCGGAACGTGCGCGGCTGAACTCTTCGAGCGGCACGCCGAGGTACACGACTTTCACCTTCTCGGCTGGAATGCGGCGCGCCTTGACGACAAACTCGGCCGTGCTCTCCGATACGGCGATGGCAATATCGGTGACCGGCTCGAGCGCCGTATCGGCGATCTTCTGGAACCACGGAGTATCGGTAAGATTCGCGTGCTCGTGAACGATGGTTGGCAGGTGGCGCATCGCGCCAGCGATCCGCCCGAACGTCGTTGCACCGTATCCGTGGAGATGAAGGATGTCGATCTTCTTGCGATCGATCACTTTCAACAGGGCCGGCAGCGTCGATGGATCGAATTTCGACTTGTGAAGATAGGTGATATCAACGCCGAACGACTCCAGCGTTTCCTCGGACAGATCCTTCTTTCGCAGGCTGACCAGTGACACGTTATATCGGTCCGCGTCGAAGCGCGGAATCATCCAGGCGAACAGGCGCTTGACGCCGTGCATCCGCGATCCTTCCCAACCGAGGTGATCGCAGACCTGCAGAACGTTCAGTTTCACCGGCTCTCCACACCCGGCACCGCAGGGGCTCGTTCCGCCTCCACCCCTTCGCGTTGTCCGACGACGCGCGCCGGAACACCGACCGCGACCGCCGCGCTCGGGATCGAATCTCTGACGACGGCACCGGCACCGACGATGGCACGATCGCCGATTGAAACACCGTCGAGGATTTTCGCGCCGGCTCCAAGCCACGCCCCTGCCCCGATGTTGACGCCTGTCGATCGGCGGATTTGGGACAGCACCGGCTGCGATGGATCGCTGAAATCATGGTCGCCGCCGATCACATAGCAATACGCCGCGATCAGCGTATCGGCGCCGATCTGTACCGAGCTGGCCGAGAAGATCTCGCAGTTGAAGCCGACATTCACGCGATCGTCGAGTGCGATATCGCCGTTCTTGCATGAGAGGATCGTGTTCCGCCCGATGAACACACCGTTGCCGATCGTGATCCCTCGATTGCCGTCACCCTTTGCATCGATCAAACAGTTGTCGTCGATCACCACATTGTTGCCGATTCGAACCTTATGCGGGTGGCGCAGCACGACATTCTGGCCAAACACGACGTTTTGGCCGCACGATCCGAGCAGCGACGGGTATAGCGTTTTCCGAAGCACGAGGCCGAGTGCGCCGGGCGTGCTCTGGGATGCCAGCGTGATGAGCTCGTGCTTCAGCAGCGCGCCAAGACCTGGACGTCCGACCACGAGCGCCGCGTATTTTTCGCGCGCCGAGGTGCGCCGATCGAACAGCTGATCCTGCGCCCGCGGAATTTCCGCCATCGCCCGATAGCATATGACAGTTACAGCCAACCTTCGCGGCGATACCAGTCGAGCGTCGTTGCGATCCCCTCGCGCAATCCAAAAGCTGGAGCGTAACCGAGTTCCTTCCGTGCGCGGTTGATCTCGAAGGCCCGGCTCTTCGTGAAAAAGTCCACACGACGCCGATAGAGCGGCGGCTCGATCCCGAACGGCGCACACAGCGCTTCGCAGATCGCGCCGGCGGTCCAGAATGGCCAGACCGGCAGATGCAGCGTGGGCGCCGACACGTGTGCCTCCGCCGCAATGATCTCCGTCAGACGGTTGAGCGTCGTCACCTCGGGGCCGGCGAGAATGTAGGTGCGCCCGGCTGCCGCAGGAACCGTGGCACACAGGCGCAGGCCTTCGACGAGATCGTCGATGTACGTCAGGTGATAGAAAATCTCGCCACCCCCAAGAATGACAAAGCGCCGACGGGCGACGCCGCGAAACAGTTTCAGCAGCCGGCGATCGCCGGGACCGTAGATGCCAGTGGGTCTCGCGATGACCACTTCAACGCCGGTCTGTGCTGACGCGGCACGCGCGATCTCTTCTCCCTCGAGCTTGGTCTGCTGATAGATGTCGCCTGGACGCAGCGGCGCATCTTCGTCGGCTGGCGGACGCTCGACATCGCCGTGGACGCCGACCGTGCTGCAGTGGACGACTCTGGTCGCGCCACCTGCCTTGGCCGCCTCGATGATCGTCCGCACGGCGGTCGCGTTGACGGCGCGATACTCCTCATCGCGCAGTCCGGCCTGCCGATAAATGGCAGCAATGTGATAAATGACGTCGACGCCGTCAGCCGCGCGCCTCACAGCGTCCGCGTCCCTGATGTCGCCATACACCACGTCGCTGCGTGTCGGATCCGCACCGAAGTGTGTAACTGAACGACTGCGGTCTGACCCCGTGCCGCCGGGGTCAGACCCCGGTCGTCGTCTTACCAACACACGCACGTGGTCGCCGCGGGCGGCAAGGAATCGGGCGAGATGACCGCCGGTAAATCCGGTCGCGCCGGTGACTAGGACCCGCAACGCTCCGCCACGACGGTGACCGGGGATCCAAACAGCCGCGTCAGTCCCAGCTGAGAGAACGTCCGTTCAATTCGACGGGTCGCGGTTTCCGAGTTGAGCCGTTTGTGCAGGGCAATCGGCAGCACGAACTGGTGATGCTCGCCGACGAGCTGAAAGCCGTGTCGTTGGAGCGCAGCCTCGACGGCGGCCGTGCGAAACACGCGATAGGCCTCGACTCGAGCGCCAAACGGCTGCACCACCCGGCGCGCCGCAGCCTCCAGCGCGGCGGCGCTCCAGAACGACGGAAAATCAAAGACCACGCGATGACGCGCCACCCGGCACAGTTCTCCCAGCGATCGCTGCCAGTCGGGCGTGTGCATCAACACTCGCAGACAAACGACAGCATCGAACGACCGATCGCCAAAGGCCAGCCCGTGGGCATCGCCAGACAGGAACGTCACCTCGGCGGCCGCCTCGCGAGCACGCCGGGCGGCGACGGCGAGCATTTCCGCCGACGCGTCGACGCCAATGACGTGTGCGCCACGGCGCGCGAGGGCAATCGCCGCGCGTCCGGTGCCGGTACCCACGTCGAGGACCGTCCGATTCGCAACCGGATCAAGAAACCTGGCGATCACTTCTTCCTGTGTGGTGGCGATCAGTTGGCCGATCGGCCCACTGAATCGCAGGCTGTCGAACGCCTCTGCCATGCCGGCGTCGGCGTAGACGCGATAGCTGTAGTGATCGGAACGCGGCGCAGGCGCGCCGGTCACGCGACCCCTCCGGCGACCTGGGGCGCCGATTCGCGAATCAGGTACGCGCAGGCCTCGCGGGTTCGCGCGAGATAGGCCTCATAGCTGTATTTCGTGTCTGCGAGCTGCCGCGCCTGAGCGGCGACGGCCCGGGCACGCGCGGGATCGGCGAGCGCTGCCAGGATTCCCGAACCGAATCCTTCCGCGGTCGCACACGTCAGATACGCGACCTCGTCGTCCAGGACCTGCGTGTGGGTGAGCAGCCGGGTCGCGACGATCGGACGGCCCGAGCGGAGGTACTGGTAGATCTTGAGCGGCGTATTCGTACCCGTGCTCCGCGGCGAAACGAGCACGCTCGCCGCATCCAGAAATGACGGGATCTCCTCGGCCGGACGCTGACCGGCGAAGACGACCGCGTCGGCAACCTTCGCCGCCTGCGCCTGCTGTCGCGCCGACTCGATCTGCTCAGGCCTGCCACCGGCAAGCACGAAGCGAACGTCAGGTCTCGACGAGAGCACGTGACTCGCTGCGGCAAACAGCAGATCGAGCCCCTGATAGCTCTCAAAGGTGCCGGTATACAAGACGATCGGCGTCCGATCGGCCAGGCCCAGTTCCGTGCGAATTCGCGTCCCCGAGCCGTCGAGCGCGGTGTCGCCGGAGCCCGGCGCGTTTTCGATCAGCACAGACGGGACCGAGGGCTCGATGTCGCTGACCAACTTCGCCAGATGCGGACAGATCACGATGACGACGTTCGACCGTCGAACGACAAACCGCTCCATGCTGGCGAAGAGGTGTTTCAACAGCCTGGACTTGGTGAAGTCGAAATTCGTCAACTGCTGGGGCAAGCTGGAATGCATGTCGTAGAGGTGCGGCACGCCCAGCGCCAGCGCCAGCAGCACACCGATGATGCTTCCTTCCTCGTGCGAATGCACCGCATCATAGCGATCCGCCATCGCACGACGGATCGCCGTGAACGCCAGCGTGAGATCGAGCGGGATCTTCGCCAGTGACGGACCAATGCGAACGTCGCGAATCAGAGGCGGACGGGCGCACCGGAACAGGCGCAACCCCGGCATTGCGACATCGCGGCCAAACGGATAGGTCACCAGATCGACGGTGTGTCCGAGAGCCGTCAGTGCTCGAATCCGATGGTATTCGCTGAACGGGGTCCCACGGGGCTCGAAGAACGGCTCCGGGGCAATCATGAGGATTCTCACGGTGTTCTGAGGATTGTAGGGAACGACAGGTGAAAGGTCAACGAAACCGACCGTACCGATCGGTTGCGCTACAAGCTCTCGGACACGATGCGAGCGCGCCCTCGGCATCGTTGTCTCAGCGACTGCGTTCGGATGGATGAGTTGGCCACGACCGCTCGCAGGTCAGCCGGCACTCACGCGAAAGTCGCGAAGGCTCGTGATAACATATTTCCCCGGGTCGCAAGTCAATTGCCTCACGTTTTTCCTCGATGACGTCAACTCCCGAAGCGCCTTCGGGTGCAAATCCGAAGCGTGGCGTGCTGATGTCTGTCGCCAAGGCGGCGGTCAGCGTCCTTCTCCTTTGGCTGTTGTTCACGCGGGTCGACATGGCTCGTCTCTGGCAGGCGGCTCGCCAGGCGTCTCCGTCATGGTTGCTGGCGGCGCTCGCGATCTATTTCGGGATGATGCTTGCCAGTACCTGGCGCTGGTTGCTTCTCCTGAAAGCCCAGCATCTCGACTTCCGATTCCGCTCGCTGACCTCGTCGTTCCTGGTTGCCACATTCTTTAATAACTTCCTTCCCAGCAACATCGGCGGCGACGTGATCAGGATTGCCGATACGGCGCCTGTGGCGCGATCTCGGACGCTTGCCACCACGATCGTTCTGCTCGACCGTGGCATCGGCCTCCTCGCTTTGGTACTCGTTGCGGCCGTTGGCTCGACGCTGCATCCGCGATTCGGCGATGGCCGCACGCTCGGAGCGGGGATTCTGTGGCTTGGGTTTGCTGTCGCGGCAAGCATTGCGATTGCAGCGGTGCGCTTTCCTCACGCGTTCGCCCGGCTTGCGCACCCGTTGAGAAGACTGCACGCCGAATGGGTCGATCAACGGCTTGCCCGTTTAACGGCGGCACTCTCCCGTTTTCAGGAAACGCCGGGCGCGCTGGCCGCGTGTTTCGTCGGCGCCGTCGTCGTTCAAGCCGGGATCGTGGCTTTCTATGCAACGATCGCCCGCAGCATGCACATTCCGATCGGCTTTATCGAACTGGCCGTGATCGTCCCGATTACCCTGATCGTGCAGATGCTGCCGGTGTCGATGAATGGCTTCGGCGTCCGGGAAGCCACGTTTGGCTTCTACTTTACGAGGCTGGGCCTGCCGCTCGAGTCCGCCCTGCTCGTCTCGTTCATGGGTGCGGCGCTGATGCTGCTCTTCTCGCTGTCAGGCGGCATCACCTATCTTGCTCGTCACGCCGGAAAAGCGCAGGCCAACTTCGGCTCGGTACTGGCTGAAGAGGAAACGTCACTCAGCTGAGCTTGACGTCTTCGCCGATCATCCCCATCATCGATACGCTCGAGGCGGCAAATGCTGCGCCTTCAAGACATTCACGTCATCTGGCTGGTCGGGATCCGCGGCTTGACCGCTGCTGGCCAGGGGTTTATTCTGGAAGAGCTGGGCAATAACCGGCAATTTCGCTCCCCTACAGGCAACTCCCGCTCCTGCCGATAGTGTGTCTGCACGCGGCTGCCCGCGTCCGTGCGCCTGCAAACCGATCGACCGAGGGATCACATGTCGAATTACCGCCCGGCAGCGGCAGCTCTTCTTACCGCCGTCACCGTAGCCCTCGCCGGATGCGAGGCGCAAAAAAGCGAAACCCCGCTCAGTCCATCCGTCGCCGGCCCGATCGCCGGGGTCAACATCACCGCCCCGAAGCTGATTGAACCGGCCCAGGGATTCAAATACAAAGAATCACAGCAACCGATCAAACTCGTGGTCGAAAACGCGACCACCAACGGCGTCCGCCCGATCACTTACATGTTCGAGGTCGCCACCGACTCGGGTTTCACCTCCAAGGTGTACGCGCGGAGCGGCGTCCCTCCCGGCGACAATAACCGCACGAGCGTCCAGATTGATCGGCTCGACCTTGGCCGCACCTACTATTGGCGCGCGAAGGCCGACGACGGCGCGAATGCGAGCGCGTTCTCAGCGTCCCAGTTCGAGGTGCTGCCGAAGCCGGTGTTGAATCCACCAGCGCTCGTGTCGCCGATCAATGGAGACAAGGCCAGCTCGCGGCGGCCGACGTTCACCGTCAACAATTCCGATCATAACGATGCGGTTGGTGCACTGTCGTACGAGTTCCAGGTCGCAACCGACCAGGCGTTCACGAAGGTCGTGGCGTCAGGAACTTCAGGTGAATCGTCCGGACAGACGACGTTCACGCCAGGCGCGGACCTCGGTGCGGATCTGCTGCACTATTGGCGCGCCCGCTCGGGCGACGGCGATACGACGAGTGCATGGGCAAACACGCAGACGTTCCGGACGCCCGCCCCGGCGCCATCACCCTCGCCTTCTCCGAACCCTGGCCCCAGACCCGGCGGTTCCTGTGCATCCAACAACGGCCCGGCCATTGTCAGCTGCATCGCGGCCAAGTATCCGGAGTATCTGGCGGCCGGCGTCTCGCTCAGTCAGCGACAGTCGAACATGAGCTTCCTGCGCGATCGGATTATCGAGGCGGGTAAGTGTGGCGGCCTCGATCTCGGACAGAACCTGAAGCGCGGTGGCCCAGATGTCAGCGTGGACTTCCTCGCCTGGCGTCAGGCTGGCGGAGACATGGGGGTTGACATCGGCTTCGATTACGACAACACATCGACGCCGCTGCGACTGCAGTGGAGTGAGGCAGGATTCGGCGCGACGTATAAGGCCTTCCCGGTGGGGAGCTGTTCGGGCGTTTAAATGTAATTGCTGATTTCTGATTGCTGATTGTTGATTGAAGGTGCTTTAAATCAGCAATCGACAATCAGCAATTACGATCCACTCTTTCGTTGCCTCAAATCAATGAGCCGCGTCCCGGCCGGTGCGCCGTCGACCGGGACATCCTGATAGAGTTCTAGGAATGACGCCGTTTCCGGTCTCGCGTTCTTGAACTCCGGCCAGCGCGTCGTCACGAAATACCGTGCGCCAAGCTGCCGGAGATTCTGGACGACTGATGGCGAGACGTCCGTCGGCTCGAAGCTCCAGCCCTTTAGATGGGCGAAATACAGGAAGATCGGCGACATGATGCCGTAGTCGTCCACGACGACGGCGACGGAGTTGTCGGCGGTCGCCTGATCGACGATCCACCCTGCCTGCCGCATTTTCACCGCCGTGTCGCGCGGCGAAAAGAACAGCTGCGTGACGTTGCTGAAGTAAATCGAGGCAAGAGCTAGCAAGCCGACGACCGCGACGTAATTCGCGCGAGCGAATCGATTCTGTCCGAGGCGCAGCGTCAGCCAGTCGAGATCGAATAGAGGCCAGGCAGCTCCGCCGAAAAAGATTGCAGCGACCACGACGAACGGCAGCTGGTAATACTCGTGCACGCGATTGACTTCGCCGGCGATAAAGAAGAACACCGTGAGCGAGATCAGCCAGGTCAGAACCGCAGGGCGTCCGTGTCCTCTCCACAGCACCGCGCCGAGAATCGCGCCGACGAAGCCGAACGGCAGCAGCAGCACGTGATAGAAGCGCAGAATCATCCGATTGTAGAAATCCGGATCGGTCAGCAGCGTCGCCGTGCTCCACTTGGAGTAGACGTTCGGCCAGGGTCCGGGACTCACGTAGGCTGGATAGGCCTTGGTTGGCGCACCGAGAATCCCCATGGTAAGCCCGGTGCGTTCAAAGATGATGTGAGCGCGCCAGTACCAGGCAGCCGTGATCGCCAGCGGAACGACACCGGCAACCCACACGCGAGGATCGCGAAACGCGTTCCACCCACGGCCTTGCACGAGCAGCGCGACAATCGCGGGCCCGACGAATACAGCCGGCAGCTTGAGCAGGCACGCGAGCGTCAGCGAGACGGCGCCAATCCACATCCAGCGAACCGACTCGCTTCGGCTGAATTCGGCAAACCCGATGAGCGCCAGCACCGTGAAGAACACCATCGGGGTATCCGGGATAACGATCCGTCCGAAGAAGATTGCCGCTGGTGAGGCGGCGATCAGGAATGCCGCGGCGTTCGCGACCGCGACGCGCCCATCAAGAATCAGCGCGAGTCTATACGTGGCCCAAATAAGCCCAAGCGCAAACGCGATGATGATGATGCGGCCGACGGTCTCGTGCAGGCCGGTCACCTTGTAAACAATCGCGATCAACGCCGGAATCAGCGGGCACTCGGCCTCCAGGTAGCCGTGAGGCCCACCCCAGTCGACCTGCGGATCGAATGGAATGAACGATCCTTCATAGAAGTTGCGCGCCATCGCGGCCGTGTCGAGCTGTCGCCACGCATGCGCATCGTCGAACGGTGCGGTCAAATGAAAGAGTCTGAGGGCCGCCCCGAACGCGAGGATGAGAAGGAGAACCGTGCGATCACGAGGCGCCGTCGCCGTGTTCGGGCCGACGGCGCGCTCGACTTCGGTAGTCTGGATGAAGTGCCTCTGCGATCCCGGGGACTAGAACCGGTAGCGTGCGCCGACGCCGATCTGAAACCCACCGACCGTCAGCGAGTCCTTCGCGCCATCGAGATCGACCGACCCCCAGGTGTATCGGGCAATTGCGCCAATGCCCGCCTTCTTGGTCAACAAGTACGTGACGTCGACACCAAAGTTGACGCCCGCCGTTGTCTTGCTGACTTCTTTCTTGCTCAACCCGGTTATCGTCGGACCCGGCTCGGTGAAAGTGATGGTGTCGGGCAGCTCCTGCTTGACTATGAAGATCGTTGGCCCGAACGAAATGCCAACATCAACTTTGTCGGTGACCGGGACCATATAGACACCCATCAAGTTGATGGCATGTTCCGAATGGCTGAGGTTGTCGGCCGTCGTGGTTACCGTTCTCAAGTGATCGAATAGAACCGGATCGGGGATACCTGCCGTGACAGCACCGTCGGTCTTATCGGACATGAACGAGTAGCCTACGGCAGCCACGAGGTTGTGCCAGACCTTATATCCGCCGTTGATATCAAAGAGAAATCCACCGCCAGTCTTCTGTGCTGTGGTCACTTGAGCGTTTTCGTCGTACACCACAAAGGTCGTCGTGGTTTCGACACTGTGCGAACCAGTCTGTCCGCCAATGTTGATGTTTGCGAATCCTTTGTCGGTCCATTGCATTTGCGCGTGCGCCCGGGATGCAGCAAGACCGAGAAACAGAAGGCAGAGCACGACAGTCTTTTTCAAAACGATTTACTCCTGTTGAAGGTGACCAGTACGACCGAGACTCCGGTAAGACGCGTGCGGTGTCGTAGGTCGGCTCATGGTAGCACGGCAAATTGGTGACAGAGCTGTGGCCTTGTAGTATTATTCGCCGAGTCCACGGCTCATCCCAGCGGGCCCCAAAACTACAATTGAGGTTCTACTCGATGCACCAAAAAAGGTTCGTCCTTTGCTCGGCGGCGGCTGTACTTGCCCTCGCGATTGCCTGTTCGAAGTCATCAGAAACGCCAACCTCTCCCAGTGTGACCGACACCACCGGCGGAAACGCTGCGGCTGACGGATCGACCTTGAAAGTTCCTGCGCCGACGAATCTTTCACCAGCCAATGGGGTCCAACCAGACAGCTTGGTCCTGACCGCTTCGACCGTGGACGGCAAGTTCAGCTCGGGGCTGCAACTGGTCTACCAGTTCCAGATCTCGGACAACTCCGGTTCAATCATCTCTGCCTGCACTCAGAACGTCGCGCCCTCAGGCTCAACCGTCTCCTACGCGCCGTCGTGCGGTCTCGACTTCGAGGCGCTGTACAAGTGGAAGGTGCGCGCGCGCATGGGCAACGATGTCGGCCCGTGGTCGGCCGAGGCCTCGTTCAAGGCGCCCTCCGGTGGGTACATCAAGGGTAACGAGGTGTTCGATCCGTTGACGAACGGCAAGACTGCCGGCGATCTCAACGGCCCGATTCAGTTCATCCCCGGCCAGGGTGCATTGCTGCAGGACCACAGCAGCTTCATTCGCTATCGGCTGCCGACGAACCTGCAGCAGGGCGAGTTCTCGATGATGATCAAAGGCGCCGATGAAGGCACCGAAGGCGACAAGAGCAAGGTCTTCGCGATGCAAGAGGGGCCCGACGAAGGGGACATCACCGACGACGACTACCGCTTTACGGCAGAGCTTCGCGGCAGGAATTACGGTGCGCCGGGATCCGTGACCTATCGAATCATTTGCGGCGACGGTATCTCGCGCGACGGCGGACGCACACAGATCAATTTCGACACCAACCGGTGGTACTTCTGGAAGTTCACCTGGCAGACCGGCAGCGCGAGGCTCGAGGTGCGCGTCGACAGCGAAACGGGTTCGACGATTTACAACTCGGGCATTGGCACCGGCGGCCATCCGTATCGCCCGGATCCTCACTACATGTATCTCGGTGCGCCGATCGGGCGCGCGGGCGCGTTGGACGCAACGCTGCCCGGGGGCATCTACAAGAACGTGTGGGCGTCGTCTCGCCCGCGGCCGTCGTTCCCGAATTAAGAACGCGTCGTTCCTCTAAGGCAGAAGGCAAAGGGCCACAAACCCTTTGCCTTCTGCCTTTTACGTTTGCCTTCCGTCAGCACGCCGCGTTACCATGTAGTGATTAGCTGATGGCAACGAATACCTTTCGTCTGCACTACCTCGCCAAAGCCGCCGCAGGCGTCCCGCGCGATCTCGTCAATACGTTCGTCAGCGCCAGACTCCACGCGATTCGGCCGACGGTGCTCATCTACAACTGCACGTGGGTGTGCGACGCGCGCTGCACGATGTGCAGCAACTGGAAATGGGGCGACCGCAAGTCGGACATGACGCTCGACCAGCTCGAGCCGGTCATGACCAGTCCGTTTTGGGGTGCGGTCGAGAACCTGAACATTTCTGGCGGCGAACCGACGACACGAAACGACCTGCCCGAGATGGTGGAGATGTTTCATCGCCACCTTCCCCGCATGCGCAAGATCGGCATCAACACCACTGGGCTCACGCCCAAGCGTGCGATCCCAATGCTGACGCGCATCGTCGAGTTCTGCGCGAAGAACGGAATCCTGATCAGCATTCGTGTGTCGCTCGACGGGATTGGCGACGTGCACGACCAGGTGCGCGCGGTGAAAAAGGGGTTTGACAAGGCGTCGCAGACGATCGAGGCGATGCAGGCGCTCTCGCGCGTGCACGATAACTTCTCGTTCGGCATCGCTTCGACGATCTTCGCGACCAACCTCACCGACGCCGAGAACATCCTCGCGTGGGCGCGGAAGAAGAACCTCGATGTCGTGTTCAACATGCTCCGCTTCACGGATGCCATGCTGCACAACAAGGAGCTCGAGGAGCAGATCCGGTTCCGCCAGCGCGAAGAAGAGTTCATGCGCAAGTTCTTCATCGACCGCGTGCAGGAAGAGTCGGTACTGAGCGGGCAGTCGTTCCTCTACCTGCACTACGCGGACATGATCGCCAACGGCTACAAGCGGACGATGCCCTGCCCATTCCAGAGCCAGGGTCTGCTGCTCAACCCGAACGGCGATCTGCACTACTGCGAGAACTCGCAAAAGATCGGCAACGTGCTCGACGATGCCGCCGAGACGCTGTATTTCAAGGCGGAGAACTTGATGCATCGCGAGCACCTGAAGAACCAGGTGTGTCCGACCTGCCTCAGTCCGTGCCAGGTGAATGTCGGCGCGATGAAGCAGTTCGTGCCCTATGCGAAGTTTCTGAAGCGCGCCTACAAGGTCAAGCGCGACTCGGATCGCCATCTCGAGACGCTCCCGATGCCCGAGCAGGTGCGGTAGACTTCCTCCTTGCCACGGATTCTTCGAATCCTAGTCGCGGTTGTCCTGACCGCGATTGTTCTTTACGCCGCACATCCTTCCGACGTCGTTCGCGCCACCGCGGGCGCCGACCTCACATGGCTCGCCGGAGCGGTCGCGCTCGTCCTGATCGATCGATCGCTGATGGCGCTTCGCTGGATCGATCTGCTCGTGGCTTTGACTCCGGGATCCCGCCCGCCGTTCGGACGCGTGCTGCGGATCTTCTTCGTCAGTTCTTTCGTCAGCAATTTCGTTCCAAGTGTGGCGGCCGACATGTATCGAGCCTACGCGCTGGCGCGGTGCGACGTCCATCTTGCCGAGTCCACGGCATCAGTGCTGATGGATCGGGTGCTCGGCGTGCTGTCGATGGTGATCGTCGGCGCCTGCGCGTTACCCTTCGCCGGTGAACTTGGAATCGAGCGCGGCCTCGTCGTCGCCCTTTCGATCGCCTTCGCCGGCTGCGCCGTCGCAGGACTCATGGTCTTCAGCGAACGAGTCAGCAGCACGGTCGTTCGCATGGCGCGCGTCGTTCCACTTCGGCCGATCGAACGGATGACCGGCGCGCTGGCCGAAGCGGTCAGGCGCTACTCGCAGCATCACGCCGAGATGGCACGCGTTCTCGCGATGTCGATCGCCGTGCAAGCGATTCGCGTGTTTCAGGCATGGTGCCTCGGCGAGGCGCTCGGACTTCAGCTCCCGCTGTCGACGTACTTCGCCGTCATTCCGGTCATTCTCCTGATCATGCAGGTTCCAGTCACCATCAACGGCCTTGGCACGACGCAGGTCGCGTTCGTGGCGTTGCTTGGCGCAGCCGGCGCAGACGCCGTACGAGCCACCGCGCTTTCACTGTTGTTTCTGTTCCTCGGAGTGATTGGCAGCCTGCCCGGCGGCTTGCTTTACGCGTTCTCGCCTTCTGTTGCCGCGGGGACCTCGCGCCCATGATCACCCGCCTTCTTGCCGGCCTTCTGGCCGTATCGACCGTGGGAGTAGTCGGAGCGTGCGGAGGGATTCACGCACTTGGGTACCTCGTGCTGTTCCTGCTGGCGCTCGTGCCGGGTCTCCCAATCGGATTCCGCCTCTTCGGCAGCCGCCACGCCGCAGGCTGGATTGCCGGCGCGCTTCTCGGCTATTTCCTGACGTCATTGGGAATATGGGTCGTCATTGCCGTGGGCAGGCCTGTCGCGCTGCTCTTCCTGCTTACATGGGCGGCGACGACCGCGGTCGTCGCGTGGCTGTGCCGAGCCGGTCAACCGCCGCGAGCCGGGCTCGAAGCGTGGAGGAGCGCCGATTCGCGGGCCTTGATTGTCGTGTTGCTGCTCGTTGTGTCGATCGCCGCCCCTCCATTCATCAAGGTTGGCGCGGAGCGAGACGGCGATCGTTACTACCGGGCTTACTTCACCGCTGATTTCGTCTGGCATACCGTTTTGACGGCAGAACTCGCGAAATTCTCGATGCCGCCGCGCAATCCGTTCATGGCCAGTCGCCGCATTCATTACTACTGGGCGTATTACCTCCTGCCGGCCGCCGTCGCCGGCGCCGCACCCGGGATGTCCGAGCAGATCGAAACCAACCTGAAGGTCAACGCGATCGGCACGGCGCTCCTCTTCGCGGCCGCGATTTTCATCACCGCATGGGCTGCCGTTCCGCGGGCACACGCCGTCGCCGCGGCGGTCGCGCTCGCCATCGTCGCATCCAGCGCCGAAGGCATCTATGCCATCGGCAGGCTCCTTTCTCGAGGCCGCCCACTTGCTGAACTGAAGGATCTCAACATCGACGCCATTGCCAACTGGTGGGGCGGCGGTCTTCGTGTCGATGGTCTGCAACGCTGTTTCTGGTGGGTGCCACAGCATTCGATGGCGTACGCGCTCGGCCTCGGCGGGTTCGTCATCCTCAGCTCGCCAGGTGAGATCAACGCGGTCGGTTCGCTCATGGCCGGAATGCTGCTCGCCGGATCGGTCGCATTCAACCCATTCGTCGGCGGCATTCTGTCCCTCGCCTGGGGGATTGGAGCGCTTGTCAACTGCGCCCGCTCTGCGCGCCCGCTGCATGCGCTGACGAGCTACGCGTTCGCCGGTCTCCCGGTTGTCGTGGCACTGGCGTGGTGTTCGTTCAACCAGATGGCTGAAGGCGTCGGTGGTGTGGTCGAATTCGGTGCGAAGGGCGCGGCCCGCCACAACCCGATCGAAAACCTGTTCCTTTCGCTTGGCCCAGCACTCGTTCCCGCCATAGTGGGTGCGTTCGCGGTTGCGTACGGAGCGTCGAGGTCCACCTCACTCCGGCGAATGGCGACGCCAACAGCGCTCCTGATCCTCGGCGTCGTGGTCATGCATTTCGTCAGACTGCGCGTCGATGAATCATGGGTGGGATTCCGGGCGGGGCAAATGATGCTGATTAGCGTGCCGCCGCTCGTCGCCGCCGGACTGGCGGCCGCTGGATCGCTTCGCATCGCAGCGATCGCCATCGCCGTCGCCGCGAGCGTGTTGGGCCTTCCGACCACGGTCGTGGATGTGTATAACGCGCAGGATATCTCGAACCTGTCGCCCGGCCCGGGCTTCCCCTGGACGCAGGTGCTGGATCGGAGTCACCAGGAGGCGCTCGACTGGATCCGGCACACAACGCCGACGCTGGCAGTCGTCCAAGAGGACGTGCTGTCGCGGCACCGGACGACGTGGTGGGTGGTGCCGACCTTCGCCCACAGACGAATGGCAGCGGGGCTACCGCCGTTCCTGGTCGACGATCCGGAGTACCACGAGAAATCCGAACAGGTGCGGGCGATGTACCTGGCGACCGATCCTGCTGTGGCATCGAACATTGCCCGGCGGCTGCGCATCGATTTCGTCTATGTGGACGAAGTGGAACGGAAGGCGTACCCGCACATTGGCGACACTTTGGGCGATAACCGCTACTTCCAGCGAGTCTTCTCCAACCAGGCCGTTCAGCTCTACGCCGTCCGATAAGCGTCCAACTCGCCACAACCTCAAACCTGCCCCAGTGTGGTGCGTTTTCTATGGATTATTGCCATACCAATTCGATTATTCACTTTAATATTTTTTACGCTGGCCCTATACTGGGCGACACCTAGAGACAACGTGGGTATCTCGGCGTTTTAGTCCGTTCCTCATTCGAACAACCAGTGCCTGTGCGACCTTTGCTTCGGCCCGCTTTGTTGATGTCGCTGGCCTTCATTGCGGCGACACTCCACGGGAGACTCGCGTTCTCGGGCGATCGCAATTGGGAGACCCGGGGCAGCGCCGAAGTGATCGCAGACTTTGATGAGGACGGGCGACCAGATCTGGCGACGCTTGACGGAAACGACCGCGTTGTTGTGGAGCTGTCGCAGCATCAGACGACCGTGCGCCTGGTGAGGTTGCCGGAGACGACGGGTCTTGCCGCAGCGGACATTGACGGCGACGGCGATCCGGATCTGGTGTCGATCGACGCGGGCAAGGAAATCCGCGGCTGGAATAACCAGGGTGCCGGCTCCTTTATTCAGTGGACGACCGGACCGCCACGAGCCCGGCCGCTTGAACCGACGCCATCAACCCGCGCATCGGTCGGTTCTTCGACCTCCCCCACTGAGGCAGCCGTTTTCCCACGCCGTAGTCAGACCGATCCTTCGTTCGCGTCGTCACGCGTCGCCGTTTCCCTGAGCCGGTTGTGCACTGGTCTACACTTCTCCTCAAAACGCCGGCCCGATTCGCACCGTACTGCCGATCGATCGCCTCGCGCGCCTCCGCTCTCCCTCTCGCGCTAAGCACACCAAGCGAATTCTGCCAGCCGACCGGTGTCGCTCCCACGCGACCCGTCGATCGAGGCTGCCTCGAAGGAGGGCGCGTGAAGGTTTTGTTCATCCAGAACAACGGTATCCAGGAGTCCATCGGGGTCGCAAATCTGTCGGGAATCCTGAAGGCGGGCGGGCACCAGTGCGATTTGCTGCTCGTCTCGCACAGCGCTGATCTGATCGACGACATCAGGACGTTCGACCCCGGGCTGATCGCGTTTTCCGCACTGACCGGCGTTCACCACTCAATCGAGAAGCTCGCGATTCGTATCAAACGCGAACTGAACATTCCGATTCTCGTCGGCGGGCCACATCCGACCTACTCGCCGGACATGATTCTTCGTCCGGGCATCGACATCATTTGCCGCGGGGAGGGCGAGCTTGCGCTGCTCGAGCTCGCGGATGCGCTCGAGTCTGATCGCGACGTGACCCGAATCCAGAACCTGCACGTCAAGATGAAAAATGGCACCGTGCATCGCAACGAGGTTCGCCCGGCCGTGCCGCTCGACGAGCTGCCGTTCCCCGATCGGGAGCTCTATTACAAGTACAAATTCCTGCGCGACATGCCGATGAAACGGTTTATCGCGAGCATGGGCTGTCCGTACCCGTGCACCTTCTGTCACGAACCGGTGATCCGCAATATGTACCGGCAGACCACCAAGTCGGAATACCTGCGCCGCAAGTCGGTTCCGCGCGTGGTGGCGGAAATCAAGTACATTGCCGATCGATATCCACTGAAACACGTCCACTTCTCCGACGACCTGTTCTTCATCCGCAACAGCTACAAGTGGCTGGAGGAGTTCGCGGCGCTGTACCCGCACGAAGTGGGTCTTCCGTTCAACTGCAACATCCGCTACGACTCGGTCAACCAGCACGCCGCCGATCTCCTCGAGAAGGCGGGCTGCTACGGCGCGGCCGTCGGCCTCGAATCAGGCAATCAGGAGATTCGCGAGGCGGTGATCAAGAAGCGATCGAAGAACGAGCACATCGTCGAAGGAGCTCGGCTGCTGCGGGAGAAGGGGATCAAGGTGCTGACGACCAACATGATCGGCTTACCGGGCGAGACGCTGGGCAATGCGCTCGAAACCGTGCAGCTGAACATGGAGCTCAAGTCCGATTACGTCCGAGCGAACACATTTCTGCTCTTCCCGGGGCTTCCCCTGGTCGAGTATTCGCGGCAGAAGGGCTACATCGATCCGGATTTCGACATCGACAAACAGATCGCCGTCTCGCAGGAGATTACGCTCAAGACTCCCTACGCCAGAGAGTTCCGCAACATCGCCTCCCTCTTCTGGCTGATGGTGAAATGTCCGCCAAGCTGGATGCCATTTCTGGAGCGCCTCGTCAAGCTTCCCGACAATGTGATCTTCAGGATCATCGGCTCGTTCAACATGGTCCAGGAGCTGCTCTTCTACAGAATTCGTCCCATTCCTGCCTTCCGATACTTCAGGAACACCGTGCTCATGACCGGAAAGTCGGATCTGACCATGACCATGCGGACGATTCCGTCGTTGTTCCGGAGGACCAGGCAGCAGAGCGGCGCCGCGATTCGTCAGCGCGAGATCTACGACGCGAACCGAGGATACTTCTGATGTTCACGTTGGAGGAATCGGCGCTACTGGGTCGAATGCTGCGATTCCTCGGGTGGTCGACATTGGTCCTTGGAGCTGGCGCCCTCGCCTTGCTCCTGTTGCGGCTGACGGGCCGCAGTTAGGCACACGCAGCCCCGCTTTGAGGGTTCACACAAGGCATGATGCCCGCCAGTACAGGGATCCCGTCGCTCAGCGGGAAGTGCGCACCGAGCCGTCGGCCGCGCTTTCGACGACCGGGGCTTTGCTGCCAGCGGTGAGTAGGTTGTCGCTCGGCCGAACAAACCGCCGCCAGATGATGATGCTCAGTGCCTGAAGGCCGTCGAGTGGACTCGTGCGCTTGACGCGCTCGGGTGAAATTGGAAAAAAGCGCACGGGGATTTCGAGAATCTCGGCCTGCCGCCGCAGCAATCGTGTCAGCAGCCAATGATTCGCCCGTTTGTCGGTCAAATCGCAATTTCCCGCGAACGCGTCCTCCGCCCTCACCGCGCGAACCGCCGAGAGCGTATCTGAAATATAGCGGCGATACAGCGCGAGGTACGCGAGGCTGAGGAGGTAGCTGCCGACGTGGCTGATGGCACCCATCAATGCGTTGTTGCGAAATCGCAGGCGGTAAGACTCCTCGATGTCACGGACCGACAAACGGCGGCTTCCCCACACCGCGTCGAGGCGTCCGCCCACCAGATGCGACGCGACCGCAACGAGGTCCTCGCCCCGGTACATCCCTGAGGACTCGAACAGCACCACGTAATCGAATCCTTGCCGCGCCGCCGTCTCGACAAACGTCCTTTCCGAGCCGGGCAGGCGTACCACCGAGAAGGGCAAGCGACTCGTAAATGCGGCATCGAGTGGATCGCCGGCGTAGAACACGGACACGTCGAGTCGCAGTTCAGCCATGCCGCCACGCACCATTTCGAGCATTGTCTGCACGGTCTTATTCAGCGATCCGGCATCGTGCAGGAACACGGCTACGCGGCGCCGTTCGGACGGCGGCCTTAACGATTCGATGAACGGGGCGAGCACGCGGCTGGCGTCGTGTCGACCGCTGATCCCTTCTTCGTAGTTTCCAATCCGCACCAGGCGTGGATCTTCGATCGCATCAAGCGGACCGAGCGGCACGTAGGGCATGCTCCGATCCTGGTGCGCCGGATCGTTGACCAGGTAATGGGTGATGAGGCACGGTGTGGGAAATCCAACCCTCCCCTTTTCCTTCAGGTAGAACACTGCGCCATCAATGATGTCGACGGCGTTGCTTCCGGTGATTTCGGCATCCGACTGAATGTTGGTGATGAGCAGCTTGATCGCGGTCAAGTTGCCGGCGATGGATGCGCTCAATCCGGGCGTCAAGTACGACGGAAACAGACTCGAATGCTGTGTTCCCGGCGCGTAGATGATCAGGTCCGCGGTTGCCAGCTTCGCCGCCAGCCGCGGATTGAGCGCGGGCCGCACCGCGCGGTCTCGAAACATCTTGCGACCCGTTTCCGGCGACTGCTCGATGGCGGCACGATCCGCATCGGTTAACCGCGAGTCGATCAAAAAGATGTCGCGCACGCGATGGGGCCTCTTCGAGCTCACCATCTCTTCTTCCGTCGCCAGAAGACGACCGTCGGCATCGAGCCCGACAAGCCAGGCATTGGTGCCATCGGTCACGTTCTCGATCAGCCCGACGGGTAGTCCCAGGAGCGACGCGTAATCGTCAACGGCACGATTGAACACGCGATCGCATTCGATGTAGATGCCGGCAAAGACCAGATTTCCCAGGCTGCAGTCGGAGAAATTGAATTGGCTTCCCGTGGCGTGAACGAGTGTCTCGAACCGATTCAGCGCGCGCGCAACCCGTTCGCGTCGATCCGGCGCAATCCGGTCGGCGAGCGCTCCAATCTCGGAAGCTGCC
>JBPYFA010000578.1:0-5045 GCA_051986585.1 Vicinamibacterales bacterium | reverse complement strand
GACACGGTGCGCAGCTTCAAAGAGATTGTCGACGGCAAATACGATCACCTCCCCGAGCAGGCCTTCTTCATGGTGGGGACGATCGAAGAGGCGGTCGAAGCGGCTGAAAAGATGAAGGCGTGATCTTGTCTGGGTGCCAGGGGTGCCAAGGGTGCCAGGGGTGCTGAGAGTGCCAGGGGGTGCCAGGAGTGCTCTTCGGAAACTGGAGACTGGCAACTGGGAACTGGCAACTGGAAACTGAGAAGTAATGGCTTTACCGTCGCACATTGATTTGCAGGTTCTCACGCCCGATCGCGGGATCATCCACGATCAGGTGGACGAGGTTGAAATTCCGGGATCTGAGGGATACTTCGGCGTCCTTCCCGGACATCGGCCGATGCTCGCATCGCTGAGCGTCGGTGAGTTGTGGTTCCGGAAAGGTGAGGAGAAATACTACCTGTCGATCTCATACGGATTCGCCGAGGTGCTGCCGGATCGGGTGACGATTCTGGCCAAGCTTGCGGAGCGGGCCGAGGACATCGACATCGACCGCGCTGAGGCCGCACGGAAGCGCGCCGAAGAGCGCTTGAGCCGGCCACAATCGGATATTGACTACGAGCGTGCCCGTGTCGCGCTCACCAAGTCGCTGATGCGCCTGCAGGTATCCGGGCGATTGCCGGGAGGAGCCCGGATCGGAGAACTGAGGCGGATGCGTGATGCGGCGAGGGGTTGACGCGGCATCATGACGGCGCTGCCTTCGCTGACCTGGGCCGTGAGCTCCGATCCCGGTCTCAAGCGAACCAGCAACGAGGACAGCTACTCGACGCGGCCCGATGTCGGCCTGTTTGTCGTCGCAGACGGCATGGGTGGGCACGTCGCCGGCGAAGTCGCCTCGCGTGTGGCGGTCGAAGCGATTGAGGCCTTCATCCACGAAACCGCCGGCGCCGATAAGAATCGCACCTGGCCGTTCCCGTTCGATCCGTCGATCAGTCTCGAATCCAACCGCCTCCGCGCCGCATTCCGTCTCGCCAATCGCAAGATCGCGTCCGCCATCGCCGACTCACAGGAATTGCGCGGCATGGCGACGACCGCCTCGGCGGTGCTGGTCGGGCCGCAGGGCGCCAGCGTCGCCCACGTTGGCGACAGTCGCGTGTACGTCCTCCGCGGCGGCGAGCTCGAACAGATCACGCACGACCATTCCTGGGTCGAAGAGCAGGTCCGCGCCGGCACTCTGACGCCGACGGCCGCGCGCCAGCACCCGTGGCGAAACGTCGTCACGCGCGCGCTGTCAGGCGGCGAAGATCCGGAAGTCGACGTCGCGGAAGTCTCACCCCATCCTGGTGAACGATACCTCCTCTGTTCGGATGGCCTCTTCACCGTCGTGCCTGATGCCCACATTGCTGAGATTCTCGGAGACAAGAAGGCACCGCTCGACGCGATTGCCCGCACGCTCGTCGCGGCCGCCAATGAGGCCGGCGGCCCCGACAATATTACGGCGCTGATTCTGCAGATCGATGCTCCGTAACCTCGCCGGGCTGATCCGCTACCGCGGCTTGATCCAGAGCCTGGTGGCGCGCGAGCTGAAGGCGCGATATCGCGGATCGGTCCTCGGGTTTTTCTGGTCTTTCATCAATCCGCTGCTGCTGCTGCTGGTCTATTCGTTCGTCTTCACGTTCGTGATGAAGGACGCGCACGATCCCCGTATTGAGCCCTACGCGCTGTTCATGTTCTGCGGCATTCTGCCGTGGTCGTGGTTCTCGTCGTCATTGGCGGAATCGGCCGGGGTCCTGATTTCCGGCGGCAACCTGATCAAGAAGGTCCTCTTCCCCGCCGAGATCCTGCCGATCGTCAGCGTGCTGGCGAACATGATCCATTTCTTCTTCGGTCTTCCGATTCTCGCCGGCTTCCTCATCTACTACCATCGTCCGCTGTACGCGAGCGAGCTGGCGATCTTTCCGCTCGTCGTGTTGGTGCAGCTGGTGCTCACTCTCGGCTTTGCTCTGATCCTGTCGTCGCTGACCGTGCATTTCCGCGACATCCGCGACATCCTTTCGAACCTGCTGACGTTCTGGTTCTTCGCGACGCCGATCATTTACCCGTATTTCATCTTCCAGGATCCGAACAATCCGGGTCGCGTGATCTGGCAGGCGCAGCTGCTGAAGCTGAACCCCTTCACCCATCTCGCGATCACGTATCAGGAGATACTGTTTTTCGAAGGACCGGTTGGTCACTTGAAATGGCTGCTGCTGCTCGGCGCGATCTCCGTCGTGTTCTTCCTCTTCGGCTACTGGGTGTTCGACCGGTTGCGCGATACATTTGCGGAGGAAGTGTAAAGTGAGTTTCCAGTCTCCAGCTTCCAGTCTCCAGTGTCAGATCGTCATCCTCTGAAACTGGCAACTGGCAACTGGCAACTGGCAACTGGTAACTGCGAAATGAACGCCATCACCCTGACTCACGCGTCGAAGGTCTATCGCCGCTACAGCCGGCGTCACCAGTTCACGACTCTGAAGAGCGCCCTGTTGTCGCGCAGCCTGACGCGCGACCTGCGGCCGGATGAAACCTTTGCAGCGGTTCGCGACGTGAGCTTCGAGGTGCCGCGGGGCCGCACGCTTGGAGTAATCGGACGTAATGGGTCCGGCAAGAGCACGCTCTTGAAGCTGGTCGCGGGCATTACCAAGCCGACGACCGGGACGGTGCGCGTCAACGGCCGCATCTCGGCGCTGATCGAGCTCGGTGCCGGATTTCATCCCGAGATTTCTGGCCGGGAAAACGTGTTCATCAACGGGATCATGCTCGGTCTGACCAAACGTGAGATCACGCGGCGGTTCGACGAGATCGTGGAGTTTGCCGAGCTCCGGGACTTCATCGACGCGCCGGTGAAGACCTATTCCTCTGGGATGTACATGCGCCTGGGATTTGCAGTGGCGATTCACGTCGATCCAGATGTCCTTCTCGTCGACGAGGTGCTCGCGGTCGGCGACGAGGGCTTTACGCACAAGTGCCTCGACAAGTTTGCGGAGTTCAAACGCCGCGGCAAAACGATCCTGCTGGTGACGCACTCGTTAGGACTGGTGGAGCGATTCTGCGACGAGGCGTTGTGGATGGACTCCGGCACGATGAAGGCGATGGGCGATCCGAAGCGAGTAGTCGGCGCCTACATCACCGACGTTGAAGTCAGCGAGGAAGAGCAGCTCGCGGCAAACGATGCGAAAGCGAAGGAGTCGGTGCAGGTCGTGACTCCTGACGAGCCGGTCTCGGCCGTGTTGCCGGACAACCCGATCGAGACCGCGGAAGGTCCCGCCGACATGTTCCGCGCCACCGAGGGCCGGTGGGGCTCGCGCGAGATCGAGATCACCGACGTTCAGCTGTGCGGCCGAGACGATGAGCCAGGGCACGTTTTTCATAGCGGCGAGCCGCTCACGATCCGCATCGGGCTGCGATCGCCGGTCGAGAACCAGGACTTTGTCATCGGCATCGGGATCTTCAACGCGGAAGGCGTCTGTTGTTACGGTACCAACACCAGCATCGAAGAACTCAAGGCGGTGCGTATCCTCGGCAACGCGGAAGCGTTGTTCACGATCGAGAGCCTCGATCTGGTCGAGGGTACCTACAAGCTGGACGTCGCGATTCACAAGATGGATGGCTATCCTTACGACTACCATCGGCTGCTCTACACCTTCCGCGTGAAGTCTCGGACGAAGGATGTGGGCATCTATCGGCCGCGGCATGCATGGAAGTTCTCCGCTGGTCTCGCGTTCGATCGAACAGGGCATGAAGCCTGACGGGAATGCCTCCTCACGCGTGTTGACCTGGCCTCAAGCGGCCAGCTTCGTTACACGACAACGATCCCTCGGGCAGCTCATCGTGTTCACCAACGGTGTGTTCGACCTCCTTCACCCAGGCCACGTACGGTATCTCCAACACGCGCGGAGCCTCGGAGACGTCTTGATCGTTGGCCTGAACGCCGACATCTCGGTCCGCCGAAACAAGGGGCCGGAGCGGCCGATTACTCCCGAGAACGAACGCGCCGAAATCCTTTCGGCCCTGTCCTGTGTCGACGCAGTGGTCATCTTCGACCAGGACACGCCGGCTGACATCGTTCGCGTCGTGCAGCCCGACATCCTGGTGAAGGGAGCCGACTGGCCGGCGAACCAGATCGTTGGGCGCGACACCGTCGAGGCACGCGGCGGGAAGGTAGTCCTGGTGCCGGTCGAGGAGGGTCATTCCACGTCAGCCATTGTCGAACGGATCAGGAAGTCTTCTTCTTCTGTCTAAAGGATCTTCCGGCTAAAGCCGGAAGCCACATGGCTGATCGGGGTAATTGCTGAATGCTGATTGCGGAATGCTGAATCCATTCCGCCTATAGGGGAAGCTACACGGCTGATCGGGGTAATTGCTGAATCTGATTCTTCTCCCGCCTAAGCGGACGGCGACAGCGGCGCAGGACTCTGCTTGTGGCTTCCGGCTTTAGCCGGAAGTCAGCCGTTCCTCGAATTGCCCGTGCTTTCCTCGCGGTCTAGAATAGAAGGTTCGAGCTTTCAGCACGCCACTCACCGTGTCGTCGTACACATCCAGTTCGCTCACGTTACGTTCTCTGCTGAAATCGGCAGCCAGCCGTTTGCGTCTCGGTGTGCCGGCACCCCGAATCTCCGGCCTGACGCCACCCGCCAAGGCCTTGTTTGCTGCCGTCGCCGCCAATCGGCAGCGGGTCCTGCTGATCGTGCCGACCGATGCAGATGTAGAGACCACGACGCGGGACGCGCGGTTCTTCTATGCGGCGGTGGAGGGCCTGTCCGAGAGTGAGGTCGACCGCGCGGTGCTTCCCTTCCCATCGCACGAAGTCGATCCGTATCGCGGGCTCGCTCCGCATTTCGATATCGCTTCCGCGCGCGCGCGAGCGCTCGGCGCCGCCGGCGACGGCGCCGCCAAGCTGATTGTTGCGTCTGCGGCGTCTCTTCTTCCGAAGGTCAGCCCTCCCGGCCGTTTGAGCGATGTCACGCTGACCCTGGCGCCGGGGCACGAAATCTCTCCCACCGATCTTGGTGACCTGCTGACGTCGGCCGGCT
>JBPYFA010000577.1:0-12285 GCA_051986585.1 Vicinamibacterales bacterium | reverse complement strand
CTACTTCTGTTCGGTTCCCGGTCATCGGGCGGCCGGGATGGAAGGTCATCTGGAAGTCTCAGAACAGCAGCCCGTGCAGTCGGCGGGCCTGGCACCCACCGAGAACGGGCGAACGCTGAATCTGGATTTCGAAACCGGCACGCTCGAAAACTGGACCGCGACCGGCGACGCCTTCGCGCTGGTGAAGGAAGACCTGCAGCGGACCGAGCAACGACTCGCCGGCACCTATTGGGTCAGCAGCGGCATCGCGGGAAACTCCCGGAAGGGCACACTGTCGTCAGCGCCTTTCCACGTTACTCACCCTTACGCCAGCTTCCTGGTCTCGGGCGGCGCATTCGCAAGCACACGCGTGGAACTGGTCCTGGCCGACGACAACAATACGGTCATCTACACGATTTCGGGCGCCGATTCGGCGGAATTTCGACCGGCAGTCGTTGACCTGAAGGCGTATGCGGGCAAAAGCATTTTCATTCGTCTCGTCGACGAGGAGAGCGGCGCTCCGACGGCCGCGTACTTGCGCGAAAGTCCATGGGCGCACATCAATTTCGACGACTTCCGTTTCTACGACACGCGCCCCTTCTTTCGCAACGAGATCGTGCCGTCTGACGTCAGCACGTTGCCACCGATGGATGTCCTGCCGCACGCGGGGTTGTCAGGCATCGAGGCGGCCAAGGCGATGAGTCTGCCTCCGGGCTTCACCGTCACGCTCGCCGCCTCCGAACCAGACATCGTCAAGCCGATCGCGTTCACGCTTGACGACCGCGGCCGTCTGTGGGTGGTCGAATCGCACACCTATCCCGTGCGGGCCTCGGAGGGTGAAGGACGCGATCGGATCCTGATCTTCGAGGACACCGACGGCGACGGGCGCCTCGACAGCCGCAAGGTCTTTATCGAGCACCTCAATTTGGTCAGCGGAATCGAGCTTGGCTTTGGAGGCGTGTGGGTCGGCGCGGCGCCGTACCTTCTTTTCATCCCCATCAAACCGGGAACCGATACGCCCGACGGTCCGCCGCAGGTCGTGCTCGATGGATTCGGCTACGACGATACGCACGAGACCCTCAACACGTTCACCTGGGGCCCTGACGGATGGTTGTACGGAACGCACGGAGTGTTCACCAACTCGAACGTCGGAAAACCAGGAGCCCCCGATTCCGAACGCATCAAGCTGAACGCCGGGGTCTGGCGCTTTCACCCGGTGACACGCACGTTTGAGGTGTTTGCCGAAGGCACCAGCAATCCCTGGGGCCTGGCCTTCAACGACTACGGCCACGCGTTCGTGACCGCCTGCGTCATCGAGCATCTGTATCAAATGATTCAGGGTGCGAGATACAAGCGACAGGCCGGCCAGCATTTCAATCCGAACATCTACGATGACATCAAGACCATCGCCGACCACGTGCACTGGGTTGGCAACAAGGGGCCGCATGCAGGGAACAGCCGGTCGGACGCGGCTGGCGGCGGCCACGCACATGCCGGAGCAATGATCTATCTTGGCGGCGACACCTGGCCGGCGGAATTCCGCGATGCGATCTTCATGAACAACATTCACGGCGCGCGCGCCAACATGGATCGGCTGCAGCGCCAGGGATCGGGGTACGCGGCGACACACGGTCCGGACTTCCTGAAGGCGAACGATGCATGGAGCCAGATGATCAATTTCCGGTATGGTCCTGACGGCTCCGTGCATGTGATCGACTGGTACGACAAGAACCAGTGCCACAGCACCAATCCAGACGTCCACGAGAAGACGCTCGGACGAATCTTCAAGATCAGCAACGTCAACGACAAGTGGGTGCAGGTCGATCTGCAGAAACTCCCGTCCGAAGAGCTCGTCGACTTGCAACTGCAGAAGAACGATTGGTACGTGCAACATGCCCGGAGGCTGCTCCAGGAGCGCGGGCCCGATCCGAAAGTGCATGAACGGCTGAAGCGGATGCTGCGCGATAACCCGGACATCACGCGGAAGCTGCGAGCGCTGTGGGCGCTTCACGTGACGCATGGGCTCACCGACCACGACCTCCAGGAGCTGCTTGCTCACCCCAACGAGTACGTACGCAGTTGGGCTGTCTACCTGCTCGTCGAAGGCAAGCAGCCTTCAGACAGCACGATTCGTCAGTTCGCACGGATGGCGCGGGATGAGCAGTCTGCGCTGGTACGGCTGTACCTCGCGAGTGCGCTGCAACGGACGCCGGTCGCCAAGCGGTGGGACGTGCTGGCCGGCCTGTTGTCGCACAGTGAGGATGCGACCGATCACAATCAGCCGCTGATGATCTGGTATGCCACCGAGCCGGTCGTCGAGCTCGACATGCCTCGCGCGCTCACGCTCGCAGCGGCGACGAAGATGCCGAAACAGTTCGCCTTCACCGTCCGACGCATTGCCGCAGTGGGCAATCAGGATGCGCTGAAGACGTTGACCGATCGTCTCGGGCGCACGACGGATGCCGCCGAGCGGCGCGAGCTCGCCAGCGGCATCGATCGGGTTGTTGGAGTGTCGAAGTGAGTTCGCTGCGACCGCCAGGTACCGAAGGGGACGAAGGAAACGGAGTTCACAACGAAGGAACGAAGTAAACGAAGACGAACGAAGATGATTCTTGTGAACTTCGCCTTCGTAAAGAAACTACTTCGTGACGCTCACCGCGGCACCGTCGTTTAACGTGTCGACGTCGCTGGTGGCGACCCGCTCCCCTGCCTTGACGCCGCTCACGACCTCGATCCGATCGCCCATGCGCTCTCCAACCGAGAGCTCGCGAAGCGCCAGCTTGCCACCGTTCACGACGAAGACGCGATTGACGCCGTAACGGTACTGCAAAGCCGAGTACGGGACCGTCAGCACCGAATCCACCTTGCCGCTTTCGATGTGCACGCGGGCGAAGGTGCCCGGCTTCAGGACCGCCTCGCTGTTGGGCACCAGTGCTTCAAACGGAAATGCGCGGGTCGCGGTGTTGACGGCCGGGCTGATGCGAGAGACTTTTCCGGTGAACTTGCGATCCTGATAGGCATCCACTTTGAGATCGACCGGCTGTCCTGTTGTGATCCAGGGCGCCATCTTCTCCGGGATCTCGGCGGTCACCTTCAACGGATCGAGACGAACGATGGCCATCACCGGCATCTGCGCCTTGACCAGCTCCCCCATGTTGACCAGCCGCTTCTGCACGAAGCCGTCGAATGGAGCGCGAATTTCCGTGTCGCGCAGTTGGCGGCCCGCCAACTTCATGGTCGCATCCGATGCTTGAATGCTGGCCCGCAGGTTCTTGGCATTCTGGATCGCCGAGTTGTACATCGCGCGCTTTGATTGCAGCGCCGCCTTCGCATCGTCCAACGCTTGCTGCGAGACCAGCGTTCGCTTGAATAGCTCGTTGGCGCGGTCGAAGTTCTGCGTCGCCTGGACGAGATCGGCGTTGGCCCGGCGGGCGTCGGGCGTGTCTTCCAGTTCCGGCAGATGCTCCGAATCCGATGCGCCATACTGCGCGAGCGCGCGGGCAAGCGCCGCCTGCTGCTGCGCGTACGTGTATTGCTGTTTTTCGTTGTCGAGCTGAACCAGTAGTTGCCCGGCTTTCACGGGATCGCCGAGGTCTGCGAAGATCTTGCTGACTTTTCCGTCGGCTTCCGATGAAACCGTCACCTCGTCAACCGCGGCCAGGGTGCCGACCACGTCGACGGCGCGCCGTACCGAGTCCTGCCGAACCGGTTCGGCGTGAACGGCCTTCGCGGTTCCTTCGCGGCTACGTGCCTGAGCGGTGTCAGTTTTCGAGCAGCCAAACGCTGCGAATGCTGCGGTTATGGTAAGGGCGAGTCGGAACACGTGTGTCATGAGCAGATCTGTAACCCCGGCTAATGAAAATACCTTCCATGGCAGGGCTGCGTTTACGAGTATACGATGTATCCGACGTGAGCTTTGCGCACCTGACGTTGCCAACCCGGGAAGTCGAGAAGACCGCGGCGTTCCTGGAAAGGACCCTCGGCTATCGTCGGCTTCCCGTGCCGACGAACTCACCGGTGGAGCTGGTGTGGCTCGACCTGGGCCGCGGGCAGGAGATGCACGTCTTCTATGTCGAAGGCTTCAGCGTATCGGCATTCGAAAACGAGTTCGGACGCCACGTCGCGGTGTTCTATCCGCTCGCCGAGTTCGAACCTCTCAAGCGGCGACTCCAATCCGAAGGCGCCGTCCTGTTTCCTCCTCTTCGTCCGACGCCATTTGAACGATTCTTTTTTCGAGAGCCGGTGAACGGCTACGTCTTTGAAGTCATCGATCAGTCCAGGGCATCTCTTACGACATAGAACCTCCGGGGCACACCCATTGCATCGTCCGCATGTGAATGCCGGAAGCCCGCCTCTTTTCATCCTTCTGGATGGCTGGGTTCGAATCTGCCTGTCACATCACGCGCCAAGGTGTTCGCCTGGACATGATTCACGCGACGCAGCATGACCGGTTTGTTGAACAGGACTACGTGAATCTGACCCGGCTTGGCATCTATTCGGTGCGCGACACGGCGCGGTGGCACTTGATCGAGTCACGACCCGGAGTTTTTGACTTCGCGTCGATGGACATCATGATCGATGCCGCACGGCGGCATGGTGTGCAAATCATATGGGACCTGTGTCACTACGGTTGGCCCGACGATCTCGACATTTTCAGCGCGGCGTTTGTCGATCGCTTTGCGAAGTTCGCACGGGCAGTCGCGAAACATGTGCGTAGCACCTCCGACGAGGTGCCGCTCTATACGCCGATTAACGAGATCTCGTTTTTTGCCTGGGCGGCGGGGGAAGTCGGTTGGTTTTATCCGTTCGGAAATGGTCGCGGCAATGAACTGAAACGGCAGCTGATTCGCGCGTGCATCGCCGGCATCAACGAAATCTGGGACGTCGATTCTCGCGCGCGGATCGTCGTCGTCGAGCCGGTGATTCATGTGGTGCCGCCGAAGAATCGTCCGGAGATGGCGGCGGAAGCAGCCGCGTATCGCAACAGCCAGTTCGAGGCGTGCGACATGCTGTCGGGCCGTTTATGTCCGGAGCTTGGCGGCGACTCCCGCTACCTCGATATCGTTGGCGTGAACTTCTATCACGACAATCAATGGGAGCAGCCGGGCGGCCGCAAGATTGCCTGGCACATCCACCCGCGCGATCCCCGTTGGGTGCCATTCCATCTGCTCATCCAGGAAGTGTACGAGCGGTATCGCCGGCCTATCTTCGTGGCCGAGACCAGCCACGTCGGATCCGGTCGCGCCGAATGGATTCGTGAGCTCACCGATGAAGTCGTAAAAGCCATGACGATCGGCGTCCCGATCGAAGCCGTGTGTCTGTATCCGATTGTGGATCGCTTCGAATGGGAGGATCCGACGCACTGGCACAACAGTGGTCTCTGGGATTTCGCGCCAGACGCCGACGGGACTCTTCACCGTGTACTCAACGAGGAGTACGCGGCCGAGTTCAAACGAAGTCAGGCACGGCTGGCCGTCCCAACGTCACGCTGATTGCGCGATGGCTCGTGGTCCTGCGCCAACCAGCCGCTTATAGAGCGTCAATGACTGCGCGGTGACCTGATCCATGTTGTAGTACTTGTAGGTCGCCAGCCGTCCGCAGAAGTGCACGCCGGTGGCGAGCCTCGCCATCGCTTCGTACTCCCGATACATCGCCGCGTTTTCCGGTCGTGGCACCGGATAGTACGGGTCGCCTTCCGCACGCGGGTATTCGTATACCACGCTGGTCTTCGGATGTTCCTGGCCGGTCAGATATTTGAACTCCGTGCAGCGAGTGTACGGGTTCTCGTTGGGATAGTTCACGACCGGCGCATCTTGGTATACCGGACGTTCGTAGGTCACGAACTGGAACTCCAGCGACCGATACGGCAACTTGCCAAATCTGAACTGAAAGAACTCATCAATTGGTCCCGTATAGATCATCTCTCGGTACGGGATCACGCGCTCGATCTCGCGGTAATCGGTCTTCAGCATGATCTTGATGTTTGGGTGCGCGAGCATCCGTTCGAACATGCGCGTATAGCCATGCAGCGGCATGGCCTGATAGCTATCGGTGAAGTACCGGTCATCGCGATTGGTTCGAACCGGCACGCGCGCAGTTACCGTTGCGTCCAGTTCGGACGGGTCCAGGTCCCACTGTTTGCGGGTGTAGTTGCGAAAGAACTTTTCGTACAGTTCGCGTCCGACCTTACTGACGATCACGTCCTCCGACGTGCGAACCTGGCTGCGCGGTTCGGCAACTGATTCAAAGAAGTCCGCCATCTGGAACGACGTCAGGTTCAGTCCGTAGAGTCGATTGACGGTATCGAGATTGATCGGGATCGGGAGCAACTGCCCATCAACCCAGGCGCGGACGCGGTGCTGATACGGGCGCCACTCGGTGAATCGCGAGAGGTACTCGAAGACCTCGCGCGAATTGGTGTGAAAGATGTGCGGGCCGTACTTGTGAACCAGTATCCCGGTTTCGTCATAGTGATCGTAGGCATTGCCGGCGATATGGTTTCGCTGGTCAACGATCAATACCGTTTTTCCAGCGCCGGCGGCGAGACGTTCGGCAATAACGGCGCCGGCGAATCCGGCGCCAACCACGAGGTAGTCGAACATGAAGCGGAATCCTTTCCGCGAAGGGCATCGAGCTGCTTCGACATCGCCTGCCACGTGGCATCCCACGACATCGTCGCAAGCAGTTGGTCGGCAGCGTGCAGGCGTTGAACGCGGTCGCTGGAGAGCGCCGCGTCAATGGCGGCGGCGAACTCGACTGGCGTGTCCGCAATGCGGGCCAGTCCGAGATCGCCGTAGGGGTGAACGACATCAGTAATAGAGGTGGACACGACCGGCCTTCCCCCGGCGAGGTACTCGGGGGTCTTGGTCGGACTGATATAGCGCGTCGCCTCGTTGCGGGCGAACGGCAGCATGGCGACGTCCCACCCGGACAGATACCGCGGCAGTTCAGGGTACGGCTTCGGTCCCAGGTAATGGATGTTCGGCGCGTGCGGCAGCGATGCCGGGTCGATCTTGACCGTTGGCCCGAGCAACACGAGGTGCAAATCGGGCCTGACTGCGGCGATGCCGGCTATGAGATCGCGATCGAGCCGCTCGTCGATCACGCCGAAGAAGCCGATCCGCGGTCGAGGAATATGGACCTGGTCGGCCGGATCCGTAGTGACGCTTCGCGCCACCGTGAAGTGATCGACATCAACGCTGCTGGGGAACAAGTGGACATTTGGATGGGAGTGCTTCTTGGCTTCATACAGGCTGCGACCGCCGGTAAAGACGACCCCCGCACGCCGCAGGAGCGCGCGTTCGGCGTCGCGAAGACCCGGTGGCGCGCCGGCGAAGTTCGAGAGTTCGTCCATGCAGTCGTAGACGATCACGGGAGCCTCGAGATGATCGCTGAAAGCTACGGCCATCGGGTTGTAGTACCAAAGCACGTCCAGGCGGACGTGTTGTGCGGCAATCAACTCGTCTACGAGCCGACGCTGGCACGCGATCTCGCGGCCGCGATCGGAGGGGGTCAAGTGCGGCACGACGACGTGGACGCGATCGTCCGAGGCCGTCAACGTAACGCACGCGGCGTCGACGGCGTCGAAGACCGGTTCTTCCCAGAAGAAGACGCGATGCTCTCGTGCGCAACGACTCAGCAGATGCTGAGGCCGTTGAAACACAAAGTGCCAGCGCAAATGAGAAAAACAGAGCACATCGCGAGTCACGTTCCGGAAGTGTCCAAGAACTGTGCCGCGGGAACGAGGACGCGTGCTTGTTCAGGAAAGCGACGGTTTTGCTCGCCGATGATCGTTTCTGCTGCGACGCGAGCGCTGCTGGGCTCGACGAGCGCGACGATGGAGCCGCCAAAGCCACCGCCGGTGAGTCGTGCGCCGTACACACCGCGTACTGATCGCGCCGCTTCGACGAGCGCATCCACAGCCGGGGTCGAGATCTCGAAGTCGTCGCGCATCGACGCATGCGACGCGAAAAACAGGCGACCGACCTCGCTGAGGTCTCCGGCACGCAGCGCCGCAACCGCGGAAAGGACCCGCCCGTTCTCGGTGACGACGTGGCGGGCGCGGCGATTGAGGGGCGGCGGCAGCGCATCGATGGCACGCCTGTCGGTTTCGTCAACGTCGCGCAAGCTCTCCACCCCCAACGCGGCGGCGGTACGTGTGCACTCCTGGCGCCGCGTGCGGTATTCGCCACTGACATGGCTGTGCCGTACACCTGAATCGATGACGACCAGCGTGGCGTTCTCCGGCAGGACGATGCGCTCGTAGGCAAGCGTTCGCGTATCAATGAAGAGTGCGCTGGAAGCATCCGCCAGACTGCACGCCATCTGATCCATGATCCCGACGGGCGCGCCGACGAAATCGGTCTCCGCCTTTCTCGCGAGCCGGGCGAGCTGCAGATCATCGATCGCCAGGTCGAAGGCGGTGCGAACGGCGCGTCCGACGGCAATCAGGAGGGCGGCGCTGGATGACAATCCGCTTCCGACCGGGACCTCGGACGTAATCCGGGCATCGAAACCGCTCTGCAGTCCCGCGTCGCGAAGCACCCACACCATGCCGCCAACGTAATCGGTCCAATCGCCTGTTCGCGGAATGTCCGCCACTGAGAATTGCTGGGTTCCGCGATCGGAGAATTCGTCGCTCCAGACTCGAACCGTGCGGTCGTGGCGCGGCGACAATTCGACGGTCGTCCGAAGCGGCAGCGCGGCGGGCAGCACGAAGCCGTCGTTGTAATCGGTGTGTTCGCCGATCAGGTTGACGCGGCCCGGGGCGGACGCGTTCACGGCTGGCTGCTGATCGTAGAGATCGAAAAACGAAGTCACGGAGAATTCAGTCAACCACTGCGGTCACGGTTCGTCCACCGGCGCTGGTAGCTGCTCCATCAACTCGGCCGGAGTCGGCCTCGGATGCTCAGCGCGGGTGGCCGCGGCGATTCGTGCGAACGGAATCTTCGGCTGGCGATCTGCGGTCAGCAGACCGTTCACTTCCTGATAGGTATCGGCGAACTGGGTGTAGCAAAAGCCGCTCAAGAGGCCGATCGAGTGAACGGCCCGCATCAGGCTGTCGAACCGGCGCGCGTAGTCTTCGACACTCTGGGCCCGCGAATAGCCCCACGCCGACCCCGTCGGATTGAGCGCGATGCCGCCGAATTCCGAGAGCACGATCGGTAAATCCGCGTGTGTGTCGCCACCGAGCACGAGCAGGCGGCCCCCTGGGCGTTCCCGCCGGAAGATTCGGGGCACTTCGCAGTCGCCATGATACCGGCGTTGGAGGCGATCCGCATCGTGATCGTAATCGTGAATGCCGACCACGTCGGTGGCGACGCTCTCCCAGCCGTCGTTGCCGATGACCGGCCGCGTGGGATCGAGTGTGCGCGTCAGGTGATAGAGCGCTTGCACGTAGTGCCGCTCCGCAGGATTGTCCGGGAGATTGGGAACGCCCCAGGATTCATTGATTGGTACCCATGCGACGATGCAGGGGTGGCTGTAGTCCCGCTCGATTGCGGCGGTCCATTCTGCCGTGACTCGTTCGACGGAATCGGGCCTGAACCGATAGGCGCTTGGCATCTCGCCCCAGACGAGCAGACCGAGTGTGTCCGCCCAATAGAGATACCGTGGATCTTCGAGCTTCTGGTGCTTCCGAACCCCATTGAATCCCATACGGCGCGCCAGTTCGACGTCGCCACGCAGGTGCGCGTCGCTTGGCGCCGTCTGTCCACCTTCCGGCCAGTATCCCTGGTCCAGGACGAGCCGCAGATAGTACGGGCGGTTGTTGAGCACGATGCGATCGCGTTGCGTGGCGATCGATCGGAGCGCCGTGTAGCTCGAGATCCGATCGATCAATTCGCCGCGCTCACCCCATAACTCGAGGCGCGCGGTGATCAATGTCGGTGAGTCCGGGCTCCACAGGAGCTCGTTGCGGTAGTCGTCGACACCCGGATCCGACAGCGCAATTCGGCGATGCACTTCACCGTTGACGACTCGGTAGGTGTCATCGGCAATCAGCTGGCCACGACAATCGAGCAGGACGCGAAGCCGCAGCCCATCGCGCCGAACACCAGCGAGCCCGGATCCGAATCCGATTTCCCACCGTTCGAGATTGGGAGTCCACGTGATCCATCCGACAAACGTCGTCGGCACTCGCTCGATCCAGACGGTTTGCCAGATGCCGGTGGTGCGTGGGTACCAGATTGAGTGTGGCCGGAGCTGCCAGTCCTGCTTGCCTCGCGGTTTGGCCAAATCCTGTGGGTCGTCTTCGGCCCGCACGATCAGTTCGATCGGGCGGCCGGGCTCGACCAGCGGCGTGATGTCGAAGTGGAACGGCGTGTAGCCGCCGCGATGGTGTCCGGCAAGATGCCCGTTCACCCACACGCTGGCGCAGTAGTCGACCGCGCCGAAATGCAGCAACAGGCGCGAGTCGGATTGCGAATCCGGAAGGGTGAAGACCCGTCGATACCAGCACGCCCGGAAGAATGAGGTGTCGACGATGCCGCTTGCCGGTGCTTCGGGCGCGAACGGAACCTGGATCGCCGCCGACCAGCGCACCTGTTGTGGCAGCGTCCAGACATCGTCGGGGTCGAGCGCGAAATCCCACGTGCCGTTCAACGACAGCCAACGGTCTCGCACCAGCTGTGGACGCGGATACCCACGGCCACACGAGTCGAGCTCTCCCTGGGTCCACTCCGTAATCACGTTCTCCGTTCTCCTCGTCGGTTGCAAGACGACGGCCGACGTACTCGAGTTGTCGTGCTCGCCCCTATGGATGAGCGATTCGGATTCAAGAGTCGGCGAATTCTTTCCGGATCAGTGCTCGTAAGGTTCCGCTACAGCACGAGTCAGCTTGTTATTCATGCGCAGTCGACCTGTAGCGCTCGGCAGGGTACAAACCATCGCCGCACCTCGGCACCACGATTGCCTCCTACGGTTCAGGACCGAATGGTGAGAACAGAAGGAGAGATTGCCGATCGACTGTTGAGTCTGTGGGAGCGCCCGCCGACGCTCTGGGGATGGTTCGCGACGGTCGATCACAAAGAGATCGGTGTCCGCTACCTGGTGACCGCGTTTGTATTCCTCGTGATCGGCGGCATCGAAGCGATCCTCATCCGACTGCAGCTGGCCCGACCTGACGCGCACGTGCTCACACCGGAACAATACGATCAGGTCTTCACGATGCACGGCGTCACCATGATCTTCTGGTACGCCTCACCGATTCTGTCGGGGTTCGCGAACTATTTGATCCCGCTGTTCACCGGCGCCCGCGACATGGCGTACCCGCGCCTGAATGCGTTCACCTACTGGACCTTTCTGGCGTCGGGCGTGTTTCTTTACGTCAGCCCGCTTCTTGGCGAAGCGCCGCACGCCGGCTGGTTTGCCTATGTGCCGTTAACGCTGAAGGAGTTCTCGCCTGGCCTGAACATGGACTTCTTCGCGCTCGCGCTGTTGTTTCTGACGATTTCAACGACCGCCGGCGCCATCAACTTCATCACCACGATTCTTCGCCTCCGCGCGCCCGGCATGGCGATCAGCCGCATGCCGCTCTTCTTCTACAGCACCCTGACGATCTCGTTCTCTATCGTGTTCTCGCTCCCCGCCCTGTCGGTCGCACTGGTCTTTCTCGAACTCGACCGGCAGTGGGGCACCCACTTCTACGACACGGCGCGTGGCGGCTCCGCGATGATGTGGCAGCAGCTGTTCTGGTTCTTCGGCCACCCCTGGGTCTACATCATTTTTCTTCCTGCCACCGGGATGATCTCGATGCTCCTGCCGGTGTTCGCCCGGCGGCCAATTGTCGGCTATACCTGGGTCGCGCTCGCGACCGTGCTGACCGGTGTCGTCGGGTTCGGGGTCTGGGTCCACCACATGTTCGCCACCGGCATGACGCAGATGGCGATGAGTGTCTTCAGCGCCGCGAGCATGACGATTTCGATCTTCAGCGCGGTCCAGGTGTTCGCCTGGGTCGCAACCCTCGCTCAGGGAAGACCGGTGCTGAAACCGGCGCTGCTGTTTGCGCTGGGGTTTCTCGTCGTGTTCGTGATCGGCGGACTGAACGGCATCGTCACCGCCGTCATCCCCTTCGACTGGCAATTGACGGATACCTACTTCGTGGTCTCGCATCTCCATTATGTGCTCGTCGGTGCGAACGTGTTTCCTGTCTTCGCCGCCTTCTACTACTGGCTGCCGAAGATCACCGGCCGGATGATGTCGGACCGCCTCGGTGCGTGGAGCTTCTGGATCATGTTCATCGGCTTCAACGTCGGCTTCTTCCCGATGCACATCGCCGGGCTGCTCGGCATGCCGCGGCGCATCTAC
>JBPYFA010000576.1:0-3263 GCA_051986585.1 Vicinamibacterales bacterium | reverse complement strand
AGGTGTACAGCGACGTGCTGAGTTCGTAAAGCAGCGGAGGTGACGGAGACCACGGGACAAGATCAACACGGAGGCACGGAGACACGGAGGTATTGTGTTCTTTGGAATCCGAAGCGAACTCCGTTTCTCCGTTCTCCGTGGTTAAAGCTTGTTCCGTGACCTCCGCCACCTCCGCGGCTCGACTGCACCGAGCCCGCGCTTCATCCCAAACCTGAACCTCTTCGATATCCCCTCGCGTCTAACGATTGTCCGCCGTCGCGGACGATAATTGTTGATTGCGCTTCGTTACCAGGGAGGTTTCATGTTTCGGGGTTTGGGGTTCTGGTTGGCAGCTCTCATCGTTTTCGCGACCGTTGCGCATCCGCTGGCGCAGTCGCAGGCGATCAACGGCACCATCGAAGGCACCATCACCGACCAGTCGGGCGCGGCCTTGCCGGGCGTCAGCGTGACGGTGACCAATGTCGACACTGGCGATTCCCGCGTCGTCGTCTCGAACGACGCTGGCGTTTACCGCGCACCGCTGTTGCCTCTCGGCCGCTATCGCGTCTCGGCCGAGTTGTCGGGCTTTCGAAAATTCGAGCAGCAAGGGCTCACACTGTCGGCGGGACAGTCCGCTGTCATCAATATCAGTCTGTCGGTCGGAAACATGACCGAAGCAGTGACCGTGACGAGCGAGTCTCCGGTGGCTGAACCCGGCAAAATTGATCTCGGCCGGACCATTGGTGAGACGGAAGTGCGGAACCTTCCGCTCGTGTCTCGAAATCCGTACAACTTCGCCTTCCTCCAGGCGAACGTGACCGGGTACGAGAACAACGAATTTGGTGTGCCACGCATCAACGCCAACGGATCGCAGATGCACACCAACTATCAGATTGACGGCAACACGAACACCGAGAAGGATCGAGCCGGACTCCGGCTGCTGCCGATTTCCGAAGTGCTCGTTCGCGAGGTGAAGGTGATCACGAACGGGTTTGCGCCGGAGTTCGGCCAGACGACCGGTATGGTCTACAACGCCGTCACCCCATCCGGCACCAACGTCGTGCACGGATCCGCGAGCTACCGGTTCAAGCGCAATGCGATGTCTGCGCAGCCGTTCTTTCTCGCACCGACTGCTCGCAAGCCGGATACCAAAGCGGATAACTTCACTGGCACCGTGGGCGGTCCGATCACCAAGGACAAGTGGCACTACTACGGCGCCTACGAGTATGTCGACCGAAGCCTTGTCAGTGGGGCGCAGGTCATCACCGTTGCGCCTGCGGATGCCCAGGCTCTCGGCCTCACGCTGCCGGCTGACGGCGTCATCCCGGCGCATCAACAAGTGAATTTCTGGTTCGGGAAAACGGATTATCAGCTGTCCAAGAGCAGTCAGCTGTCGATCCGGTATTTCGGTTTCAAGAACCTGTCCGCCGCGAACATTGGCGGTGGTCTCACCACGACCGATCGCGCGACCGACTTCACCGATCGCATGGACTCGACGTCCGGGCAGGTGGTGTCGTCGATTGGCGGTTCGATGTTGAACGAACTGCGCGTCCAGTACGCCCGCCGCCACCAGTTCCGCACGCCGGGGATGTCGGTCGACGGTCCGGCGATTACCGTGAGCGGCAAAGCGGAGTTTGGCGGCGCCCGGATCGGTGACAGCAACTCCGTTGGATTTGATTTCAATCAGGGGATCACGCAGGTGATCGACAATGTCAGCCTGATTCGCGGTCGTCACGCATTCAAGGGCGGGATCGATGCGCAGTGGATCGCCGACCGGCGCGTACGGGGCGAGCTCTTTCAATACACCTTCCCGACGATCGCGGCCTACCAGGCCGCAAAGAGCGGTGCGGATCCGTATTCGTACACGAACTTTCAGCAGCAGCTCGGAGATCTCAGCGTCAACTACAACTCCGGTTTCTATGGATTGTTCATTCAGGACGACTGGCAGCTGTCGCCGCGCGTGAAGCTGTTGTACGGCGTTCGCTACGATCTGTTCAACGTGCCGGAAGCGCGTCCGTTTGCGCCCAATCCGTACTCGCAAGACTTCGCAATCGACAAGAACAACTTCGGCCCACGCGCAGGGCTGTCGTGGTCGTTGGATCAGCAGGGGCGGACGGTTCTCCGTGCATCCGTCGGACTCATGTACGAACCGCCGCTCCTCGATTTCTACGACAACGCCATCCTGAGCAACGGCGATCCAAAGAGCTACAACGTCGGTCCGCTGCCGCCGACGGCTGCCGGCGCGCCGGCCTTTCCCACCAATCTTGCGTCGCCGCCGCCTGGATTCGTATTGCCTCGGCAGAGCATCAATGCCGTCGATCCTGCTTTCCGGACGCAGTCGGCGTGGCTCAGCAACGTGCAGGTCGAGCGTGCGATCAACGACGAGATCGCGGTGACGGTCGGGTACGTGAATTCAGTGGGCAGCAATCTGCCGGTGCTGATGGACATCAATCTGGTGCCGTCAGGGCAGACGCTCGCCGACGGCCGTCCGATCTTTTCAACGAGCGCCAGGGTCGATCCAACGTTCAACCGCATCAACATGTTCAAGTCGATCGGCGACGCCACCTACAACGCGTTCACAGCCACTCTGAGCAAGCGTATGGCGCATGGCTGGATGACGCAGGCAACCTACACGCTCGCACGCGGCGTCGACAATGCGCCTCTGACGGGCACCTACGTCGTTGGCAGCGGCGACGACCGACCGTCGGATCCGACCAACCTCGATCGCGACAAAGGAGTGACGCCGTTCAACCAGACGCATACGTTCTCGGTGTCCACGGTCCTCGCGCCGACGGTCAGCGGCAGCGGCGCCACGGCGACGCTCCTGAACAACAACCAGCTCGGCGTCATCCTGTACGCCAACAGTGGTCTTCCCTTCAACATCCGTTCAACGCTCGATCTCAATCAGGACGGTCTCCTCAACGATCGCCCGCTGAACATCGAACGAAACGCCGGCCGGCTCGGACGAGTCGTGAATCTGGATCTGCGCTACTCGCGGTTCATTCCGCTGCGTGACGCAATGAAGGCGGAGCTGTTCTTCGAGGCCAAGAACCTGTTCAACACCGCAAATATCGCCGGCGTGAACCGTGCCATAGTGACCGACGCGGTGGGCAATCCCGTCAGCCCGCTGTCGTTCGACGCCGCCGACTATCCGACGGCGGGCAAGACTGGCTACGACCAGCGCATCATGCAGGTGGGGTTCAAGTTCTTGTTTTGAGCCTGTTCTCCGGTACGGAGATTACGGAGGAAACGGAGTGCACAACGGAGGAACGGAGTTAACGGAG
>JBPYFA010000575.1:0-11561 GCA_051986585.1 Vicinamibacterales bacterium | reverse complement strand
AAAACAAGACGAGAATCAACGATCCAAACGAAAGCGGGGGCGAGGAGAAGGAAGCATTTTCCGTCGCAAGGATGGCCGGTATGCCGCGAGTATCAGCGACGGGTATCGGAACGGAAAGCGTGCGAGGAAAACGTTTTATGGCACGACAAGGAAAGCAGTCTCAGGGCAGTTGAACAAGGCCCTGCGCGACCAGGAACTTGGTCGCCCGGTAGCGGTTGCGAGACAGACGGTCGGCAAGTTCTTGGACGACTGGCTCGAAGGCACCGCAAAGCCTCGGCTGCGCCCTCGCACATATGCGGATTACAAGAAGATTGTGAAGAAGCACCTCGTGCCCGCATTGGGGCACCTGACGCTTCAGAAGCTTGGGCCCGAACACGTCCAGCAGTTATTCGCCGCCAAGAGTGCAGAGGGCCTGTCGCCTCGGCGGGTCGCTCTAATTCGCGCCGTGCTTCACACTGCACTCAATGAAGCGGTCAAGTGGTCTGCGGTTGGGCGGAACGTGGCTGACCTTGTCAAAGCGCCACGGCGCGTGCGTTACCTGCCGGTGACGCTAAACCAGAAGCAGGCTAGGGCCTTGCTCAACGCGGCGGGTAAGCATCGACTTGGGGCGGTTTTCTCCGTCGCCACAGCGGTGGGGTTACGACTGGGCGAGTCACTCGGGCTTCGGTGGCAGGATGTGAACTTGAAGAAGGGAACGATCAGTGTGCATCAGACGTTGCAGAGAGTTGATGGCAAGCTGGAATTCGTTGAACCGAAGAGCGAGAGGAGCCGCCGAACGGTGACGCTGCCTGCGTTGACAGTGGCGACATTGAAACGGCACGCGACTCGGCAAAAAAAGGAACGGCTACGAGCCGGTGGCGATTGGGTCGATTCTGGTCTCGTGTTCACCTCGACAATCGGAACCCCACTTGATGAGCGAAATGTCCGTCGAGATTTCAAAAGCCTGTTGACCGCAGCGAAGCTCCCGAAGATTCGTATTCACGACCTTAGACATACATGCGCGACGTTGCTGCTAGTGCAAGGCGTTCATCCGAAGGTCGTTCAGGAAATCCTCGGTCATTCGCAAATCAGCCTGACCCTCGACACGTATTCCCACGTCCTGCCCCACGTCAGCGCCGAAGCTGCGCTTCAGATGGATGCGGCACTCCGAGCCTGAGAAACGAATGGCTGTCACAATGGCTGTCAATTTCGTTCACGCCGAAATCGCCACTGTGATTTGCCGTTTTTCTTAGGAATTTGGTGAGCCGCGAAGGAATCGAACCTTCAACCCGCAGATTAAGAGTCTGCTGCTCTGCCAATTGAGCTAGCGGCCCACATCAGGGAGAGACGCGCCACACAGCGACCAAACTGAGTGGCATGGCAAGAGGTGATTATATCACGCGGTCACGCGGAGAGTCCCACGCCGAAAACGCGAACGCCGTGCCAGTCGGTCCACCCACGTTCAACAAAATCGGGATCCCGGTTGGCGCGGCGTCCTCTCGGCGATCTCTGCGCGCTCCGCGCGATGACGTGCTAACGGCCGCTCGTACCAATGGCGCCAGTCGTCAATTCCTGAATCAGCGGTCGCGCTTCTGGCGGAGTCTTCACGCCTCCAAACGCGATGCTCTTCGCATCGACATTAACGCCATACACATCAGTGTTCGCATCCTTGTCAGGACCGAGCACGCCACCCGAGAGATCGATGCCGGCAAACACACCGTGCGTCCTCGAGTACGACAGGATCTGCGCCGACAGTTGCGCATCGGTGGCGGCCGCCGCGGCGCGCCCGACCGGTCCGGCGGCGACGGACGCATCGGCGCCGAGCGACACCTTGTTCTTCAGCAGCTTTTCCGCCCCGTCGCGATTCATCACCAGCAGCACGAGATCAGTCTCCGCCGCGCCGATCTGGAAACCCCAACTGCCCTTTTCGAGCTGCATGAACGTCGGTGCGCCCCACCGCTCACCCGTACGGCAGCTCATCACGCCGCGCCCGTACTCCCCGCCGATCCCAAACGCCGCCTTCTTCAGGTCAGGAATGATGGCCACACAGGCGGCGCGATCCCAGAGTTTCTCGGGAATGCCCTTGTCCGGCTGCGCACGCATGTCGCGCAGGACCGCGCCCGCGTTTTCCAGCCGCTTGAGTTCGGCTGTAGAAATCGTGGCCGCCGCGGTTCCAATGGTCATCAACCAGACCGCAACGGCTAATCCATATCTGTGCCGCATGATGCACACCTCCACCGACCGCCAGTTTCCAAAAGCGTGCCGAGGCCGGCGATGGCTGATCGGAGAAGCGAAAGGGAAAAAGGGGAAAAGGAAGATAGACAAAAGAGAACGGAAGGGCCAGCGAGGAACGCGGGTTGCACATTCATCCGCTGGTCAACGATGCCGCCTGAGTCCAGATCGACGGTTCGCGACGAGCTCACTAGCGGGACGGCGGTAGCCCCGAGCGGCCATCGCCGCCTGCTGCAGCAGGGACACGTCTCGATCACCGAAAGCATCGCCGAAGCGATTGTGCTCAAGCAGGAAGATCTCGTCTTCCTGTGCGATCGAACCGGCGACGTCCCCTTCGAAGCCCGGCACGGGTTGGGACTCTACTTTCATGACTGTCGGTACCTGAATGGCTACTCGCTGCGGATCAGCGACCAGAGGCCGGAGATTCTCGGCGTCGACTCCGGCGCTGGCTTCTCGGCGACCTTTCAGTTGACCAACCCGGATCTCAACGCGGGCGAGCGCACCGTCGTGCCGAAGGAGTCAGTCGGGATTGAATGGCATCGCACCGTCGATGGATCAGAGACAGCACTTCGCGACGTTGTGCGCCTGACCAACTATGGCGCCGACACGGTCACCCTGCACCTGACGATCGCCCTACGCGCCGAATTCGAGTCGCTGTTTCAGGTCCGCGGCGCCGAGCAGAAGAAACGCGGACGGCTCCGCCCGCCGGAGTGGGATACGAGCGATCTCATTCTCCAATACGACGGAGCCGACCACATTCGACGTTTGCTGCGCGTGTGTTTCGATCCGGAGCCGGCGCGGAAGGAGAATGCAACCGCTTCATTCGACCTGACGCTGCCGTCGCGTCAAACCGTCGACCTGCACGTGACGCTGCATGTTCGTGAGGAATCCTCCGCGACACGGCACGCGTTTCATCCCACGGCGGCAAATGCGGACCAACTGCGCACCGATCTGCAACGGTCGAGCGACCGGTGGCTCGACGAGGCCACGTGCATCAGCTCCGACAGCGGCCGGCTGAATCTCGTGCTCAACCGCTCGCTGCGCGATCTGCACATGCTGCGAAGCACGCTCGACGGCCATCGCTACTTTTCGGCCGGCGTTCCCTGGTTCATCGCCCTGTTTGGACGCGACAGCCTGATTGCCGCGTTCGAGACGCTCGCGTATGTGCCGTGGATGGCAGAAGACACGTTGCGGCTGCTCGCGGCACACCAGGGAACCTCCGTCGACGACGACCGTGACGAGCAACCCGGCAAGATCATGCACGAACTTCGAACCGGCGAGATGGCGCACCTGCATGAAATCCCTCAAACGCCGTCGTTCGGCTCGGTGGATGCGACGCCGCTGTTTCTGGTGCTGCTCGCCCGGCACGCGTTGTGGACGGGGCGCCTCGACCTCTTCAAGGATCTCTCCTCGTCAATCGACGCCGCCCTTGGCTGGATCGATCGTCAGATGTCCGCCACTGGATTCCTGACTTACATCTCGGCATCAGATCGTGGTCTTGCCAATCAAGGGTGGAAGGATTCCGGCGATGCCATTTCCAACAAAGACGGCACGCTTGCCACACCACCAATCGCTCTCATCGAAGTGCAGGGCTACGTCTATCTCGCCAAATCCAGCCTGGCCGCGCTCTATCGCCGGTCCGGAGACAACGTTACGGCCGAGAGACTGCTGACGGAAGCCAACGAACTTCGGGAGCGTGTGAACACGCATTTCTGGAGCGACCGCCTTGGCACCTACGCGCTCGCGCTCGAGCACGGCAATCGGCGGGTCGAGGTGGCCTCGTCGAATCCTGGCCAGGCGCTGTGGACGGGAATCGCGACCGCCGATCGCGCGAAACTCACCATCGATCGTCTCTTCCAGCTAGACATGTTCTCGGGTTGGGGCATTCGGACATTGAGCACGCTCGAACGACGATACAACCCGATCGGATATCACATCGGCACAGTCTGGCCGCACGACAATGCGCTGATCGCAGCGGGCTGCCGCCGTTACGGGTTCGCGGACGCTGCGCTTCGTCTGCTGACATCCATCGTCGACGCGGCGGACCGGTTCGAACATGGCCGATTGCCGGAAGTCTTCGCCGGATTCGATCGACACCAGCGCGGTGGACCGATCAGGTATCCGGTCGCGTGCCATCCACAAGCGTGGGCCGCCGGCTCGGTGCCCTACATGATCGAGTCCGCGTTGGGACTCGAGCCTGACGGCTTCGAGCGACGCTTGCGCGTTCACTGCCCGCAGTTGCCCGATTTCGTCCGCACACTGACCCTGGATCGCTTGTCAGTCGGCATCGCGAAAGCTCGCATCGTCTTCAAACGGAATGGCAGCCGCACAGTAATCGACGACGTCTCGTCGGACGGAGATCTCCAGATTGAAGCTGCCGAGGAATAGAGGTTAAGGATTCGGAGTGTGAAAATGGATTCTGAACAGGTCGTGGTGATCACTGGGGCGTCGGCGGGCGTCGGCCGCGCGACGGCTCGTGCGTTTGCGCAGACCGGAGCGCGCATCGGCCTTCTCGCGCGTGGGATCGATGGTCTCTTCGCCGCAAAAAAAGAGATTGAAGCCGCCGGCGGGCGCGCGGTGGCGATCTCCGTGGACGTGGCCGACGCGGCGGCAGTCGACGCAGCCGCCGCACAGATCGAGCGGGAGCTCGGACCGATCGACGTCTGGGTGAACAACGCCATGGTGTCGGTTTTCTCGCCGGTGAGCCAGCTCGAGCCCGCGGAAGTGCGACGCGTGACTGAGGTGACTTATCTGGGTGTCGTCAATGGCACGCTGGCGGCGCTGAAGCGCATGCTGCCGCGGAGCCGGGGAGCGATTGTGCAGGTGGGCTCGGCGCTCGCCTACCGAGGAATACCGTTGCAGGCGGCCTACTGCGGAGCGAAACATGCTATCCAAGGATTCACCGAGTCGCTCCGTACCGAACTCCTTCACGATCGCAGCGACGTGCGCGTGACGATGGTTCAGTTGCCGGCGATGAACACGCCGCAGTTCGACTGGGTGAAGAGCCGTCTACCACGGCGACCGCAACCAGTCCCTCCGATCTATGAGCCTGAAGTGGCGGCACGGGCGATCGTGTGGGCTGCGGCGAACACTCACCGCCGGGAAATCTGCGTCGGCTTCCCGACACTGGTGGCCGTTTGGGGCAACAAGATCGCCGCAGGTTTGTTCGATCGATTCCTCGCCCGCGATGGATTCGATTCGCAACAAACGAACGAACCAGCGGATCCGAATCGGCCCGACAACTTGTGGGCGCCCCTCCCTGGAGACTTCGGCGCCCACGGACGCTTCGGCGACCGCAGCCGGGAAACCAGCACACAAACCTGGCTTAACGAGCACATGGTTGGAGTATTCAGTGCGGCGGCAGCCGCGTCGCTCGCGGTCGCGCTGATCGTCGGCCGCGATCGTTCCTGAATACGAGCCCGCTGAGTCCGATGGCGGTACCAATCAGGCCCGCCGCGATGAGCGTCGCTGGGCGCAATTGCCTCCACACGCCACGGGTGGGCACATACGCGCGTTCCGGATAGTTTCCATCAGGACCGGATTGGCCTTCGCGGTCGGCCATCTCGATCAGATCAGCGAGGTGAAGAGCTCGACGATCGGTGGCTTGCGCGATTTGCGTGCGGCAGCTGAAACCGTCGGCAACAACGAGCGTGTCCTTCGCGGCATCGCGGACCGCAGGCAGCAGGACTTCCTCCCCCACTTTCATCGACACGTCGTAATGGTCGCGCTCGAACCCGAACGAGCCGGCCATTCCACAGCATCCGGAGTCGAGCACGGTTAGGTCGAGTTCCATCGCCTTCAATGCCTGCTCTTCAGCGTCAAATTTCATGACGGCTTTGTGGTGGCAGTGGCCGTGAATCACGGCCTTGCGTCGAAGCTTCGGATACACGAAGCCGTGGTCGTTGAGAAACTCGCTCAGAAGAAATGTCTGCCTTGCCAACCGCTTCGCGTCCTCGCGATCGGGAAGCAGCTCGCGCATCTCATCGCGGAACACCGCCACACAACTCGGCTCGAGGCCTACGACAGGCACGCCGGCTTCAATGTCGGCAGCCAGGACGGCGAGCGTGTGCTCCAGCCACTGCTTGGCGCTGTCGAGCATGCCGTAGTCATACAGCGGTCGGCCGCAGCAAACCGGCGAGCTGGGCACATCGACCTGGAATCCGGCACGCTCGAGCGCGTGCACGGCGGCGATCGCCGTCTCGGGATGGAAGTGATTGTTGAATGTGTCGGGCCAGAGCACGACACGCTCTCGGGAGGATTCAGCCGGGCGCGATCGCGCCCGGAACCACTCGCTGAACGTGAATGGCGCAAATGCCGGCACTTGTCGATTCACGGGCATACCCGAAGCGATTTTTGCCAGCGTCCGCAGTCCGGGCGTTTGTGTCACCAGATTCACGACGTCCGGCATCCATGCGGCGAGCCGCGCCCAATAGTGAATCAGCCCAAACGCAAACGCGGAACGAGGTCGACGATGTTGCTCGTAGTAGTGCGCGAGGAACTCCGATTTGTAGGTGGCCATGTCGACGCTGACGGGGCACTCCCCTTTGCACCCTTTGCACGCCAGGCACAGGTCCAACGCTTCCTTCACGTGCTCGTCCTGCCAGCCACCGGTCAAGGGATCGCCCTCGAGCATTTCGAATAACAGCCGGGCCCGACCACGCGTCGAGTGCATTTCTTCGCGGGTGACGCGAAAACTCGGGCACATCGTCCCGTTCTCCAACCGCCGGCACTCGCCCACACCGACACACCGCAGCGTCGCCTTGGCGAAGCCTCCTTCCTCATTTCGATAATGGAAGTGCGTCCGGAGCGACGGCGGATTGTAATTCGTGCCGAGGCGCAGGTTTTCGTCGAGACGATATGGCTCGATGATCTTTCCCGGGTTCATTCGCCACTCTGGATCCCAGATCGACTTGAACTCGTGAAACGCTTCCATCAATTCGGGCCCGTACATCCGATTCAGCAGCTCGCCGCGTGATTGACCGTCGCCGTGCTCGCCCGACAACGACCCGCCGAGGCGGACGACCAGATCCGCCGCGTTCTCCACGAACGATCGGTAGTTGCGAATCCCGGCGGCGGTTTCGAGATCGAAGTTGATTCGCGTGTGCACGCATCCCTGGCCGAAATGCCCGTATAAGTCGCCTTGGAGCTGATGCTGGTCGAGAAGCTTGCGAAATCCGCGCAGATACTCACCGAGTCTGGCGGGCGGCACTGATGAATCCTCCCATCCCTCCCAGGTTGGTCGCGATCGGTCGACGTGAGCGGTCGCGCCGAGACCAGCTTCGCGCGTTCTCCAGACTTTGTGCTCCTCCTGCGGATCGTCGAACAACTTCATCGTCGGGCGACCGGGACCGTTTCCGAGCGCCGATATCAAGTCGTGTGCATGTGCGTCGGCTTCCTCCTTGGTGTCACCGCCGAACTCCACAAGCAACCAGCCCTGGCCCTCGGGTAAGAGCTTCAAGGTTTCCGTTTCATATCCAATCGACTGAATATCCTTGACCAGACGATCGTCCATTCCTTCGCAGCCAATAGGACGATGCTCCATCACGCTCGGCACGTGATCGGCCGCCTCGTACACGCTCGGGTAGCCGAGAACCAGCAGCGATCGGGCGTGCGGATTCGGGATCAGCGTGACTGCCGCGTCGAGCACGATCACGCACGTGCTCTCGCTGCCGACGAGCGCCTGCGCGACATTGAATCCGTTTTCGGGCAGCAGGGCCGTCAGGTTGTATCCAGATACTCGCCTCGGGATATCCGGAATGCCCGACCGAATGTGATCGGCGTACCGGCGAACCAGATCGTCCAGCCGCGCGTAGATCTCGCCGTACCGGCCGGGAAGCTGTCGCAACCGCTGCAGCTCGCCTGGCGGAGTGGCGCCGACGCGCATCCGCACGCCGTCGTAGGTGACGATGTCGAGCGACTCGACATTGTCGGACGTGCGAGGGCCAGGCCCGTAGAACTGCGCCATCACCGAATGGACGCCGCAGGAGTTGTTGCCAATCATTCCGCCGAGCGTGCAGTGCGTGTGCGTGGCGGGATCCGGTCCGAACGTCAGCTTGTACTGTTCGGCCGCGTGCCGAAGATCATCGAGGATTGTGCCGGGCTGCACACGTGCGACCCGGCGGACCGGGTCGACCTCGATGACGCGGTTCATGTACTTCGAGAAATCGAAGCAGACCGCGACGTTGCAGCATTGGCCCGCCAGGCTCGTCCCGCCGCCACGCCCGAAGACCGGCGCGCGGTGCGCTCGGCAGATCGCGAGCGCTTGCTCGACGTCCTGAATGTCGCGTGGAATCACCACACCGATCGGAGGCTGGCGATAGTTCGAGCCATCGGTAGCGTAGAGGGCGCGGCTTCCTCGATCGAAGCGGACCTCGCCTCGGACGACGGCGGCGAGATCGGAGGCGAGCCGTTCGGCGTTCACCGACAGATGGCGCGCGTCATTCGAGGAGTCACGCGAAGGTGCGGTCGGGGGGATGAGATACGACGGAGTCGACATGGGGCAGATTCCTCACACGGCAAAGCGCTCGGCGTCTTGCGATTTCAGTTCGATACCCAAACCGGGACGCGAGCGATCAGGCTGAAGTTCGCCGTTGACAGGATCGAGCGCGCCGTCGAACAACATGTGCTCGATGCGCACGTGATCGTGGAAGTACTCGAGGTTTCGAACCCGCGAGACGGCGCAGCACGGATGGACGTGAATGCTCGGTGCGGTATGTGCTGAGAGCGGCAGGCAGAACGCGTCGCACACCGCCCCTGCGCGCAGGAATCCCGTCACCCCGCAGCAGCGCGTCGCGTCGGCCTGTAACACATCGACCGCGCCGGCCTCGACCATGCGACGGAAGTACTGGATGTCGTAGCCGTACTCACCGGCGGCAATCTCCATCCCGGCGGGAGCGCGATCGCGAATCAGCCGCAATCCCTCGAGATCGTCGGAGGACACTGGCTCCTCAAACCAGACGACGCGATCGCGAGCGAACACTTCCGCCTGGGCGAGCGCAACTTTGCGATCGTACGCGCCGTTGGCGTCGACGAAGAGAGAACAGCCGTTGCCGATCGCCTGCCGCGCCGCGCGCACGCGCTCTCGATCTGCTGTCGGATCGCGGCCGATCTTCATCTTGACGGCGCCGATGCCCTGAGATGCCCACCCGCCGAGCTGGCGCTGCACCTGATCGTTCGAGTACGAGGTGAACCCGCCGCTTCCATAAATGGGAACGGCGGCGCGCACACCGCCGAGCAGTGAGACGAGTGGGAGATCGAGCAGGCGCGCCTTCGCGTCCCACAGAGCGATATCGACCGCAGCGATGGCGCTGGCGACGATTCCCTGACGCCCGAGGTTGCGAATCGCATGCAACATCGCGTCGTAGCACGACTCGACGTCGAGCACGTCACGTCCGACGACCAGCGGGGAAAGGATGTGTTCGATTACCGTGCCGGCGGATACGTCGGCGTAGGTATACCCGAGGCCGGTGACGTCCCCGGCGGCCAGGTGCACGACCACCATCGTCGTCGCATCCCAGTCGAGTGTCCCGTCAGCCTCCGGTCCGGTGGTTGGAATCTTGAATGCCGCCACGTTGAGTCGCTCGACGGGCGCCACTCCTGATCGGGTTGTCGAATGGATCACCATGACAGCTACCGTTGAAGCAAGTCAGCAGCGGTCCGTGCCAGGGTGGTCTCACGAATGGTTCAGTCCCGCGTGCAGCGGATACCGGCTTCATCGTCAATGAATTCAAGGACCGTTCCAGTGGGGACGTCGCGCGCAGTGCGCAGAGGATGTCGCGGAGTGCAGAGAGAACGCAAAAAACGCTGCGCCAGCCGGCTCCGCCAATTTCGGCATCTGGTGGCGGAGCCGGCTGGGCGCGGCGTTTCTCTGCGGCCTCAGCGACTCGTGAGATCCTCGACGATCTCCGCGAGAGACTAACTACTTGGTGGTCGCGTTCGGCGTGACGCGGAACAGGCCGCCGGTCGGCGAATCCTCGAGCATCCACAAGGCACCGTCCGGCGCGACTTCGACATCGCGAATGCGGTGGCCGACGCTCCAGCGTTCAGCGGGTTTCGCGCCGCCCTTGCCATCGAACGTGACGCGATTGAGCGTCATCGATGCCATGCCGCCAATGAACGCAGACCCCTTCCACTGCGGGAACATGGTGCCGTTATAGAACGTGAGGCTGCCGGGAGCGATGACCGGCGTCCAGTAGATGACCGGCTTGGTCAAGTCCGGCCGCGTGTCGGGACTTGGGATCGGTACGCCGTTGTAGTTGACGGCGTAAGCGACGAGCGGCCAGCCGTAATTCTTCCCGGGCTCGATCAGGTTCAACTCATCACCGCCGCGGGGGCCGTGTTCGACTTCCCAGAGTCGACCGTCAGGCGCGAACGCGAGACCATATGGCGTGCGATGGCCGCTCGTCCAGGTTTCGGCGGGCGCCAGGTTCGGACCGGTGAATTTATAGGTGCTGATCACGGGCGCGGTCTTCGCCGCCTCGGTGTCGGCTGGCGCATCGATTAGCGGCACGCTCGCCGCGCCGGTCTTTCCAGCCATCGGATTACCCGGGGCGGGCTTTCCGTCAGGCGTGAGGCGGAGAATCTTCCCGAGCTCCTGATCCGGATCTTGAGCCGGGGTCATGCGCTGTCGCTCTCCGACCGTGAGGAACAGATACTGTCCATCCGGCGAGAAGGCGATCTGCGCGCCGAACTGCCCACCCTTGCCCTTCGGCATCTGCCGCCACAGGACCTCCAGCCCGTCGAGACTCGCCGTGTTGTCGCCGATGGTCAGTCGCGCGCTCGCGAGCGCCAGACTCGAGCCGCCATCACCCGGCTCTGAATATGTCAGGTAAACGTTGTGATCGGTTGCGTATTTGGGTGAGAGAAAGATGCCGAGCAATCCGCCTTGCCCTTGATGAAGGACCGCCGGCACGTTTGCGACTTGCGTCTTCGCGCCCTGCTGCGTCACCAGCCAGACCGCTCCAGGCTTTTCCGTAATGAGCATGCGACCGTCCGGCAAGAACGCGATGCGCCAGGGCAGGTTGAACGTCGCCACCTGCGTCATCGTGAACGGCAGGCTCGCTTCGGGCTTCTGCTCCCCTGCATTGACTTGCGCACGCGCTGGGCTCGCGGCGAGTGCCAGAAACAGAGCCGCGCTGACCACCGTCTTCATGTGTCTCCTTCCGCTGATGTCTTGAATTGCGCTTTCCTTGGGTAAGGATTGTCGCATGATCCGGAGTGCGCAGGCTGCGAGGGTGCCAAGGGTGCCAAGGGTGCCAGGAGTGCCAAGGGGTGCTATGGGTGCCAAGAGTGCCAAGGGGTGCTATGGGTGCCAAGAGTGCCAGGGGTGCTGTGGGTGCCAGGGGTGCTGT